>CAZVQB010000007.1:0-13199 GCA_964629235.1 uncultured Candidatus Saccharibacteria bacterium | reverse complement strand
TTTAGTATTTTTTAGTTAATCTAATAAAATAATATGATCACAACTGAACAAATCAAGGAATTAAGAGATTCAACTGGTATTTCTGTAATGCAATGTAAAAAAGCATTGGAGGAAGCGGGTGGAGATATAGAGAAGGCGCGAGTCATTCTCCGAAAGAAGAGTGGAGAAATTGCAGCTAAGAAGAGTGATAGAACATTCGGAGCTGGTATAGTACAAGCTTATGTTCATTCAACTGGAAGAGTGGCTTCACTAGTAGAACTTGTTTGTGAGACAGACTTTGTGTCAGGAAATGAAGAATTTAAAGCATTAGCAAGAGACATTGCTATGCATGTAACAGCTTCAAATCCGAAATTTCTAGATAAGGATGAGATTACTGATGCAGACAAAAATACTGCAAAAGAGGTATTTCTAAAAGAAATTGCTGATAGTGGTAAAAAGGTTCCAAAGGAAATGGAAGAGAAGATTCTAGAAGGCAAGCTCGCAACATATTTTGGAGAAATGGTTCTTTTGAACCAGCCTTTCATCAAAAATCCTGATGTTACTATAGAGGCTTTGATTTTGTCTGCTGGACAAAAGTTTGGTGAGAAAATCGCTATTGCAAGATTCAATAGATTCGCAGTCTTGGAGAAATAGTATATTATGTCAATTTTTTTCGATACATCTATTATTTCATTCTATATATCTTTTTTAGGAATATTAGGAATGATCGGAGTAAAAATGGCGGAAATCCGTTCAGGTAAAAAATCCTGGATTTCAAGAATTTCAGATAAAACAAATCATAAAGTTCGTGAATATTATTACAATACAAAAAAGTTCATTTCTTATATAAATCGCAAAAGTGCACTTGCACTTGTTCAATGGATTGCGTATCATATTCTTACATGGGCAAGAAATGCTTATATATGGGCATACAAGAAAGCTCATGCCCATGCACCTTCAAAGAAGGTTATCGATATGGTCAGAGGAAGAGGAGAAATCAATAGAAATGGTGGTTCCTCTTTTTATCTGAAAAGTATATCAACTACTTCTTTAGAAGAGGTTGAATTGAAAAAATAAAATATTGCCACCTTAGCTCAGTTGGTAGAGCAACACTTTTGTAAAGTGAAGGTCCTCGGTTCGAATCCGAGAGGTGGCTCCAATTTATTCTAGCTTTTGTATTGTGCAACATGATATCATGTATACATGAATAAAATTAACAAGACTTTTTTTGTTTTTGTTTTTTTAGTTTTAATTATTATCTTAATTCCTAGGGATAGTGTTTTCGCGGCAACTGGCGATATAACTGGAGTCAGAATTACAAATGATGGGTGGTACGCCGAGCTTGATATAGAAGGTTTTAGTACCGGAGGTACTCCAAATTATGGTTTCGTGGAAGATGCTTTCGCAAGTACAACAGACAATGATCCAAGTGGAGCCAAAGTGATATTTACAGTAACTTCACAAGGTTACAATTCTTCTGGTGTACTTGGAACAATAACAAGAACAGTCTATGGTACAAAGTCAGTGAGAAAGGCTTATCCGACTAATACCATTACAAATAGAAGTATTTTTGATGAATCAGTATCTGGAGGTATTTTGACAATTAAAGTTGCTTTATCTGATTATATTTATGCTGATGATGAAGCTGGTGTAGGAAAGTCTGGTACTGATGTAACAGTCTCAATACCAAATACATTTTATAAAGATAGTGGTAGTGGAGGAACCAATAATTATAATAATGCCGTAACAAATCTGAATGTAACTAATAATTCAACATTAAATTATCCCAAAGTAATTGGTAGATGGGCTTGGCCAGGATATGAGAGAGTAACATCAGATTTTCTTGTTGAAGCAGTAGCTTTTCATAGATTTGGACAAAATTCTAAACCAGTTGCTGCGGTTGCTTTCAGCGCTTCTGATCAAAGTGGTCATACATCAAGAGCAACCACCACAGACATGACATTAACAACAAGAACTGGAGATACTAATCCTGTTCTAGTTTACGCAGCAACAATGGATATTGATGTATTGAATCAAGCAGAAGTTATCGATGTTAACTTCATTGCTTATCCATGGGTCGGTGATGAAACATCTATACTAAATAGTGCAGTTGGTGGTGATGGATATGCTCAACCTGATGAAAGATTAGGAACTTTGAGTCAACTAAATGATAAAGCAGGTACATATGGTATTGGATATGCTTATGTAAACAGATCTACTGGAAATGATGCAACTGGTGCAGTTTATTCATCACAAACGTTAGCAGAAGCAGGAAATCCTTTTCTTACTATAGGAGCAGCGGGAGCAGCTTTAAAGACTTATCATAATTCAAACGGTGTTCCAACAAGGAATAATGCTGGCGGAGGTGTAATTTTGCTAGCAGAAGGTAATCATCCTTTTCCAGGTACAGTACCATCGTCTGACCTTGGAACAACTATGGATACATGGCTCATAGTTAGACCAGCATCTACAGCAGCAAAAGCAAATACAAAAATTAGTTCGGGATCGGGTAGTGCTTTAAAAGCAACACGTCTAAAAATACAAGGTGTTACATTAAGTCCTAGTGTCGGTTCAGGTGGTGGACTTACAGGTAGAACCGCAGGAGATGTAATGTGGTTACATGATAATACAATTAATGCTACAACTTCTTCACCTATATTTTCTTGGAGAACATTGTATGGAACTCAGAATTCTATCACTTCATTTGCAACAGGATTCTCATCTTATGCTGCGGGACAAAGAGCGCCGTGGGCCTTGGTAAGAGGTAACACCTCTTCATCAAATATAACTGCACAGTTTTATAATATTTTGGGTAATAAAGGTGTTACTGGGGCGAATTTCATTGAAACAGGTGATGTGGAAGTAGTTACCGGTGGTATGGCATCAAGTACAAATGCTATTTTCGCCTTTAACACTTTGTTTAATATGTCTACTGCTGTAGTATGGTCATCAACTTCAACTACTACTGGTATTGCAATAATACAAAATTTATTTGAAAGAGTTGCAGGTGATGCTCAGGGAACTATGGATATATCTGCCGGTAATGATAATGGTGCAACTACAACTAATTTTTTGTTATGGCACAATACATTAGTCGGTGGTAGACAGCAGTTTGCTTATAACTCTTCCGGAAGTGTAAGAATTCCAAAATTAAATTATTCAACTAAATTTAACATCTTCCTTGACCAAGGATTAAAAACAGATACTTTCACAGGAGCAGGAGGTGGTGATGGTGCTAGAACAGGTAACTGGCCAATAGTTTATGGTGTTGGAACTGTAGGAGATAGATCACTTAAAAATAGTTTCGGAGGAGACTTTAATGGTTTATTTTCTGGAAGACAAATCTCAACCGGTGGTGCGTTTTATTTACCTGGCTTTAAAAGCGATTTGTCCCAAGAGACTGGGGCAAATACTGGTAATGGTGATTACTCACTGACTTCAACCTCTATGGTAATAGATACTGCTACCACCACTTCATCTTTCTATAGTCTATTGCCATACGATCTTTTGGGAAACCCTAGGTATGGTGGTCCGGATTCCGGAGCATTCGAATATCAACCAAGTTATACCATGGGTACACATCAACTCGCCACTTCATCATCAATCAGAGTTTATGGTGATGAAAAATGGAGATCAATAACAGCCACTTCTTCAAATGGTACAGCAGATATGTCGGTGTCATTGCCTGGTACAGACTATACACAATGGCTTGATATTAGAATATCGAATTGGCAAAATTCTGGAACTAGACAAAAGACTTGGACTGAAACTTCAAGTACAACGGCTCTAACAAATACTGTTCATGTTATTGGAGATTTGGAAGCGAATAAAAATTATTCAGTAAGTCTGGATGGTGTGGTCGGGACAAATATTACTGGTTCAAGTTGTACTTCAGGAGTATGTACATCGGATAGTTCAGGTAAAATTACTTTTACATATACAGGTACATATTCAACACACACATTCTCAGTTAGCGAGCAGTTAGATACTACTGCACCAACAATAACAAACATCTCTTCTGATAAAGCGAATGGAACCTATACGATTGGTGACATTGTAGATATTGATGTCACTTTTTCAGAAAATGTAACCTCTACTGGTTCAGTAACAGTAACTTTGGAGACTGGCGATACAGACAGAACATGTACGTTTACAATTTCTAATTCTAACTCTGGTAGTTGTGATTATACAGTTCAATCTGGAGATACAAGTTCAGACTTAAATGTAAAAACAATATCAGGAACAATATCTGATTCATCAAATAATGCTCTTTCAAACTTTACTCCCGCAGTAAATCTATCTACGAATAAAGATCTGGTGATAAATACTTCTTCTAATTCATCCTCAGATTCTTCTTCTGATAGTTCAAACAGAACAAAAAGTACAAGTCTAGCAAGAAAGATTGCAAGTCTTATAAAATCAGGAAATGTAAAATTGGCACAGGATCTTAAAGAACAATATACATCTGTTAAAAATATGGATAACAGCATTTCACAAAATAGGACCAATTATTTGTTTAGAAGAAGTTTAGGTAAGGGTTCGGCTGGTGAAGAAGTTAGAAAATTACAGGAGATTCTATCAAAAGATAAAAATATTTACCCGGAAGGACTAATTACTGGATATTTTGGTAATTTAACTGAAAAAGCAGTTAGAAAGTATCAAATACAGTATAACATTGCTCTTGAGAATGATCCTGGTTATGGTTATGTTGGTCCAAAGACTCGTGCAATGTTAAATCAAATAAAGTAAAACAGTTGTAGCATCAATACACTTTTTTTGATAGAGTATAGAGATGAAAGGGCATTTACACCCATTAACTCAGTTCATAAGAGAAGTAGTCCAAATATTTGCTGAAATGGGCTTCATTGTTGCATCAGGCCCAGAATTGGAGTTGGAGAAATACAACTTCGACGCTCTAAATATTCCGAGTGATCATCCTGCAAGAGACATGCAAGATACTTTTTGGATTAAGAATAGTAAAGAGAGAAAAGTAATGCGAACTCATACTTCTCCTGTCCAAGCTAGATATTTGGAAAAGAATAAAGACAATCTACCATGCGCTATTATCGTTCCTGGTAAGGTTTTTAGGAATGAAGCTACAGATGCGACTCACGAGGCTCAATTCACTCAAATTGAGGCTCTATACGTTGATAAAGATGTATCTATGAGTCATTTGAAAGGCACTATAGAGCATTTCCTAAAGAGACTTTATGGAAATGATGTTGTTATACGTTTCCGACCAAGTTTCTTTCCATTCGTTGAACCAGGCGTAGAAGTTGATATGTTATTTAATGGTAAATGGCTCGAAATGGGAGGAGCAGGCATGGTGCATCCAAATGTTTTAAAATCTGCTGGTATAGATTCAGATATCTGGAAAGGTTTTGCTTTTGGTTTTGGTATTGATCGTCTTGTAATGCGACAAAACAATATTCCTGATGTAAGAATGTTTTTTGATGGTGATTTGAGATTTATAAATCAATTTTAATATGAAAGTACTAAAGAGTTGGTTACAAGATTATATAGAAGAAACACTTCCAGATGATGAAAAAATCATAGAGACTTTGACATTAAAATCTTGCGAAGTTGAAGATTGTCAAAAAGTAGAGACAATTGGAAAAGATGGAAAAAAAATAAATGATACTATTTTTGATATAAAAGTTTTGCCTGATAGAGCGCATTATATGCTTTCTCATAGAGGCGTTGCTTATGATTTGTGTGCAATTCTGGGTTCTACATTCAAAGAAAAGGAAAATATTTTGCCAGAAAAAATAATAGACTCAAACGAAAAAATTGAAGTTAATGTATGTAATAGATATTCAGATATTAGTATAGAAAATATTAAAAATATTGAATCACCACTTTGGTTAAAATCCAGATTAGAATCGATCGGATCAAGATCAATAAATGCGATTGTTGATATTACAAATTACGTTATGTTCGATAGTGGTCAACCGGTTCATGCTTTTGATAAGGATAAATTAAAAAGTAAAGTAACTGTTCGTTATGCAAAAGAAAATGAACAAATTGAAATTCTTGGAGGTAAGATTGTATCGCTAAAACCTCACCATGTGGTCTTGTCAGACGATGCTGGAGCACTAGACATTGCAGGTATTAAAGGAGGCAAGAGAGCAGAAGTTGATATAAATACAAAAAATATTACTCTTATATCTTCAAATTTCAACCCAGTTTATATTAGAAAAACATCAATAGAGGTTGGCATTAGAAATGATTCTTCAAAAAGATATGAGAATGAAATCACTTCACACCTAACAGAAAAAGGAATTTCAAGATTTATTGAGATAGGTAATATTATATTTAAAGATATGAAAATATTATTATTTAGAGATATTTATAACTCCTTACCAACTAAATGGTCAGTAAAAATCTCTCATTTTAATATCGAATCAATTTTAAGTTACTCAATAAAAGAAACTAGAGTTTTAGAAATACTAAAGATACTAGGTTGTAATGTTGATGTGAACGATTCTATATATACTATCACCCCTCCATTTGAAAGACTTGATCTGGTTATACCAGAAGATATTGTCGATGAAATAGGAAGAATAGAAGGTTTGGATAAAATAAAAAGCATAACTCCAAAACTTAAGAATAAAGACTCATCTTCAAGAGAATATATTTTGATAGAAAAGATAAAAGATCTTTTGGTAAATAAAGGTTTCTCTGAAATTATCACAAGATCTTTTACAAACAAAGGTGATATAGAGGTTAGTTATCCAATGGCTTCTGATAAGGGTTTTTTAAGAACCAGCTTATCATCAAATGTATTAAATTCCGTCGATTTAGCTGTAAAGAATGCAGTTCTCCTTGGTTTGGATGAAATAAGAATTTTTGAGATTGGAAAGGTATTTGATAAAAATGGAGAACACACATCATTATTTGTTGTAATTAAAAATATTAAAAAGAAATTAGAAAAAGAAAAGGAAAAAATAAAAGCAGTAAGAGATGAGATTTTGAAAGAATTAGAATTGGATGCACAAATTCTCTGTACCGTAGATGATACTGGAGGAATAATATCTCTAGGTGGAAAGCATATCGGTAAGACAAATCATATAGACGGCGCTATGGAAATAAATCTTGATCAAGTGTTGGAAAATATTAAGAAAGACCTGGATATCTCACTAATTGATATTAAAAAGGGAACTAGGGTTCAATTCGTACCTTTTTCAGCTTTTCCTTTTATATCAAGAGATATTTCATTCTTTATTCCGCAAGACAGAGATGTTATCGATTTAAAATTGAATGTTCTCCAAAAAACTATTGATAACGATATACTTTTCAGTGAATTTTTAGTTAAAGGACCAACAGAGACAGATCGTTTTGATAAAGATGGTAGGAGATCATTGACCTATAATCTAATTTTTCAATCAAAGGATAGGACATTAACGGATGAGGAAGTGAATAAATTAATGAGTAAGTTATACGATGCTCTAAAAAAAGAAGGCCTAGAAGTCAGATAAATAAAAAGCCCCTCCACAAGGAGAGGCTCCATAATAGCAAAGATAATGTGATCAGCATCACTAGTATGTAATTTCTGAATATATCTGCTGCCCAACCACAGTCACAGAAATTATTCAGACAACTTCAGAAATACTATAACTTTTATAGTCTTTGTCAATGGTTTAAACTAGCTAAAATTTGCTATAATTTGTGTATTAATATACAAAAATATGGCAAAAGATCCAGAAAAAAATAAAGACAATTATGGTGCAGATTCGATCCAAGTCTTGGAAGGACTTGAGCCAGTTCGAAAGCGTCCCGGAATGTATATCGGTACTACAGGACCAGACGGTCTTCACCACCTGATTACAGAAATTTTCGATAACTCACGAGACGAAGCGATGGGTGGTTTTGCTGATCATATTGAAGTTGCACTTTTGCCTAACAACCGCATAAGAGTTACTGATAATGGTAGAGGTATTCCAGTCGATGTTCACAAGACAACAAAGGTTTCTGCTCTAGAAACTATTATGACAGTTTTGCATGCCGGAGGTAAATTCGGAGGAGATGAAAGTGGATACAAGGTCTCAGGAGGTCTACACGGAGTGGGTGCTTCAGTGGTGAATGCTCTTTCAGTTTATACTCAAGTTTGGGTCCATAAGGATGGAGATATTTATACTCAAGAATATTCTCAAGGTAAGAAAAAGTACGCTGTTAAAAAAGTTGGTAAAACAAAAGAAAGAGGAACTATAGTTGCTTTCGAGCCTGATGTAATAATCTTTAAAGAAATTAAATTTGATTTCAATAGAGTTGTAAACTCACTAAGACAACAAGCATATCTTGTAAAAGGATTAAGAATCACTGTTATTGACGCCAGAGAAGCAAAGGATTTAGTGATCGATCCAGAAGTAACTTATGTAAGCAAGCTCAATCTTCAAGTCCCTTCACAAACATTCTTTTTTGAAAATGGTCTTACTTCTCTTGTTAAATTCAACAATCAAATATTAAAACCAATACATAAAAATATTTTTTATGTAGAAAAGAAAGTGGAAGGAGTTGAATCAGTTGAAATTGCTTTGCAATATGCAGACGATATCTCCGCTCGTATACTAGCTTTTGCAAACAATATTTATAACCCAGAACATGGTACTCATGTTACAGGTTTCAAAACCGCTCTTACACGTTCTCTTAATTCTTATGCAAAAAAGAACAATCTAACAAAAGACGGTGAAGATAGTTTTACTGGAGATGATGCACTTGAAGGTCTTACTGTTGTTATTTCGGTTAAACTAAGAGAAATACAGTTCGAAGGTCAAACAAAAGCAAAGCTTGGTTCAGTAGAAGCACAAAGTGCTGTATCTACAGTGTTTGGTGAAGCCTTCGCTGCATTCCTAGAAGAAAATCCTGATGATGCAAAAGCTATAGTGATGAAAGTTATTCTAGCTATGAAGGCTCGAAAGGCTGCTAAAGCCGCTAAAGATAGTGTACTTAGAAAAGGTGCTCTAGAAGGTATGACACTTCCTGGGAAACTAGCCGATTGTCAGACAAATGTTGCTTCTGAATCTGAACTATTTATCGTAGAGGGAGATTCAGCGGGAGGTACTGCAAAGACAGGACGTGATCGAAGAACACAAGCCATCTTGCCTTTGAGAGGAAAGATTCTAAATATTGAAAGAGCAAGACTAGATAGAATGCTTGGCTCTGAACAGATAAAGAATCTTGTTTTGGCTTTTGGTACTGCAATTGGTGATACTTTCGATATTTCAAAATTGAGATATCACAAGATCATACTAGCAACCGATGCCGATGTTGACGGAGCGCATATCCGCACGCTTATACTCACTTTGCTTTATAGATATTTCAAACCGTTAATCGAAGGAGGATATGTTTATATTGCTCAACCACCACTATATAAAGTTAAAAAGGGTAAAGAGATAATGTATTTCTATTCTGAAGAAGAAAAGAATAAAGTACTTGGAAAAGAAATTGGTGAAATGAATGATATCGAGAATACCGATGTTCAAAATACTGCTGAAGAGGGGACAGAGGAAATAGAAGAAGAAACAAATGCAAAGAAAGCTAAAATCTCTATACAGAGATATAAGGGTCTAGGAGAAATGAATGCAGATGAGCTATGGGAGACAACTATGGACCCAGAACATAGAATATTGCGTCAGGTAAATATAGATGATGCACAAGATGCAGACAAAGTGTTTGATATGTTGATGGGTACAGATGTCCCAAGTAGAAAGATGTTTATTCAATCAAATGCAAAGAAAGCTACGATTGATATATAGTTATTAGTATTTTTGATAAATAAAATATATGAAGAAATACCTAGTCATAATCCTCGGTTTAATAATTTTGTTTCCAATAAATATCTACGCTGCTGATAGTTATAATCGTAGAAATAATAATGATCGAAATGAATACGATAAAGATAGTAGATCAAGGTCAAATAGAAGACCAAGTCGACAACCGGTATACGCTACTCCTATATATGTTTATGATGATTATGATAATCGTCATAGAGATCACAATTCACCGAGCTATTATCCACCGGTCTATGAACCACTTGGAGTATCTTGCTATTCTTCTGTCACTGAAGCGTATGTGGGAGATATAGTCGTTTGGAATGCATCAGTCTATGGTGGTAATGGAAATTATTATGTGACTTGGTCTGGATCAAATGGTTTTTCTAGTACAGGATCATCAGCAACGATGAGGTATTATTCAGAAGGAAGTAAAACAGCTTCAGTTACTGTGACGTCGGGCAATCAAACAATCACTAGGAATTGTAGTAGTGTCTTGGTACATGATTATGGTAATCAATATCCAGTAACTCCAGTCTATAACTATTACAATAATTATAATTACGATTATAACTATTATAGACCAAGTCAACCATTACAAGTAACATGCTATCCTTCATATTCAAATGTTAGAGTTGGAAGTCTTATAACATGGACAGCTTCTGCCTATGGAGGTAATGGTAACTATCAATACTCATGGTTTGGTAATGATGGTATATATAGTAATGGTTCTAGCGCATCTCTGCAGTACAATACTCCTGGATCAAAGACAGTAAGTGTGACTGTTATTGACGGAGGACAGAGAATATCTAAGAATTGTGGTTATATATCTGTCTATTGACATATAGTATAATTTAATATAGAATATAGACATATGAAAAACATAATTCATGGTAATAAAAAGTGGTATATCCTAGCTATATTTATAGCGGTTTTTACGCTATTACCACTATTTGCTAAGGCTGAGACTTACGTCAATCTAGATGCAAGTTGTTATCCAAATACAATGACTGCTGCAACTGGTGAAAATGTTACTTGGAGAGCATCTGCTTTTGGAGGTAACAATGATTATTATATTACTTGGAGAGGAACAAATGGTCTTTCTGGTTATGGATCAAATATAGACAAAGAGTACAATACTTCTGGAGTTAAATCAGCGTCTATAACTGTTACATCTGGAGGTCAAAGTATTACAAGAAACTGTAATACAGTTCAAGTCTATGGCTCAGATATAAATAACAATAATAATGATTACTATAATTATAACAATTATAATAATTATGATTATTACTACAACAATAATTATAATAACTACGATTACAATTATAATTACAACAACTACAACTATAATAACTACAATATACCGTTAACTGTATCTTGTTCAGTTAATACACCTTTCGCTCCAGTAGGAACTAGAGTCTCTTGGACAGCTTTGCCTTCTGGTGGTAATGGTAATTATTCATTCTCATGGTATGGAAGTGATAGTGTGTATGGATACAATAGAACGTTAGATATTTTCTACAATTCACCAGGTGTTAAAAATGCTACTGTTACAGTTAGATCAGGTAATCAAAGTATAACCAGAGTTTGTTCAAATACTATCACTATTGGTGTACCTATAAACCCATATTATAACAATCAATATCAAAATACTTACCCAAGTTATACTCCACCTGTAGTTACTACTCCGGTTGTATCTACACCAAAAACAATTATTAAATATGTTGAGGTTCCAGCAAAAAAGACAACTACTACAGAAGTTGTAAAGAAAGAAACAGAAAAAAAGACAAATGATCAGAAAATATCTCTTTCAACTTACGCAGATGTTCCATGGGGTTGGGTTGCAGTAATGGTTATAGTGGTACTACTATTTATGATTATGTACCTAGTCTTCAATAGTAAAAAGATATAAATAAAATAAAATCCCCGAAAGGGGATTTTATTTTGTTATCTTCTCTCTGTATTTTCTTTAACAATCTTTTCTATCACTTCATCTTCAGTCAGCTGACCAATCTGTCCAGCGTCTCTACTTTCTAGAGTTACTTTTTTAGCTGCAATATCTTTGTCACCGATTACAATAAAGTAAGGAGCACGATTTACTTTTGCTTCTCGAATCTTTTTACCGAAGCCTACATCAGTAAGATCTATTTCAGCTCTGATCATACGTGCTTTCAATCGGTCATATATCTCTACGGCCTTTGCATGATGTGCTTCACCAACTGGAATGATACTTACTTGAACTGGAGAAAGCCAAAGAGGGAAGTTGCCTGCAGTATGTTCAATATAAATTGAAATAAATCTTTCAAGTGAACCAAGTAATGCTTTGTGAATCATAACTGGCTGTTTCTCTTTACCATCAGCGTCAGTATATGATAATCCGAATCTTTCAGGTTGTACGAAATCAAGTTGAATAGTTGCACATTGCCATTCTCGTCCAAGAGCATCAGTTACCAAATAGTCTAGTTTTGGACCATAAAATGCAGCCTCGCCAGTACCTGAAATTGTCTCGAGATTTTCTTCTCTTGCAACTCTTGATATGGTATCTTCTGCACGCTTCCACATTTCTTTATTACCCAAGAACTTATCTGAATCATCTCTAAAAGAAAGTCGAACACGATATGTCAAACCAAGAGCAGAATACAATTCTTTTATCATGTTAATTATATTTCTAATCTCATCTTCTATATGAGTTTCTTGGCAGAATACGTGTCCATCATCTTGAGATAGTGATCTAACTCTTGAAAGTCCATGCAATTCTCCATGCTTCTCGTCTCTGTAGTTTGTAGTGTTTTCCATGTATCGAACTGGTAATTCTCGATAACTCCAAGGTTTTCTAGCGAATAGTTGTGCATGGTGAGGGCAGTTCATCGGCTTCAACATGAAGACGTCTGTACTCTCAGCACTAGTAACTTCAAATCTCTCTGGATATTTATCATAATGTCCTGAATGTTTATAAAGTTCTACTCTCGCCATATGTGGAGTCCAAACACGTTCAAAACCGTGCTTGCCCTGCAATTCTTGTGAGTATGATCCAAGCACATCTCTAAGTACAGATCCTTTAGGTGTAAAAAGTGGTAAACCACCACCGACCAATTCAGATATTGTAAAAAGGTCCAATTCTTTTCCTAATTTTCTATGATCTCTTTTGCCAGCTTCTATCTTCTTTGCTTCATAATCATCAAGTTCAAGTTTTGTAGGGAAAGCCAGACCATAGATTCTAGTTAGCATTTTATTATTCTCATCGCCTCTCCAATATGCACCTGCAACTCTACTCAGTTTAAAAGAATCACTCGGAATTTCTTTTGCAGGGTTCTCACAATGTCCACCACGGCAAAGATCAGTGAAATTACCACAAGTATAAAGTGTAATCTTTTCACCTTTTTTAACTATTTCTTCAATCAATTCTATTTTATATGGATTGTTTTTAAATAAATCCTTCGCTTCTTTTTC
>CAZVQB010000006.1:5071-35117 GCA_964629235.1 uncultured Candidatus Saccharibacteria bacterium | reverse complement strand
AGATGTAGTAGCAGTTACTAATCCATTGTTTGCTTGTAGAGGGCCGTTTAGAGTATTTAAATATAAACTTCCTGATATAGTTTGAGCAGTAGAAGATGCATACATTAATGTAACTCTTCCTCCTAGAGAAGCTGTTTGACTGTTTGGATCAAAATAGAATTTTGCTGAAGTAGTTGAATTGCTACCAATTGAAATAATGTCACTGTTATTATTTGAATAGTTTATAAATTGTCCGACAACACTTGATGTTGTTGTTGACCAAGTTCCACCACCTGTACCACCAGAAGACGGCCACATTGTTCTACAATCACTAGATATACATATTGTACTTGCAGATATAGCAGTCGTACTAGCATATGGGAATACAGATGATGATGTGGTAGTTGCAATAAAATAACCTGAACTAACACTACCAGCATCAGACCTCAAAAATTGAGTACTATCTAATCCGTCTAGAGTATCAGCTACGAATGCAGACGGTACAGCACCTATAATTTTTCTTGGTGACATTTCTCCATCACCTTCTATATCAACTCCTAGGTAGAGGGTTTGGTTAAAATCAACACTAGATAGTGTATCAACGGCTCCCAACATAACACTGAACAAACCATTTGTGACTTGTACTTTATTACCTCCATTTAATGTTTCAGTCCATATTGGAGAACCTCCAGTAGATGTAGTATATAGTTTAAACACCATTGAATAACTGCCATCACTAACTGCGGTATTTGAACTATTTGTTAATCTACCTTGATAATTAATTTGCTTATTTATTGCTGCTTGTGCGAATGGAGTAAAAATAAACGACAAAATCAAAATTATAGAAATAAATATATTTCTATTTCTAATATTTTCATTATGTTTTCTATATACAAAAATTCCAATCGTTATAGATAGCGCAAGAATAACAACAATTATAGCAACTAGTTTATAATTTATATTTAAATCAAAATTATTTTTTTCAATTATACTACCTGCGGAATCAAATACTGATGCTTTAAGTACACCGTTGAATCGTCTTAGGCTTTGATTTTTATAATCAAGTACTATTGCATTAATCTTATATTCTCCATTTTTACCTAATGATCCTATAGTTGCCTCATAAGCAGTCTTATCTTTATTTACTCTTAGTAAAAAGGTAAAAATCTTATTAGGATTATCGACATCTGATATTGAAATCGCAATTGTTTTGAGTGTCTCTGGAACCTTCTTATAATCTAAAGATATAGTAAGTGGCTTACTTCCATCGATTGGAATTATATCTCTAGCATTACTAATAGAAATACTATCCTGGAAAAAATCAAAATCGATAAATGATAATTTTTTAATAATAGGATTAACATCTATTGCCGAAGGAATACTATCGAAGATTTGATTACTATTTAAGTTTACTTCATTATTTTTATTTTTTGGTAAAAGTGATTGTGCCAATACTCCAGAAGAATAAATACCTGAGGAATTCTTGGCAAAAATAGCGTAGTAATAAGTAATACCTTTTTTAACATTATTATCAATAATACTATTTGAATTACCTTCAAAAATAATTTCACCCTCTTCTAGATTCGTCGGGAAAAACTTGGTCGATCTAATAATTCTTACAGAATCAATATTTGCCTGAAAAGGATATTGCCAGGTCAAATTTATACTTTCATTTATTGGATTTGCTTGGAAATTTAACACATTCACTGATCCACGATGACTACCTAATGATGATGAAGTATTATTCGAACCACTTGAACCAGAATCAGAAGACGATATAACGTTTGACTGTTGATATCCTGAATTAATTTTATAATTCGTTCCTGAAATATCTCCAGTACCAACTTCTCCAATACTATCCTCTATAATTCTAGAGCTACCGGTTGTATGTGATCCACCAAAATTCATACTATCTCTTTCTATAGAATAATTACCACTAGACATCGATGCTGAATAGACAAAAGAAAATGGTAAAGATAAAAATAATACAGATATTATTTGAGAAATTATTATTTTTTTATTTAAAGATAATTTCATAAACTATTTTGTATTATTATTTACAGGAACTAGAACGTAAATAAAGTCTCCTCCCTTTGTCTCCTTAAACACTGGAGTGATGATTCCTGATGTACCAGAATTATCTGGTTTTACAATTACCTCATCTGAGAATGATTCTTTAATTTTGTTTTTTATAGCTTCGTCTTTAACTAAAGAATTCGATGATGGCACTACAGCTAAACCGTTAAAAGGGACATCGTTTGTGTTTGATGTATAGACTGAGTCATCTGAAACAAAATCATTATTTTCCTCAACTAAACTATTTGCTTTGTTTTTAAAAATATCTTTTGCAAACTTTGGAATAGATGTAACAAAAGTAAAAGAATTTTTAATAAATTGTCCTGAACTTTCTATAACATTTGCTGACAATGAATCATCATTGATTTTTGATACTACTTGATTCATTGTATTTGTATTTACAACAATTGACTGAAACATAAAAAACAAACCTAAGACACAAAGTGTTGAGGTAAAAATTAATTTAGCTGATGAGGGAGAGAAAAAAACTGTTTTATTATAATTTGGAGCTATCAAAAAAGATTCAGAGACAAAATAAGGTAAAGAAAATAATTCAGGAACATTTGGCATTAGTCTTAAATGATTTTGAGTAGCGACAGTTTCGACTAAGTCATTTGTATTTACATGACTTACCACCCTATTAATCAAAGGATTAGAAATCACAGAATCAGAAACAGCAACGTCATTAAACTTAGGGTAACTGATCCCAACTGAGTCTCTATAAATTTTTTTAGAGATTTTTCTTTTCTCTTTATTCTTATCCTTAATCGATTCATTAACAGAAAGTTTGTGGCTAATGATAGACTCCTCGGTTACGAACCAAGTTCGACCAATCATTTTTGCCTCAATTTTACCCAATCTGCAAAGTTGTCCAACATAATCACTACTATATCCAAATAGCTCTTGAACTCGCTTAGCCGAGATGTAATTTTTATCTTGTAAAATAAGACTATTTCTCATAAATTAATTCATAATAATTATATCGTATCTCGGCACAAAAAATGTCAAAAAATGTGGATAAAATTACAAAAATATTTCAAAAAAAATTGCAGCTCCGAATCGCAACAAGAAAACTATAAAACGACAAAATAATTTAAACGATCACTAGACTCAAAACACATAAAGAGATAATCATTAGAATCGAGTATTTAGTAAAGCCTCATTACGTATAGTAATAAAGCAAAAATATGATTACTAAACGGTATACAGACTAGTAGTACATCAGCCATAAGCAACATCCGAGATGCATATATTTTAAGCCATTATATTTACTATATATATAAATAAATTCTGGCTAAAAAATAACCGACAAATACTAAGGAAAGTGTCGATTGATAGAACAAAAATAAGTAAATAAAATATTCCATTTAACGATTATAAGCCATTTTATTTTGATTTCTAAAAAAATTCTTGCTCTTAAAATGCGATATAGGGAATTTAAAAAAAATTCATAGTGAAAGTTATATATCCAAAAACTTTTTTACTATAAATCGAATAAGTCGATCCACTTTTTAAATAGAAATGAATTTATAATATACAGATAAAATCAAAATTATAGAGGCGGATATTTGCAAAGTATTTAGCTAATTTTAATGAAAAAATAAGATTAATAATGTGGATAAAACGTTACATAACCTTAATATATTTGTTATAATGTATATTAATGTTTATAAAGGTTTAATAATCTATTAAAAATGGAAAATAAATACATAACAATCAAGCAAGCAGCAAAAATATTGGGAGTTTCAACACTTACTTTACGCAATTGGGATAATAGTGGTAAGTTCAAAGCTGGAAGACACCCCATAAGCAATTATAGAGTTTATGAGATAGTTGATTTGGAGAACATATTACTTCAAATGGGCATGAAGACTGACTCTAGAAGAGCAACTAGAAATGAGATAAAGAAGCTTATAGTTAAGCACCTTACTGATTAATAATCTTAAGTAGTAGTTGTTTTAAAATCTCTGGATTCGCCGATCCTTTTGTTAGTTTCATTCCCTGCCCAACCAAGAACTGTAATGCCGCTTGTTTTCCATTTTTATAATCACTTACAACTGAAGGATTTTTGTTTACAATATCAGTTACAATTTTTATTATTTCACCTTCATCATTTTTTTGAATAAATCCGTTTTTTTCAGCTATTAGTTCCGGACTACTTTGATCATTCAACATTATCTGCAGTGTATCTTTTGCACCACGTGATGAAAGTTTTTTCTCATCAATCATAATCATCAATTTTGAAAAATTATCAGTAGATACAGAGTTTAGATTTTTATTTTCTTTTTTAATCAAGCCTAGATAATCAGAGAGTATATAGTTTATTGAAAGTTTAACTATCTTATTATTACCCTTTACAACCTGCTCAAAGTATTCAGCAATCTCTGGAGACTCAATAAAAACAGCAACCTCCTTTTCAGTCATCATATAATCTTTTAAATATCTATCTCTTTTATTCCAAGGTAATTCTGGCAAAGTCGCCTCAATACTTTCTTTTGAAAATTCTGGTATTTCACTAATCTTTAATTTTGGTAGATCAGGTTCTGGGAAATATCTATAGTCATGTGAACTCTCTTTTAATCTTTGAGAATATGTCTTACCTGTATTTTCATCCCAACCTCTAGTTTCTTGTAGAACTACTTCCCCACTTTCAAGAGCACTGATCTGTCTTTCTATTTCATATGCTATTGCTTTTTCAACCGCCTTAAATGAATTTAGATTTTTAACCTCAGTCTTAGTACCGAACTTTTCTGTTTTACTAACTGATATATTTGCTTCGACTCTCATCTCCCCTTTTTCAAGATTAGCTTCACCAGCATTTAGATATCTTAAAAGCAATTGCAATTCTTTTGCAAACTTAACTGCAGTTTCTGCATCATGTATAACAGGTTCAGTAACTAGCTCCATTAAAGGTACGCCCGCTCTATTAAAATTAACCAGACTCTTTTCATGAATATCATGAGTTGATTGTGCTGTATCTTCTTCCAAATGAATTCTAGTTAGATCAATACCAGAAATACTACCACCTGAGACTAGTGGGTATTTGTATTGACTGATTTGGTATCCCTTAGGAATATCAGGATAGAAATAATTCTTTCGATCCCATTCAGTGAAATCTGCAATATTACCTTTCACAGCATATCCAATCTTTATTACATGCTTTATAGCCTCTTTATTCAGTACCGGTAGTGTTCCTGGATGCCCCATACATATAGGACAAACGTTAGTATTTGGTTTATCCTCATCTGGATTATTCTTACAAGAACAGAACATCTTGGAAGATGTTTTTAGCTCTGCGTGTATTTCTAAACCTATTGTAGCTTTATAGCCTTTCATGGGAATAATATATCATTTTCTCAACTTCTTTACTATTTCGTCTGAAAGATTTTTTATTGAATTATCATCAAGTATTGTCACTACCAAAATATCCTTGTTAAATTTCTCCAACTTTTTTATAGCAGTCGCTACACCCTTTTCATCTGTGACATCAGTCTTTGTTAAAATAATAGTTTCTTCTTTTTCATCTAGTCCTTGACCATATTGTTTTAATTCATTTCGAATTGTTTTGTATGTCTCAATAATTGCAGTATTCTCAAGTGAAATAAGATGTAGAATTCTTTTTGTTCTTTTGATATGTCTTAAGAATTTATGTCCCAACCCTTTTCCTTCTGAAGCACCTTCGATAAGTCCTGGGATATCAGCTAGAATAAATCCACCTTTAAGAGCTCCTAGGTTTGGTTCTAGAGTAGTGAATTGATAATGACCAACTTTTGCATCGGCATTAGTTAATGAGTTAAGTAGACTTGATTTACCGGCATTGGGTAATCCAATGAGTCCAGCATCAGCGACAAGTTCAAGCTCGATATGAAAATCTGCTTCTTCCCCATCTCTACCCGGAGTAAATTGTGTAGGAGTAATGTTTGTAGAACTCTTAAAATGTTCATTTCCAAGACCACCTCTTCCACCCTTAAGAATTAAAATTTTTTCTCCATCTTGCAAAAGATTGTATTGTCTTTTCGTTCTACTATCGGTGATTATCGAGCCTATAGGCAATTCAATAACTAGATCTTTACCATTAGATCCATGCATACTATTCTTCATACCATCATGACCCTTTTCAGATACGAATTCTTTAACATTTCTGTATTTCTCCAAAATACCAAGATCGCGTACTGCAAGTACATATACATCGCCTCCATTTCCTCCATTTCCACCTGAAGGTCCAGCTAGTTCTTTTCCTCTTTCATGTAGCCATCTTACAACGCCAGAACCACCGTTTCCAGCCTTAATATGAAATGTTAAATCGTCTATAAACGCCATAGAAACAAGTGTACACTAAGTAGGCTTGGTTATCTAGTAGTCTTGTAAATTTCGAGTAAAGCGTACAGTAGAGCAACAATGAGTGGGCCAGCGATAAAACCTATTGGACCAAAATATGCAAGTCCTCCCATAACAGAAAGTAGTATTAAAAATGGGTGAATATTTACACCTCTATTTACTAACATTGGACCGAGAAAATTATCTATTAGACCTACTGCAAGTATACCCCAGATAAGCATTCCAAGAGCATGCAAATGAGTATTAACAAAGAATAGATAGAGTACTCCTGGAACTATAACAAGTGATGTACCTATTCCTGGTATCAAAGCAGCAACGACAGCAAAACTTCCCCATAATGCAGGGTTCGGAACACCGAATACATAAAAACCAATTCCAGTAAGCAAACCTTGTATCATACCAACGACCAATGTACCTGTGACGACTGATCTAATAGCCAACTTTAATTTTAGGAATATCTTTTCATCATAATTATCAGATAGTGGACTTACAGCAATAATATCTTGTTTTAATTTTACTCCATCTCTCAATAGATAAAATAGTGCAAAAAGCATGATAAATATCTGTAAAGCAAACCGAGCGACAGAAGAAAATATCGTATCTAGGTTTGCAAATGACCATTCAAGGAAGTTTTGTACATATCTAGTAATATTGAAATCATCAAAACTGTATGATGGAAAAATTCCACCGAGCTTATTTGATAGTGATACCGAAAAAGCATTTAAAGAACTGATTAATGACGATCTACTACCCTCGTCAGTAAGACTATAGTATAAATCTTCACTTTCGATATAGATTTGTCTCGAAAGAAAGATTAAAGGGATAATAACTGCAATTGCAACAATACTAAGTGTAATAAAGGTTGATAATGAACTTGATTGATCTCTATTTGAAAATATTCTCGAGATAAAACGATGCAAAGGTCTAAACATTACTGAAAAGACAACAGCGAGTAGTAGAGAAGTTAAATATGAGTAAAATATAAAGAATGTTAGGATTCCAACTCCTATCAAAATTATTAGAAAAAAATAATAGTGTGATTTATTTTCCATTCGTTAATATTATATATCATATTATACCATATACAAATCCTGTTTCATTTCTCCAATACCAATATACTCTGCTTCTCCTTTTAAAATCTTTTCAAAAGGCCTACAAGCAAAACATCCATCTTCACCTCTAGGACATTTAAACTCTCCCATTTCTCTAGCATTTTTTATTTTACTTGCTATTGAATATACTCTTTCAAATGATTCATCGACATCTGGTAAGTCCACATCAATGGGTTTATCATCTTTATCCAGATACCAATAACTTGCACTTGTTACTTTTCTCTTTTGAAGATTCTTTAGTAGTAATTGATATATTGGCAACTGTAATGACTCTTCATTTTCTTCATTCTTCCCTGTTTTAAAATCTAATATATGTAGGCTATCATCTTCTGGTTTCCATATAAGCCAGTCTATTTTACCGCAAAGAATTATATTATCTTGTTCAGATAAATAAAAATTGGGAGGCAAACCATTTTCACCTTCTTTAATCTTTATAATTTTTTTCTGTAATGGTTCAGGGTTTGCTAAAGCACGTTTTATCATTGCTTTTGCCCGATCTTTTACCTCATTCTCTTCAGAAAGACTTTTGAAGCCACCTCTTTTACCACTAACTTTACTCCAAGCCTTTTCCAAATCATCAAATAATGAATGATTGAATCTGTCTTCAAGTTTGAATTTTGCTAAACCTTCTAATACTTCATGTACAGCAACTCCAAGTGAAAGAGCTGGGTTAACAATATTTATTTTCCTTCTAGTATTAGGATCTTTATATACATTATGAAGATAGTAAGCTCTTGGACATTTTAAAAAATCTCCAATTGATGAATGCGAAACCCAAGTAGCCTTATATGGATCCTTTGACATTAACTTTATTCATAACTATTTTTTCAAGAGGCTTATCAAATTCATCACGTGGGGCATTAGCAATAGCATCAACAACTTCCATACCTGAAATTACTCTACCAAAAATAGTGTATTTATGAGGTAGTGGATAGTCTTTATGCATAATGAAGAATTGACTTCCATTTGTATTTGGTCCGGCATTTGCCATAGCAACCATACCTCTTACATAACCAGTTTTATAAGATTCTGTATTTGGATTTAGTTCATCTTCAAAAGTATATCCTGGACCTCCTGTTCCATTTCCATTCGGATCTCCACCTTGAATCATAAAATCTTTTATTACTCTATGAAAAATAATTCCATTGTAATATCCTTTCTTTGCAAGAGTAATGAAGTTCTCAACTGTCTTTGGTGCATCAGTATCGTAAGTCTCAAAAACTATTGTTCCTTTATTTGTTTCAATTGTTACTGTATTCATAAAATTTTTCTTTATTATTGGTTTTATAATTGGTGTTGTTGTTGATTTTTTATCGTCTAACTTAATACTTGATGTTGCTGTATCAGTAATAGTTGGTGTTGAACTAGCATTGTCGTTTACAGTGGGTGTAGTGCTAGAGTAATTGTCTGATACTTGAGTATTAGTCTCAGAGACTACTGTACTCTTTGGTAATACATAGTAAATTCCTGATAAGATGATAATTATTATAATTAATGCGTATACTTTATTCATATTTAGAGATTATATATTTCTTTAGCTGTGTTTACAACTTTATCTATTGCTTCATCAACTGACATATTGAGTTTTGCTCCAGCTGCAGACTTATGACCTCCCCCACCAAGTAATACCGCAATCTTCGAAACATCATAAATATTTTCATCTCTAGTTCTAAAACTTAATTTCAAACTATTTGGCTCAACTTCTACTATCGTAAGTGCAATTTGAGTTGTAACTACAGACTTAATCTTATTTACTATTCCACCAGTAAAACGATCATCATCTTTAATATTATTTTTTAATATATCATCATACCTTACATTCGCAACCACAAGTTTATTATCGAAAAATGTTTTTATAGAAGACATAGCGAGAGCTTCAAATACTAAACTTTCTTTAGTATTACTATTCTCCATTATAGAAATAGTCTTTTGATAATCTGGAGCTATACTTGCCAAATCTGAAGCAACTCTCAAAGTCTTGTCACCATTCTTACCGTATCTAAATCCTCCTGTGTCAGTATAAATACCCATAAATAAATTCAGGGCAATATCGTGTGTAATGTTAATACCTAAGTATTTTAAAATTTGATAAATTAATTCACAACAAGACGAGTATGAGCTATCGATATGATTAATTTTACCAAAACCTTTATTACTAGAGTGATGGTCGATTACTAAAGTATTTAAATTTTCTGGAAAAACAATTTCTCCTTTATTTGAAATCATTTCCTTAGATCCACTATCTAAAATAATAAAGAGATCAAATTCTTTTAAATCAATTTCAAAAAAATTCTTTTTAACTATTGTTTCAATTCCAGGAAACAGAAAAGCTCTTGGGATATTGCTATCTCCTTTTATTAAGGTAACTTTTTTACCTATTTGCTCCAAAGCAAACTTCATAGCTAAAGTCGATCCAACACTATCTGGGTCTGGTGATGGATGACAATGTAGCAAAACATTTTTTGAATTTTCTATTACTGATTTTATTTTATCCATATTATTTAAAAATTATGGGTATTTCTATTGAATCATCATTCTCCGGAAGACTCGATGGATTATCTTTTTTGAGTATTAATTTTCCTTTTGAACCCTTTATATAATTACTAAATTGTAATGTACCTATAAACTTTACGAAATCGTTTGTAGTCCACTCTTCCTGTGCTGTAACGTGACTTTCAGCTATAACATTACCATAAGAATCAACCAGAATTATAGGAAAACTCGCTTCAAAAAACCAACTACCCCTCGCTCTACCGGCTACTGTAAGCGGTGAGCTGATCTCTGAATCTTTTATTGGCGAAGCGACAACAATAACGTTACTTTTATCAGAGATCTTAATATTTATACCTTGTTCAAAGAATTGAGAGAAGTAAGATGCTAAAGCAACAACACCTAGAATAGTAATTAAAATAAAAATTGTTCTTTTCATAATATTATTGTAAGTCTAAACAAACTGAATTTATACAATATCTTTTACCAGTTTTTGTTGGACCGTCGTTGAATACATGACCTAAATGTGATTCACATTTTGAACAAATAATCTCGACTCTGTTCATACCATGTGAATTATCAACAATTTCTTTTACAGATCCAGCTATAGCCTTATCAAAACTTGGCCAACCAGTACCTGAATCAAATTGTGAATCAGAAGCAAAAATGTCATTTCCACAAACCACACATTTATACATACCGTCTTTTGTTTTATGCACAAATTTCCCAGAAAAAGGTGCTTCTGTACCCTTTTGTCTTAGAACCTTGTATTGTTCAGGTGTAAGCTTATTCTTTATATCTTGTTCATTCATATTATTTCTTAATTAATTTACTAAATCTTTCTTGTAGCTTTGCAAGCTTCGGAGCGATGACTAACTGGCAATACATTTGATTCGGATTATTTTCATAATACTTTTTATGATAATCCTCTGATTCATAAAATTTATCAAACTTTTTTACTTCAGTAACAACAGGTTTATCATATGCCTTATTTTGATCCAATTCTTTTATTAGATTTTCAGCTTTTTCTCTCTGTTCATCATCTATATAAAATATTGCAGATCTATACTGAGTACCAATATCATGTCCTTGTCTATTTAAAGTAGTTGGATCATGTGTATTGAAAAAAACAGATAGAAGATCGTCGTAGCTTATAATATTTGGATCGTATTCTATTTTAATTGCTTCTGCATGACCAGTATTACCTCCAGAGACTGATTCATAACTTGGATTTTCAGTTTTACCTCCTGTGTACCCCGGAAGGACAGTTTTTACTCCATTTAACATTGAAAATACAGCTTCTGTGCACCAGAAACACCCATTTGCAAAAATAGCTATTTTATTTAAATTATCCATTTTTTATAAAATTATATTAACATTATACACTTAGTATGGTATATAATGTAGTTAATATGATAATACTTATAAGCATTGCAGCATTTATTTTTACTATATTAGGAGGATTGTTCGCTTTAAAATTCAAAGATAAATTACATCTAATACTTGGTTTTAGTGCTGGAGCAGTTATCGGTGTCGCTTTCTTTGATCTATTACCAGAATCTATAGAGCTAGCTGGTGGTGATGAGAAGATAATTACAGTAGTTGCAATAGGCTTTGTACTCTATTTAATACTCGATCGTTTTATAATTCAGCACTCACACGATAACCGAGGCGCTATAGGTGCGGGCAGTCTAGCGATGCACAGTTTCTTAGATGGTGTTGGTATCGGTCTTGCTTTCCAAGTTTCAAACGCTGTTGGTCTAGTCGTAACTACTGCTGTACTTGTGCATGATTTCTCTGATGGAATAAATACGGTAAATATGATTTTGAAGAATAACGGAGAAAAAAAGAAAGCTATAAAGTGGTTAGTGATCGATGCTATTGCACCTGTTATAGGTATTGCTAGTACAATGTTATTTACACTATCTGAATCATCTCTTGGTATAGTACTAGCTTTATTTACAGGTTTTTTCCTATATATTGGAGCGAGTGATCTACTGCCAGAGAGTCACCACAATCACCCTACTATTTGGACTACAATACTAACAATTGCTGGAATGGTAGTGATTTATATAGCAATTACTTTGGCACACGTATAGACAGAATTAATCTACAAAAGTTAGAGCTTTTCCTTTTTTATTTGCTCGTCCTGTTCTTCCTATTCTGTGTACATAGTCATCATAAGTTGCTGGAATATCGAAGTTTATAACATGACTAACATCAGGTATATCAAGTCCTCTTGCAGCTACATCTGTTGCAACAAGTATCTTTACTTGATTTTCTTTGAATCCTTTTAGAGCTCTTTGTCTTTGACTATGGTTTTTGTCCCCATGAATTGATTCTGCTTTGAAACCTTTATCGATAAGTGCCTTAGACAATTTCTCTACACCGTGTTTTGTTCTGCCGAATATAATAACCTTACTAAAGTCTTCCTTTGAAAGTAATTCTCCAAGAACATCTAGTTTATTTACACCTCTAGCAACTCGAACAATATCCTGTTCAATATTTTTTGATGTATCTCTAGTTTTTACAGAAATTCGAACTGGTTCATGTAAAAATTCACCGATTAGTTTTTCAATTTCATTTGAAAGAGTAGCTGAGAAAAATAACGTATGTCTTGGCTTTGGCATACCAGCCATTAGATATCTCATATCATTTACGAATCCCATATCAAGCATTCTATCAGCTTCGTCGAGTACAATAGTTGAAAATTGATTTAGCATTATAGCTTTTCTTTCTATAAGATCCTTTAGTCGTCCTGGAGTTCCTATGATGAATTCATTTACATATCTTAGTTCAGAAAGTTGTTTTCCTATATAAGCGCCACCAACACAACAAACAGAAAAAATCTTCATGCCTTTTGTAAAACCGTTCAATTCATTTTGTATTTGAATAGCAAGTTCTCGTGTTGGTACTACAATCAATACTTTATTCTTTCTATTCTTTAGAACCTTATCGATAAGCGGAATAAGGAAAGCAGCAGTCTTACCTGTACCTGTATTTGCTATACCTACTATATCTTGCCCCTTTAGAATATGAGGAATTGATCTATCTTGAATCGGAGTTGGAAGAGTATAACCTTTATTTATAATTCCAGACTTCAACACTTCATCGATTTGGAAATCAGCGAATTTATGTTCAGGAACAAAATGTTCTACCTCTTCAGTAATTGTTGCTTTATTAATAAAACGCGCATGAGAAATATTCTCACCTTGTGATCCTCTATTATGACTTCTATTTGGTCTTCGATTACTACTTTGGAATCTTCTTGGTCCACCTATACCTGGTCTTGAACTGAAACGTCCTTGAGATCGAGAATTTGATTGATTTCTATACATATATTATTAGATATGATAATATATTAAAATCACAAATATGTCAATCAATTTAGAAAAAAGAAAAATAATTACAATATCATTATCAATTATCACTCTATTAATAGTAATAATTTCAATAGTAAATATTATCTATATAAAAAAAGTCTCAGATAGATTAACTCTACTTGAGAATAGATTTTCATCTACGACAAAAGAATTGTCAGATAGTATCGATAAAAATCATACGACACTTTCAAGTTCATTGGATCAACAAAAAGTTAATGTGAGTTTCCTAGAACAAAAACTTGGAATTTATCAAAAGGAAGTCGGGAGTTTTACAACTACGGTAAGCACACTAGAGAAATTAAGAAAAACAGATCCAGTATTATTGGCAAAATACTCTAAGGTATTCTTTTTAAATGAGAACTATGCCCCACCCCGCTTTGCAGAAATACCTAGTAAATACAAATATTCTGATTCAAAAGATTTAAAAGTAAATGATCAGGTCTGGCCATTTTTACAAAAAATGATTGATAGAGCTGATGGGTTTAATGTAAAGATCTATGTTCAATCCGCATATCGTTCATTCAATGAACAAGGCGCTCTAAAGGGTCAGTACAGCGTTATATACGGTTCTGGTTCAGCAAATCAATTTTCAGCAGATCAAGGGTATTCTGAGCATCAACTAGGCACAACCGTTGATCTTATAACAACAGGTCTTGGTGGAGATCTTGAAGGTTTTGAAAAGACAAAAGCATATGAGTGGCTAACAAATAATGCATATAAATATGGATTTATACTTTCATATCCAAAGGATAATAAATTCTATATATTCGAACCATGGCATTGGAGATTTGTTGGTGTAAAATTAGCAACATATCTACATGATAAAAATAAGAATTTCTATGATATGGAACAAAGAGATATAGACGAATATCTAGTCTCAATTTTTGATTAAAATGGAAATATACGATGTAGCAGTAATTGGTGGTGGTCCTGCAGGTATGATGTCGGCGGGCAGATCAGCGGAACTTGGAAACAAGGTAATTCTGATTGAAAAGAATTCAAGTTTGGGAGTTAAATTACTTATAACTGGCGGTGGAAGAAGTAATGTTACAAACGCAGAATATGATATAAGAACTTTTTTAAAGAAATATAAAGATAGTGACAAATTCCTTTTTTCAGCATTCTCACAATCTAGCGTAAAAGATTCTATAGAATTTTTTAATAAAAAAGGAATGCCGACAAAAATAGAAGCTGAAAAAAGAGTCTTCCCTATAAGTGATAGCTCAAAATCAGTTTGGGATGTATTAGTAAATTATATGAAATCCGGCAACGTCACAATAAAGACTGATTCACCAGTAGTAGGATTTGAAACTGAAGATAAAAATATTACTGGAATAAAATTAAAGAATAAAGAAATAATAAAAGCCAGAAAGATTATCATTGCTACTGGTGGAACATCTAGACCTGAGACAGGATCTACTGGTGAAGGATTCACATGGCTAAAAGAACTGGGGCACAATATAATTCCTTCAAATGAAGCTCTTGTACCTATATCACTTAAAGGAAGTTGGTTCAAAAAGCTTTCAGGTGTGACGTTAAAAGATATAAAGCTTACAAGCTATCAAAATAAACAAAAGCAAGAAGTTCATAAAGGTAAATTACTTTTTACACATTTCGGTATTAGTGGACCTACAGTTTTGAATATGAGTAAAGATATTGGTGAATTATTAAAATACGGAGAAGTAGAGATAAAACTAGACTTACTTCCACAACTTGATCATGGAATGATGAATAATAAACTACAAGAATTGTTTAAAATTGATGATAAGAAAAAGATAAAAAATTCTCTAGACTCAATAGTTCCTTCATCATTAGTATCAATTATTTTAGAAATATCAAAAATCGATAGTGAGAAGACGAACAATACTGTAACAAGAGAAGAGAGACTTCGTCTTATTGATGCGATAAAAGGAATACCTATGGAAGTACATTCATTACTAGGATCAGATAAAGCAGTTGTATCATCAGGTGGCGTGGATTTAACAGAAGTAGATTTTAAAACAATGAAATCAAAAATTATAGACAATCTATACTTAGTTGGAGATGTATTAAATATCGATAGACCATCAGGAGGATACAGTCTACAACTTTGTTGGACTACAGGTTGGGTTGCAGGGTCAAACTAATTCCCCATTTTCTCTACAATATCGTAGTGTTCCTTTTCAACGGGCATTACAGATAGTCTCTGACCTGTCTTTGCAACAAGCATACCCTTTAAAATTTTATGCTTTTTAATTTCTTCAAGAGATACAATATTCTTAAACTTTTTTACAAAAGATAAATCTACACAAACCCAAGTAGGATCCTTTTTTTCAAATTGATTCATTATAGAATCTGGATCATAGTGTTCATCATTTGGATCTAAAGCGGTTTCATCTTCATGAGCTTCACCCGCAACTTTCGCAATACCATAAACACCGTTCGGTTCTGAATTAGAATGATAATACAAAACCAAATCACCTTTTTTCATTTCATCCCTCATATAGTTTCTTGCTTGGAAGTTTCTAATTCCAGTCCAAGGTGTAATTTTATCTTTTTTTAAATCATCTATTGAATAGCAGTCACCTTCAGATTTTACAAGCCAATATTTCATATTTTCTAATTATTTTATAAAAACAAATTATATCACTATTTCTCTAGGTCAAGTATCTCGTCTATTCTTATTTTTTCTACGAATTCAGGTACGTGTGATACTAGTATCATTGCTCCTTCATACTTATTCAAAGCTTCAGCAATAAGTGGTATATGTCTGAAGTTTATATGGTTAGTTGGTTCATCTAGTATAAGCAAGCCTGGTCTTTCAAGCACTAGTCTTGCAAAAGCCACTAGACCCTTTTGTCCTTCTGATAGATTACCAATCTTAGTATTTATAATATCACTAGTTATAAGAAAACCTGCAGCAACACTTCTCATATCTTCTTCATTTTTCTTAAGCGTTACCTCAAGTAGTGATTCCCTGACTGTATGTTCGAAATTTAGAGTAGAAAAATCTTGCCGATAATAACCAACTCTTACATCTGGAGCAATTATTGTACCTTTACCTCCTTTTGCAATATTTTCAAGTAAAGTACTTTTACCAATTCCATTTGGACCCTTTAATAGTAAGTGATTATTCTTCTTCATAGACACCAGAGTCTTTCTTGTTGTTGCTTTATGATTCTTAATTACTTGATACGATTCAAGTCTCAAAATCTCACCTACAAGCTCTGGTTGTGCAGGTATAATAAAAGGTCTTATTGTTTTATCCTCTTTTCTAACATCAACTTTTTCTTCTTCCAATTCTTCTGCTTTTTCTCTCATTCTTTTTGCCACCAATCTCATCTGCCCTCCCTTATTAGAGAAGAAGTTTGCTTTGTCTTTGTTTTCTTGAATCTCTTTTGCAAGTTGAGCATTCTTCATATTTTCTTTTTCGATTCTTGCAGAAATCTGTTTTACCACATCAAAATAGTTTCCAAAATATTGTTCCACCTTCTTTGTATAAACATCAAGATAAAGAACTCCATCAGTAAATGAGTTTAAGAAATCAGCATCGTGTGAAATTACAATAACTGTCTTAGGGTACTTCTTAAGAAAATCTGTGAGATGTTCAATACCTGCTTTGTCGAGATTATTCGTGGGCTCATCCAAAAGTAGCAAATCAGGATTCTGTATTATTGCTGAAGCAAGAAGTAGTCTCGCTTGTTGTCCACCAGAGAAGGATCGAACGATTCTATCGTGTGGAGCATGGAAATTCACCACTTCCAAAACCTCATCAATCTTTACATCAATATCATATACTTTTTCTTTAAAACATTTTTCAAAGAATTCACGAACAGTTAGATCAAGTAAATCTCTTGAAATAACTTGCTTTGCTTGAGCAATAGTTATTCCATTTACTTTATTTATCTTGCCTGATTCTATCTTTGAAGCTCCAGTGATCATACTAAATAAAGTACTTTTCCCTGCACCATTTTGACCCATTAGAGTTACTTTCATGCCTTTACGCACAGAAAAACTAACCTCATCTAGTATAGGTTTATTGTGGCCAAATTCAAACGAAACTTCGTCGAAACTTAATATTACTTCCCCTTTAGACATGGTCACTCTTGAGTCTTTCACGGTATCTAACATACACGAATGATGCAGTTAATGCAATTACTCCAAATACAATAAAAGATATTATTCTATATATTTCTCCAAGACTCCAAATATCAATTACAACCTTGAAAGATGTAATGATGAATAGTACTAACCCTAGATACCTAAGGAATGACAATTTCTTAACGAATCCAATAGTTGTAAGTACTCCAGCATAAAGTGCCCATAGAAGTGATACTGTAGTATTTGACCAGTTTTGTATTTGATTTCCAGAAACACCAGATAGTTGTTTTAATTCATAATAAGTTACGACTTGTGTTGTTAGAGCGTATAGAGTAAGTATATTAGCTATTACAACGAAAGTTGCTATACCTCTTTTTTGTATTTCGTCAGATATACTTCCATATCGATAATAAACAAAAGCTATGAAGTAAGCAGTCATTACTGAGAACATAATCATTATGAATGGACCATTGAAAAATATTACGAAATTTTCTGGTCTTTCATATGTCGCTAGATAGTAGAACATATCAAATACACCCAAGAAATATACTATTACACCCATAATCTGAAATCCACGACTAGATGAAGTTGAAGCGAGTATATACAAAACCAGAGCCTCGACAAACCACCATGCAGATATCCATGGTCCACTGAACTCTATAGGAACAGCGATAGTTAAGAAACTTACAGCCAATCCTGGTAAGAAAATATTTATTGTTCGATCTTGCGGATTTTCTTTATAAGCAATTAAAGCAATGATGACATAGAATGCAGCAATTAAAACCGAACCTAGACTTACATAATGTTTATACTCAGGCATTAGAATCTGATAACATATACATGCAAAACTTAAAGCAGTCGTGGTTATAACGAAGTAATCAAGCTCTGTTGCTTTTATCTTTTCAACAATAATACGGAACACAGATGAAGCTGTAAAGATTAAGAATTGTATAAGTACAAATATCAAAGTCGGGAAAAGCATCTCTTCAGTATATGAAGATACATACCAACCAGTAAATATTACCCATGTGCCAATAAATCCAACTATTACCAAGTTAGTCCATTTCTTATAAAGCAATATACCTAGAGTTCCTGCGTTTAGAATCGTTATATAAGTAAATACGATAAATGCCCCAAGTAAATTTAGACCTATCAAAGTAGGCGCTAGATATCCTCCTATAAATGCCACCATAGATAGTGTAGTTGTAGCATTTACTATACTAATAATCACACCGATTGCTGTTACAACTATCATACCTAGGAATGCAAACATTGGATCGACTATATGATAAAGAGCATATGAAGAAAGTACTGACAAATATAAAATAGCCAAACCTCCACCCATAAGTAAATCTGAGTATTGCAAATACTTTTTTCTAAAATACTGACCCAAACACATTGCAAATACACCAATCAGAATACCGATCATTACCCTACCTGCTGGATTGATCCAGTTATTATCATAAGCATATTTCAAGAAGAATGCGATTCCGATGATCACAGCAGATATACCGATTCTTCCCAAGATTCTACCTGAGACTTCTTCATCTGATATATCACCCTTGTGAGATACGGGAGGTGTAACTGTATTTGTTGGAACACTAGGCTGAGCTACACTTTGAGAAACATTATCATTTGATACTGGTTTTGTTTCTGGAAGTGGGGATGGTTTTAAATTCTTTTTGATTAATTCTTCCAAATGATTGATACGACTATTTTGATGGACTAAAAAAGCTACAGCAATAATTAAAAATATTATATACATAAAATTAATGTTATATTTTTATTATAACACAAATACACCCTATTGTTTGCCGCTCCACTAACTAGACTGTCTCTTTTTCAAAGACTTTATCGACTGACCAAATATCAGAACCAGATAGAAAAACTGATAGAGCGGATATTGCTAGACCGAAATCTCTGACTCCGATAGCACTATAACCTACAGTAATCGTTATATGGAGTAGATGAATAGCAATAAAGAATGCAGAAAGTCTTGTATAGAATCCAAAAAATAATGTAAGCCCAAAAACCAATTCGAACCATCCGTTAAAATATATCAATCCCACCTGACTTACTGGAAGTTGAGTTGTCCATTCTGGTAGTTGCGATATCCATTGTTCAGGATTTGAAAGCTGATTCACACCAAACCACAGAACAACCAAACTTATAGCAAAACGAACAAAAACAGGCGCAAATTTTGCGCATCTGTTTGTGTTGTCCATTATCCAATTATATATTCCTATCATTTTATTTAACCAAATCTCCAATCACGAAATTAGCAAGTTCGTTTGCAGGTCTTCTCTCACCTCCATGTTGATCATTGAATAGAGCACTTCCGTCTATACCACACATAGAGATAATAGCTTTTGCACCTCCTGGATGTTCACTGATCCATTTTGTAACTTCATAAACTTTACCATTAACTGTTGTCCAACAATCCATTTTGATTGTTATGTTTTGAAACATCAGACATTGTATAAGTTTTAGCTGTTCCATCTACTGGAACATTTGCTACTACTTTATTTACATTTTCTGGAATAGAAGAAGCACTATCATCAACTGGTGATTTCCGTGTTAGAGCAACAAATGAACCGATAGCAAATACAACTAGCACAACAATACCAATTATTATTTTACTATTTTTCATTTATTTTAATTAAATTAAAAACTAAGATAGATGCTTTGAAACAAGCTTTGTCATTTCAAACATATTTACCATACTCTTTCCACCAAAAACTTTCTTAAGAGCCTCATCAGCATTGATATTTCTCTTATTCTTTGGATCTTGTAGATTCTTATCTTTTATATATGACCAAATTTTCTTTACAACTTCTGATCTAGGCATAGGACCCTTTCCTACTACTGCTGCTAAGTCCGCACTAACTGTCAAAGGTTTCATAAAAGCAGAATTCGTTTTTGTTGCCATATTTTTTCTCCCGATAGGAGCATTAATTGATTATTTAATAACGGTGGGATTATAACATACCGGTATAAACCTGCACAGGCCTAAAAAATTTACATACTAGCTTTATCGTCAACGTCAAGATAATCAAATAGAGTTGTTTTCATTGGATCAAGACCCAATCTATTACATTCACCGATGAACCAATCTTTTTTATTAGGATCGGTAGAATATGAGAAATCAGTCTTGAAAGCATCTGACCAAGCTTTTATTTCTGCATCTGTTCTTGGTGTTCCAACAGTTTTTAGCCATGCAGCTATTTCTTCATCCGAATGTCCTTCTGCCACATAAGCCTTGAACATATCTCCCTTTATACCTTTAAATCCAAATAAAGCATTATCTAGTGGACAATCAAAATGATATTCTCCATTTTTTCCCTCAAGTTTTGCTCTACACTTGTCTATTGTTCGAGCGATTATAGCGAATCCTCCTATCCTTTCATATGCACTTCTTGGCGCTACCTTTGTAAGATCTTTTACAACTATTTTATTCATGTAATTTTATTTTTATTATTGATATGTGATAAGTATAATCTTGATACTTTACTTTGTAAAGTATTTACAATCATGATATACTGTGTTTTATATGTTAAGAACGAAGAATCAGGTCAGAGAAATATGCAATGAATGTCCACTAGCAAAAACCGCAAACATTATCGGTGACACTTTTACTCTACTTATAATCAGAGACTTGCTTACAAAACCAAAACGCTTTGGAGAACTAGAGAAATCCCTATCAGGCGTAAGTTCAAGAACTATTACAAAGAAACTTATTTATCTAGAAGAAAAAGGATTGGTAAATAGAAAAGAATTCTCAGAAAAACCACCAAAGGTTGAGTATTCTCTTACAAAGAATGGCAAAGCATTGAGTAAAATAATCGAATCAATGCGAGGCTATGGTAGTAAATATCTGTAATATTAAATCTTCTCGAAGCTTCTATCTTTTTTATTAAATTTTAATCTCAGACTTTTACCAATACTCGGTTCAGCAGAAAATGGTTCATCGTCTCCCCTATCAGCGTAATTTATTATAATACTATTACCCTCACCAATCTCAGTAGTCTGTGGTGATATTCTATCTCCTATAAAATATCCCTTACTCCCTTCTATATGATTCCCTTTATTTAGATTTGCTAGTACATAAAAGAATGTTCCTGTACCTCCACTATTTAAAGTAATAAGGAAAACAGAATCTACTTTACCATCATCATCCAAATCAGTTTTTGCTTCATTGCCAAAATATCGTATTTTACTTGGTGGATCAGTTTCTACAGCATCTTTAAAACTACCTTTATCTAGAACTATTTTTTGATCGTCTACTGTATATTGTACGGTTTCATTATTCTTATTTTTAATATAGAAAATTATACTCAGTAGAATAATTATTAAAATTGATATTGATATAATTTTTTTCATTTATCTGTATAAAAAATATTATTTAAATAACATTTAACTCCGATTTCACTAGCATCGAAATGTGGCATTGGAAGATTTTTTGGATCTACCCATTCCCAACCTTCACATTTATTTGTTTCCATATTCTTCAAATCTCCAGTGTATTCGTTTGTTGTAAGTATAACAGATATATAGTGTTTATTATCCTCTCTATATGTATCGAGACAATTCACAACTGAAATAACTTTTGGATTTCTTATATCGAGATTTGTCTCTTCTTTTAATTCTCTAATCGCTCCATCTTCAAATCTCTCTCCCAATTCCAAATGTCCTCCAGGTATAGAATATTTGTGACTAGCATGACTACCAATTCTTTTCCCTACCAAAATCTTCCCTTCTTGATTTACTAGAATTACCCCGAACCCAACTCTAGGATATTTAAATTTGTCCATTTGAAATAATTAAAATTTAATTCTCATAATTATTTTTGATTCGTCAGCATCATCTCTTTGATATTTATCTGCTTGTTTTTTCATCAGCTGAATCAATTCATCAGCTTTAATCCATTTTATACTACTTGAACTTTCTGGATCATCTTTTTTTCTTTTCTCATAATCAAAATTTATTGGTTTACATAAAAAATACAAGGTTGTCTTCTCAACCCTAGCAAGATCCTTTAAATCTAGGAGTGAGGTTATTGATCCCAAATACGAGACCAATTCAGCTTTCATACCGAACTCTTCTTTCAACCCTCGTTCTAGGCATTGCTCAATCGATTCATTCGGTTCAATAGTTTCTCTCATCAATATATGTATATCCTCAAACAAAGTTCCACCTATTTCAATCTTATCGAAATGATGGCAACATATTTCATTTTTTTCATTCACCACAACTGCACCGATAGATATATGATACGGATTATCTTTAGACATTTGGAAATAATTTTTCATATATTGATTATACAATAAACACAAAATCCTGCCGAGGCAGGACCTTATGTAGACATTTTATTTTGGAATACCAACAGCTAAGTCAAAGCTTTTTAGTACTCACATATAGATATTATACTACACTATATTTCCATTGCAATAAGAGAATTTTTAAGGTACTTTATAGACATTGCCAGATCGTCTAACGGTAGGACGTCGCTCTCTGAAAGCGAAAATTTTGGTTCGATTCCAAGTCTGGCAGCATAGATAGGTTTTCTGTATAATATTAATATGAGTATTTTTTTCCCAAAACTAGAAAGTACTACTGGAAAAGAATTGTTATACTGGGAATTGCTAGTGCTATAGCGGAAGCCTCAAAAATTATAGAGGAGAGAATTAAAGACATTACGTGATTTATGTGATAAATTTACGTTAATATGAATATGGAAGGAGAGGGATTTCTACCAAAAATTGAATCCGAGTCTACAGAAGAATTTTTTGCTCAGAAACAAAAAGAGGGTCGAATTGATATTGCTGACTTTTCACAAGGTAAATACATATCAACAGTATCTAGCGAGATGTTTACCATAGAAGATAACAAATTATACAAATATCTCGCCTCATATATCAAAGAAAAAGATCAAATAACTGGAATAAAATTACAAAGATTTAGTAAAAAAGATGGAGGATTAAAGAAGGATGAGATTGAATTTAATATTCCATTTAAACAAGCGAATGTGATGGCGGATTTTGTTAAGTTTTTAACTAAAGCTAATCTAGGTACAATTTCTTCGGGTAAGTTTATTTTAGCAAATACTTTAAATATTGATTCTGATTTATATTCCAAACTAATTACATTAAGTCAAGATAAAGGTGGACAGAATGTTCTCTCAAGACTTTTTGAAGAAGGATATCTAACTTCCAATTTAGATATCCCAGAATTAATTAAGAAAGGACTTTCCCGAGAAAAGATAGAAGAAAAGATAGAAGAGATTAATCAATTTGAGATATTAATTTCAAAAAAAGATGTTAAAGAAGTATCAGAAATTCATAATGAATTACAGAAAATTCCATGGATCTTTGGTCCAGAATATGAATCAATTGATATACGTGGTGCTGGGAGTGCTGGTATACCAGACAGAAGACTGAGAAGAATTGACGGCCTTAGTGATATTTTAGAGGTTAAATTACCATCTGCTGAATTACTTAGAAAAGACCATATGAATAGAAATTATATTGCTCCTAATCTATCCGAAGCAATAGGACAACTGACGGGCTATCTAGAACATTATTTTAGCGCTTACTCTGAAGAAAGAGACGACAAGACAGGAAATGAAATTATGGACGACAGATATGAAAAATATTACAAACCTAAAGGAATTTTATTAATTGGTAGAAGGAGGAAAGATAACGGTACAACATCAGTGAAAAATACTGACAATGCAGAACCAAAATCATTAAGGAGACTGATGTCTTACTATCACTGGATAGAAGTTTTAACATATGATGATCTTATAGAGAGGGCAAGGAATAGTATCAATAAGTTGTTATCATAAATAATAAAAAATATAAATGTCTGAAATCCTCTTTATACACCCCCACACTCTTTTGGATAATATTGGCAAAATAATAAACAAAGTAGGATCAGAAAAATTTTTCTCTAGTCCAGAGGAGGATGTTAAAAAAGCCAGAGAAGGTTTTTTTGCTTATTTTTTTACCTTAGCAATGAAAAAATACACTAATAGAGATTGGTGGCTAACACAATACCCTGAAGCAGTGAGGAATTACCCTGATTTTGATTTAATATCAGTTGGTGATGAAACAAATCCGATAATAGTTGAAAAAGTTGAGCTTACTGGAGTATACCCACATTTCGAAAATTTTGAAAAAATGATGGAAGTGATTAATAAAAAGAAAAATAAATATGGCAATAAATCTCTCGATTTCAGTCTATTAATTTTTATCAACCATGAAAAAAGTGAGGATTATTTAGACTTTCTTAGAAAGAATCTAATATCGCACGATCCGTTTATTAGTATATGGACGATACATTTAAGATTTAAAAATCCCATGGAGGTAAAAAGAGTAGTGGCGTGCAGGATTAGCCCTGGACCATTCGAAAGAATAGAAGCTGATATAGATGATCCAAAAATACACAAGCTACAATCCCTCCCTGATTTCCTTGACTCAAAGCAAGTTGATGGAAGTCAATTTTTTTCATTCAAACCAAATTTTATTAAGAGTTATTTAAAGCGAAAAAAATGATTTCAATTTACTTTATACCTATACTCAAACTAGATTCTGTGACATAATAGTTCCAACCACGCCTCATACAGACAACAAAAAATCACATTAACAAATAGAGACATGTTTCCAAAAAATAAAAATCTTTTGAAAATTCTTTTATCTATATTATTAATTGTGACTATAATTTACTATGTAAAAAATGATCTAAAAACTTCTAGTGAGATCATTATCCAAGGTAATGATATATGTCAAAATCAGACTAGTAAATCTCTTCAATATCTTAAAGATAGAGCACCGAAATATCATGACATGGTTGAAAAATACATAGGTATTATAAGTTGCGCAGAATCTGGTTCTGGTATAAATGTATTTGAAAGACCACCTCATTTTGTAGCTGGTCGTGCTACTCGAGAAGCAGGGTTAGAGTGGTATGCAGGAAGTATAGTTCATGATGCATGTCATATTTTTTTATATGAAGGCTATAGAAAAACTCACCCATTTACTATACCGCCAGCAAACGTATGGTCAGGAGAAATGGCTGAGAAAAAATGTATTACTATTCAAAAAAATGCACTTGAAGAAGCAGGGGCGCCTAGCTGGGTTTTTGATTCTTTGAAAAATGCATCAGAATCAAAATATTGGGAAGATAGGATATGGTGGTAGTAAATTCCACCAACATCCTTTATATCGTGACATGAAATATATTAAAAACATGACCAATACCCTACTTGAAAAAATGTCAGAATAAATTTCTGGCATTTTTTCTTAATTCTTCAAAAATTTTATCAGGATTTCATCTAATTTGTGATATAATTTTGGAGAAAATTAAAATTAAATATGAAGGATACTGATATTGAACTAGCGAAGCAATTTGTTACCAAGAAATTTGAAGATGCGAACATAAAGAATCACTTCTTGGAAGTATTCGACATATTAAAAAATGAATTCGAAATAGATAATGATAAATTACTAACAGCTGGACTTCTCCATGATACTCTTGAAGATACAAATACTACATCCAAAGAAATAGAGACTTTGTTTGGTAAGGATGTTGCTATATTAGTCGAAGAAGTTAGTCATCCAAAAAACTATACTGCGGATCAAAAAGATGAATATTACAAAAAGATAATGAGCATTAGTCCTGAAGCAAAGATGATAAAATTAGCAGACTTCACTTCCCATTTAAGAAAGTTCATTGGCTCGTTCGAAGGGACAAGCGATTACCCAAAACAAACAACAGATGGATATGTTTTAAGAATTCAATCATTTCTTGAAAAATGCCCTGAATCGAAAGCAAAAGTTCTTGTTGCTACGCTTGCAAATAAATTGGATAAGTATATTTAAAATAACTAATATGAAAATCTTTGCCCTATATTTAAGAGTCACTCTTACAAACAAACCGACTTGGTTTAATAGTCTTAGAGAAAAATATTCATCGAACTCAATTCTACATATTACTCTGATACAACCTAGATATATTGAAGATGATAAAATTGATAAATTAAAAAATATTGTTGGCGCAGTACTAAATAATAATAGAATTAATGATAAAGATAAAAAACTTATTTTTACTGATTCGGTAATAGAAGAAGATAATGGAAAATATCTTTTAATGTCATTTGTTAAAAATGAGTCAATCTTCAGACTACAGAATAATCTATTGAACGAGCTTGGTGAATTTAAGAATTATTGTAATGACATTACAAAAGAATATGAAATAAATTTTAGACCACATATAACAGTGGCGGATTTGATTGATAAAAGTTATACAGACGAAGTATCAAACCTTATTTCCAAAAACTATAATCTTAAAGGAAAAATAGAAGATTTAGTATTAGCTATCGTTAAAGAACAATCCGTAGAAGAATCAGAAAACCCAGATAATTGGAATGTTTTTGATGTTTAAATAAAAGATATTTGTACCTAGACATACCTTGACTTTAGTGTACTAATATGATACTCTATACATAGAGAATAAATAGGTTCTGGGAGCCATATGTCGGGCTCTAGAAACATCCGACAAGCACATCAAAAAAAAGTAAAAGAGATGAAAATCAACGTCATCAACAGTCAGTTTGCAATCGAATACCACAACGGTATTCTTGAAATAATCGGTGTTGTGGATCGTGGAGCAGTAGTGTTCCGACTTAGTGGACACTCGGTAAGTGACCTCTTGCGAGACCAACCTTCATTCTGTAAAAATAGCATTTTTACAAATGACGTTCATTCTCGTGAAAACATCTTCATTTTCGAGTACAGCCTTCGAGAAGAGTTACGCAATCCCAAGAAGTTGCTCAGGTCGGTTCGAAATAAACTGATTCAAGCAGGTTTCCGTAACCGGAACGAAGAGGACAAAGAATACAGCGAGAGGTATTCTGTGCCTGACCGCGAGGAACACCGTATGTTTAATTGAGTTGGTGGAACTTTTCTAAAATCCACGGGGAATCGATCGATTCCCCACTTTATTGGGTTCATAATAAAAGATTGTGAACGCCATAGAGTTTCAATTTTAAATTCAGCAAACTATCAACGAAAGATCGATAATGAAACTGTATCAGTTCTTTGAACAAAATACGCCAGAGTACGTCATCCTTCATGCTCAAGCACGAGCCAAGCGTGGCAAGAGACCATCAGTCAGTTTCCCTGGAATCAATAATCCTCGCGAAGCTCTGAAGTATGCCAGAGCCACATTGTTTCAGAACGGAGCATGGGTGATTCTCTCAAACCAAGTGCAGTTTTTGACAGCCGACGTCATGATGAGGATAAATGAAGCACTTGGCCTTCGTTTCCTCACTATCGAGGAGCTCAGAAAGTTTAAAAAGGAAGATGATGATCCCCTTGATTCATTCAGACGAGTTCCACTTATTGAGTGGGATGAAAATAGAGTAAATCTTGATTGGCTCGGCCAAAAAGAAAAAGATACTTGGGGTGTTCGAACGAGAAGGATTTTCTTGGCAAGTTTTTGACAAAAAGCGCATCAGCAATGATGCGCTTTACTTTTTATTCCCGAATCTTTTTAATCTTTGCTATAATACCCTCATGAAAAAAATCCAAGAAATAAAAGCACTCTACCCCGACATCGACATTAACCTCGACGGAATTACTGATGCTTTTAATGAGAATTTCCCAATAGTTGAAAGAGATCCAGTCGCTGTTATTATCAAGCATCCAAAAGAAGAACTATATCTAATGGCAAAATGGAAAAGTTGTGTTTGGAATGGATTTCTAACTGGAGGAATCGAGGATGGAGATACTCTAGAACAAGCTGTGCAAAAAGAAATACATGAAGAAACAGGTTATAAAAATATTTCAAAAATCATTCCACTAAACTGCGTAAGCCATGCATTATTTTTCCATACAGTTAAAAAGGTAAATAGATTGGCACACTATCATCTAGTATTTGTGGAACTTGCTGATCTTGAGAAGGATACGGTTTCAGAAGAAGAACAAAGTATTGCAGATTTTATTTGGGTGAAAAAAGATGATGTATTGGAGACTATTACTCGTGATTCGATAAAGTATCTTTGGAAATTTTATATAAATAACACAGAATTGACAAAATAACAAATATAGTTTATATTGTTTTTGGAATGAATACTACCTTCGGATTCTTCAAATCCATGACAAGTTCAGACAATGACAATGAAGTTGAGATCAGGGACATCATCAAAGGATTCAATAAATTCCAAGTGATGTATGCACTGCAACTTCTCACAATATGGAGAAAAAAGAAGAGTATATATAGTAAGGAGTCGAAACACGCCCGATCTGGTTGGAGTAAAAAGTTGTCACAGTCAGAGTTGAATGCTGTTGAAAAGGTTCACGAATATTGGACCGGTGAAATTAATCAGCATGCCTACTATCGCAATATATGTGGTGAATCCACTTTCCAAGCAGTTGCCCCGGAAGCAATCGAAGCAAACTACAAAGCCCTACTGGCAAGAATTTGGGCTTGAACTTGCCTTCAAAGACGGTCATCCGACCGTCTTTTCTTTTTCAATTTATTTTAATATTAAATATAATTGACATCAACTAAATATTATGATTGTATGTAAGAAGAAAGGTTGTACTTATGAATGATGACAAATGGTGGTTAAATCACAAATTCGATGCACTCTTCGTATTCGGAGCAGTAATGAGATGGACGAAAGATGCCGGATGGCATTTCCCACTCATTATGGAAGAACATGAGTATTCAGGACGATTGGTTCTTGGAAGATGGAGGGCGCATGCAGCAGCCGTCTTGAATGACATTGCACCAATAATACTTGTCTCTGGTGGCTCGGACAAGCATCCAAATACCGGAGAAAAACATTCACGTGCATTTGAGCTCGCAAGGCTAATAGTTGAATTCGGGGTACCGTCCGAAAAAGTATTCCCCATGGGGACGAAGAATGCAAGCCATACCCTTGGCAATGTATCAAACCTTACCGAGTACTTGAGGACTAACGGTTCTGTCAGAAAGATCGGAATGTTGTGTCCACGCTTCCAAATGGCACGTGCTATGGTTATGCAATATCGTGATCCATATTATTTGGAGAAAGGTATTGAGCTGACTTGGATTGAGGTTGAGAGAACCTTAATCGAGACTGGCAGAATTATAAAGCAAACCGTTGACGATCTCTATACCTCACCGGAAGCGGACATTTGCATGCAAATGGAACAGAGGGGTCTTCAAGATCTTCTGACCGAAAAATACAAACCAAAAACTTGATGTATCAAGTTCCAAAGACTCACGACAAGTGTTGTGGGTCTTTTTTTATCTCTACTTCACCACCGGCAATGTAATAGTAAAAGTTGTACCTCTATCCAAACCTTCAGAGAACAACTTCAACTTACCTGAATTCCCTTTTACTATTGAGTTCACCAAGAACAATCCAACCCCAAAACCTTCAGTATCCATAGACTTCGCATTACTTCCTCGATATAGATTTGAGAAAATATTTTTCATATCAGCGGAATCGATACCAATACCGTGATCGACAACAGTTATAATTGCTTTTTTATTTACCTTTGAAACGTATATTTCTACATTTCTACCGATTGGACTGTA
>CAZVQB010000006.1:2145-4971 GCA_964629235.1 uncultured Candidatus Saccharibacteria bacterium | reverse complement strand
TTTATTAGAGTTTCATTTGATTGTTTTATATTCATCAAACTTTCCTTTTTAAAAGGGTCTTGTTCTGTATCAAAAATAGTTTCCAAAGACCATTTTACCTTAGTTAAAGGGGTGCGGAATTTGTGAGCTATGATAGTGATAAACTCATATTTCATATTTTCATAACTTCGAAGCTTATCCCAGACGACCATACATATATATATGACGAAAAGTATAATAGCTAATATTATAAGAACTAGGATTTTAAGTTCACCTTGAAGATAAGGAACTCCTTCAATATACAATTCGTAATTCATTTGAATAATTATACTACGATATACACAATTGTGCTGTGGATTGACTTATTGCTATAATAAACATATTGTTTCAAGTGTTGGCGGACGGCTGTACTCACATTTTAATTTAGACATTATATTTGGAGCTGACACCCGTTCGTCAACATTTGGCGCAATATATGACAATTCAAGAGAATATACCACTCAAAGACCATACCACTTTTAGAATTGGCGGCCCTGCCCGCTTTTTTTGTATTGTTCGAAACGAAGATGAATTGATCGATGCTCTAAACTTTTCAAAGAAAAATAAAATACCTTTTTTTATACTTGGTGGAGGTTCGAATCTTTTAGTATCTGATGCAGGGTTTCCAGGTTTGGTTATAAAAATGGAAAATCTAGGAATATCATATAAAGAAATTGGTGATGTAGTGGAAGTCACGGCAATGGCTGGAGAAAATTGGGATAAATTTGTCGAAGAAACAGTATCAAAAGGCCTTTATGGTCTAGAAAATCTTTCATATATTCCAGGAACTGTTGGTGCTTCACCGGTGCAGAATATCGGTGCTTATGGATGCGAGGCAAAAGACACTATCGAGTCAGTTTATGTTCTTGATGTAAAGAAAGATGAATACGTTACCCTTTCAAATTCTGAATGCAAATTTTCATATAGAAATAGTCTGTTCAAAGAAGATCCGAAGAGATATATAGTGATTTCTGTTTGTTTCAAATTAAATAAAAAAGGAAAACTAAATCTAGATTATAAAGATGTAAAAGATTATTTTATCTTTAAGAAAAATGGTGAGCCAAACCTAAAGCAAATGAGAGAAGCAATAATAGAGATAAGAAAAAGAAAACTTCCTGATGTAAAAGATTATGGGACAGCTGGTTCTTTCTTCAAAAATGTAGTTGTATCAGCTTCAAAAGCTCAAGAACTTATATCAAAATACCCTGATATGATTCTGCATCCAGTTAATGATAAAAAAGTAAAAGTCCCTGTGGCTTGGATTCTCGACAATCTATGTGGTTTTAGAGGTGTAAAAAAAGGAAATGTAGGAACATACAAGAATCAAGCGCTAGTAATCATAAACTTGGGAGATGCAACAGCAAATGAAATAATATCTCTTGCTCAGAAAATGGTTGATGGTGTTTTTGAAAAAACTGGCATCGAGATATTCCCTGAAGTTGAATACGTAGAATAATTTATTATTTATATCAAATATGCTATAATCTCCGCACTTATGGCATTTTCACTTAAGAACATTTTCGGAGATCCGAATAAGAAATTACTGAAGAAATACGAACCAATTGTTGAGCTCGTGAATTCTTTTGAACCCAAAATCTCTTCCCTAACAGATGAGGAATTGCGATCAAAGACAGTAGAGTTTCGTGAGAGATTGGCGAAAGGCGAAAGTCTAGAATCTATACAACCAGAAGCATTTGCAGTAGTTCGTGAAGCTTCAAAGCGAGTTTTGAATCAAAGACATTTCGATGTACAGCTTATCGGAGGTGCGATACTAAATAGTGGAAGTATCGCAGAGATGAGAACTGGAGAAGGTAAAACTCTAGTAGCTACTTTGCCTGCATATCTAAATGGATTAACTGGAAAAGGAGTTCATGTCGTAACTGTAAACGATTATCTATCAAGACGAGATGCGGTATGGATGGGTCAAATCTACAATTTCCTTGGCCTTACTACTGGAGTTATAAATCATGAGAGTTCTTTTATCTATGATCCATCACATATAAATAAAGAAGAGAAAGAAAATGACGATAAGATACGAGACAATATAGGATCATTCAAAGTGGTGCATGAATATCTAAGACCTGTAACAAGAAACGAAGCTTACAATGCAGACATAACTTATGGTACAAACAATGAATTCGGTTTCGATTATCTTCGAGACAATCTAGAATACGAAGCAAAATCACTTCGACAAAGAGAATTCAACTATGCAATAGTTGATGAAATCGACTCAATACTTATCGATGAAGCTCGTACCCCTCTTATCATATCTTCTCCAACAACTGATTCAGAAAATCTATACAAGATTTTTTCAGCGATGGTTAAGGATTTTATAAAAGATGAAGACTATACAGTGGATGAAAAACAAAGAAGTATTGCTCTGACAGATAAAGGAATTGGAAAAGCCGAATCAAAGCTTGGTGTAGACAATATTTATACTGAAAAAGGGATGAAATACGTACATCATCTTGAAACTGCAATAAAAGCGAAGGCACTCTACAATCTGAATTCAGAATACGTAGTAAAAGAAAATGAAATAGTTATTGTTGATACATTCACAGGAAGACTACAGCCTGGAAGACGATGGTCAGAAGGACTACATCAAGCCATCGAAGCAAAAGAAGGTGTTGCAATTCAAAAGGAATCAAGAACTTTTGCTTCTATTACTTTCCAAAATTATTTTAGACTATACAAAAAACTATCAGGTATGACAGGTACAGCAAGTACTTCATCTGAAGAATTCTATAAAGTTTATGGACTAGAGACTATTACAGTTCCTACTAACAATTCTATAAAAAGAATCGATCA
>CAZVQB010000006.1:0-2045 GCA_964629235.1 uncultured Candidatus Saccharibacteria bacterium | reverse complement strand
GATATTAAACTTGGTGGAAATCCAGGGGGCAAAGATCTTTATGAAGAAATAAAATCTGTTGGAGGACTATTCGTTCTTGGAACAGAAAGACATGAAGCAAGAAGAATAGACAATCAGCTTCGAGGACGATCAGGAAGACAAGGAGATCCAGGTGCAACACAGTTCTTCGTATCCCTAGAAGATTCTTTAATGAGAATATTTGCTTCAGATACTATAAAAAGCCTTATGGGTAAACTTGGTGTAGCAGAAGATGAAGCAATTGAAAACCGTATAATCACTCGTTCATTAGAGAATGCTCAAACAAAGATAGAGGGTTTCAACTTTGATTCTAGAAAGCATGTTCTTGAATATGATGATATTCTAAATCATCAAAGAAAAGCGGTTTATGAAAGAAGAAGAAAAATACTACTAGGTGCACCTGATGAAGTCGAAGAGAAAATAAAAGAAGTAATAGGTGAAGATCCAGAACTAAATAAAGTTATGGAATCAAAGATTACTCAACTTGGAAAGGACCGATTCCTAACAGTTGCACGACAACTTATGCTTCAGTCTATAGATATGTTCTGGGTAGAACATCTAGAAGTTATGGATTATACACGTTCGAGTGTGAATCTAAGAGCTTATGGACAAAGAGATCCATTGGTTGAATACAAGAAGGAAGGATTGAGACTGTTTAAAGAAATGCAAGGTGCAATAAACAATCAAATCATAAATCTATTACCGCATATAGGTGGTGGCATAGTCACTCAGGAAGCTGTTGAACTAAAAGAAGTTCACGAACAAGCAAGTATCATTGGAGCACAAGACGGAAGTAAGAGTGCAGAACAACAAACAAAGAGTAAACCGGAAGTAGGAAGGAACGATCCATGTCCTTGTGGTTCAGGAAAAAAATATAAGAAATGTCATGGAAAATAAGTAAATATAATACGGTCAAGGAATAGTTAAATCAGCCGCAGAAATAAAATAACACCTCAAGTACCCGCAAAGTAATGAGGTGTTATTTTATTTTGGAATATGGATATGAATATACAGAGATTATTGTTATAACCGACCTTATAACAAATATATAATATCGGTACTAGATAAAATCAGTATAAAATCTCAATAAAATCCAAATGAAATTTTTATTAAAATTTTAAGGTCAAAATCTTTTATCTTCCCGCTCTATTTTTCGCTGCACTTATGAACTTTGTAAATAGTGGATGCGGAGACAAAGGTCGTGCTAAGAATTCTGGATGAAATTGTGTACCTAAGAAAAATGGATGTTCAGTCTCTGGAAGTTCAGCAATCTCCATTAGACTTCCATCTGGTGATGTTCCTGAGAATACCAGACCCTCTTTAACCAATCGATCTACGTATTTTGGATTTACTTCATACCTATGTCTATGTCGTTCTTGAATAATATTTTTACCATAAGCATCACGAGCTATACTTCCTTTCAATAATTTTGCTTTATAAGTACCAAGTCTCATGCTTCCTCCATAGTTCTTTTCGAGTAGCTTTGCTTTTTGATCTGGCATAATATCAATTATCAAATATGGTGAACTTGGATCAATCTCCGCAGTATTTGCACCTTTAAGGCCTAGAACATTTCTAGCATATTCTATAGTCATAAGTTGCATACCGTAACATAGTCCAAAGTATGGAATTTTATTTTCTCTTGCATAACGGATTACATTTAGTTTGCCTTCGATACCCTTTTCTCCAAATCCTCCAGGAACTATTATTCCATCGAATTTATTTAAAATAGTAAAATCTACATTCTCTTTTTCGAAATCATTTGCATTTATTGTATGAATCTTTGGTTTTACTTTTTGACCATAAGCAGAATACTTTATCGCTTCAAGAACTGAGACATATGAATCTGTAAGAATAAAATCTCCGGTACTAAAATATTTTCCCACAATAGCAATATTTATCTCTTTTTCTGTAGTTTTTACTGCATTTGCAAACTTTTTCCATTCATTCAATCCTGGACCAACTCTTTTTTCTAACTTAAGAGATTTCAAGATAATCTCTCCTATTTTATCTTTTTCAAAATTAAG
>CAZVQB010000005.1:0-41303 GCA_964629235.1 uncultured Candidatus Saccharibacteria bacterium | reverse complement strand
TCGGTCTTCTAGAATATTTAGCCTTACCGGTTAGTTCCGGCAGATTCCCCCGAGCTATTCGTGTCTCGAGGTACTCAAGAATGGAAACAAAGAAGACTTTTTGATTTCGACTACAGGGCTATCACCTTCTGGGGCTAAGCTTTCCAGCTTATTCTTCTATCAAAAAATTTTGTAACTTCTCTGTCATAAATGACACATTTCCACCTTACAACCCCCAACCTTTATCGCACAGCATAACTACACCGACTTGCGTCAGCAAGTTATACAGCACGATAAAGGTTGAGTTTGGGCTCTTCCGCTTTCGCTCGCCGCTACTTACGAAATTCTTATTTAGTTTCTATTCCTCCAGGTACTGAAATGTTTTACTTCCCTGGGTGTGCATTAACACGTCAAGCGTGTTAATTCTGACTCGAAGTCAGAGAGTTTCCTCATTCAGAGATTTTCGGATCAAAGGTTGCTAGGCACCTCCCCGAAACATATCGTCGCCAAGCCACGTCTTTCATCGCTTCTTAGAAGCCTAGGCATCCACCATATACTCTTAAATTTCCCATTAGGAAATCTAAAAACCACAATTATTTGTCTACAATTACAACATACTATACATGTATATATTCGAAAAAACCCTCTTTTAATATATACACTTTTAGTATTACCTTTTTCCTAGACAGCCTCCTGATTGTTGAGACTGTCTAAGTATTTAATTTTCAATGTATCAGTCGTATTTTGTTACAAAAAACCGCTTTTGGCGGCCATCTCTAACACTACTTAAAAAGCAATGGAGGTTATGGCCGTTTAATGTGATTCTTTAACATATTTCTGTGTAAGGAGTAGTGTATACGAAGGCTAATTTAAAGTCAAGAAGTAGCATATAAAATGTCTTAAATATAGTATATAATTAAAACATGAATGGAGATTCTAATACCGAGGAAACTAGGTTGAGAGATAAAACTAAAAAAATATTATTATTCATTCTAGGTTTTTCTTTTGCATTAACTATGGTATCGATTAGTAATAGTTTACAAGAATCAAATCGATATAACAAAAGTGAAGAGAGGTCAACTGCTAGGTTTCCATTAGTTAGTCCCCTATTATTTTGTAGCACAAACGAAAGTATAGAGAATAGTATATATTCTTCTTTTAGGTTCAAAGTTGAACGCTATGCAAATAACATAATGTCTAACAAGAAAGCTAACCACGTATCTGTATATTATAGAGATTTGAATAACGGCCCTTGGTTTGGAATAAATGAAGATGAAGGATTCACTCCATCTAGTTTACTAAAATTACCTCTACTTATTAGTGCTCTAAAGAAAATGAAGAGGTCGATAACATTTTTGTTAACCGAACGGTAAAATTTGAAAAGAAAGAATTTATTGGTAATCAATACTTTAAACCAGAAATTGAACTTGAGCCTGGCAAAACCTATACAGTTGCTGAACTATTAAAAAGAAGTATCGTGTATTCTGATAATGAGTCAGCAATTCTTTTATATAAAATTCTAGGCGACACAAAACTAATTGAAACATACGTAAATCTTGGGTTAATAAACCCGCAAAGTGTAAGCGATTTCAATATGAATGTAAAAGAGTATAGTTCTTTTTTTAGAGTTCTGTATAACTCATCTTATATAGGAAAAGAAAGTTCAGAATTTGCCTTAGAACTTCTTGCTGAATCAAGATTTGAGAATGGAATCAGATCTGGAGTACCGAAAGATGTGATTGTATCTCACAAATTTGGAGAGCAGATAAACAAAGATGGTGTATTACAATTGCACGATTGTGGAATAATATACGCTACAAAGAAACCGTATATACTATGCGTTATGACTAGAGGTGATAATTTTAATGAACTTACTAATATAATTAGAAATATATCAAAAATTATATATGATGGTGTAATAGGTGAAAACTAAGATTCTTCCTTAAAATCAAAAAATCTAATCCAATTATTGTAAATAGAATCGCAGAGTGAACAGCCATAGCCCCACCTACTAAAGTGGTTAAAAACAACCACTGGATATCAAACATATAACTCAACAATACTACCCCAGAAAAAAAGATTAGGGCAATGCCAATAACAAAAAGGGCACCATTTATTATTTCCTTACGTAAAATAATTATATACTGCAAGATTTGAATTAGTGAGAAACATAACAATGTAAGTATAGATGGTATATGAGGAATCGTTGTCCAGGGATCATATTTTTCATTAATCGGTATTAGAGAAAGTAATCCACGAAACACACCAGAAGACATGTGCATAAAAAAACAGAATACGATAATTGAAGAAATAGCTAGCATTATATTGGTATATGATTTTGGTCTTTTAATTTTTCCACTAGCAAAATAATTCCTAATTTCAAATAACTGAAATCCAAAAAGAAAGAAGAGGAAAGCTGTGAAGAATTTCATAGAAGTAAAACTTGGATATAGTTGTATTAGAAATCTTGAATCAATTAGCCAACCGAACATAACAATGAGACCGGTTACTCCTACAACCCAAGGTATAAAATATATTAGTCTTCCATACTTCATAAACAAAATTGTACCATAAAAAATACCCACAAGTGGGTATTTTTCATTTAAAATCCCTTATATTGATTACTCCTTATCTGAAACAGTGTGGATTAATTTCTCAAGCATTCTTCCAGCAACTTCTTTTCCTCCAAGTCCGAAAGCAAGTCCTGAAGCAAGAGCACCTGCAACCACAATTCCCATGAACAATGTTTGTATTAGAGCTGGTGCGATTCCAAGATGGAATAGTGCTGTTAGTAGAGCAAATATCCAGATTGACCACTTTGCTATTGTACCAAGTAATGTCGCTGACTTTATGTGTGCCGCTCTAGCTGAAGCAATAATAACCTTTTGTATTGCATCAGCAATAACAACAGATACCATAAGTACAAGTACTGCAATTATTACTTGTGGTAGATAAGACAATACTACATCCTTAAGAAAATCATTTACCTCACTCAAACCAAGTACATCAAAAGATGCAATCAAAAATACTACGATAACAAACCACTTCACAAGCGAACCAACAAATCTTCCTGAATTCAATTTGTGACCTGATCTCTCAACCACATCCTCAAGACCAGCTGTTTTTAAAAGTGTATCAACTTTAAAACTCTTAAATAGACCCTCTATAATTCTTTCGATTAGCACAGCAACAATCCATCCAAGAATAAATATAAGTAACGCCCCAACGAAACCAGGTAGAAAATTTAAAATTCCATACCAAACTGATACTAATGAATCAGTAAATCCTCCACCCCAATTTTCTAAAAACATCATATTTTAAATATATTAGCTGTTAATAATTACTAATGCATTTATTATAACACTTTATTTTCTCCTATTCCTATTTTATCCACAAGTGTAGCGTGAGGTAAATCCATAATATCTCGTATCAGACGATCATGCATACCGTATCTATACTCAAAATCCTCAGTTTCAAATGCTGAATAGATTATTTCCCTTCCAACTTCAGATTCTATTGTTTTCATTACTGTATCAAGTTTATTTATATTTAGACCGTCTCCGACTATCAATAGATCTACTCTTGTATCCCATTCTTGTATGAATACTCCAGAAGCAATAAATAGTTTAATTCTACCAACTGAAGAGAATCTTTTTACCAGAGTGTCATCTGCGTGTAGACTAACCATAATAAGTAAGTTTTTCAAAGCTTGTAAATAAGGGAATTTATTATCAAGCCCATACCCTATTTCATGCACCTTCTTGATTATAATTTTCTTTTTCTTTTTTTGCTGTACTTCTCTTGTTATTGATTTCTTTTTTATGATGTTAGTTTTTATTAAGTTTAATATCTCTTTTGAAACATCTTTTTTATTTGATTTACTTCTACTTACGATTTCGCTTAATGAATAATTATTATCAGGATTAAAAAGAAATAAACGTAATAGTTTTACTCTTGTTTCGTTACCGAACAGTTTTGCCAAAATTTCCATAAAATACATGATAGCAAAAAACCACCAGATTTCATAATTATATCTGGTGGTTTTCCGTTTTATTTATTTATATTCTACCTTTCCTCCTGCTTCCTCAATCTTCTTCTTTAGAACATCTGCATCTTCCTTCTTCATTGCATCCTTAACAAGAATTGGAGCACCGTCAACCATATCTTTTGCTTCCTTTAGACCTAGGTTTAGAGCTTCCTTAACAACCTTGATAACTGCAATCTTTTGTTCACCTGCTGAAGCTAGGTGTAGAGCTACAGTTGATTTCTCATCTGATGCTGCAGCCGCTACAGGAGCTGCTGTTGCTACAGCCGCTGCTGAAACACCAAATTTCTTTTCTAATAGTTTTACTAGTTCGTTTAGATCTAGTACTGACATTGTTTCGATTGATTCCACAATTGTCTTGAACTTTGAAGGAATCTCAATTTTTTCTGTTTCCATATTTTTAATAAATTAATTAATAGTATTATAATTTCTAACTAAGCTGTCTTCTTTTTTGCTATTTGATCCAAAGCCATAACAAATCCTTGTATTGGAGAATTTATTACGTTTACAAACATAGCTTGAAGAGTTTTCTGTGAAGGAATAAGAGCTATTGCTAGCATTTCTTCCTTTGACATAAACTTTCCTTCGAATACTCCTCCAAGAATTGATACATGACCCTTATATTTCTTCTGGAATTCATATACCTCTCTTGCTGGTGCTATTAGATCCTTTCCGTATGCTAATCCAACTTCTCCGTCTAATTCAGGTAGTGTACCTGTAATTTTCTTACCTTCCAAAGCCTTTTTTGTTAAAGTCTTCTTTGAAACAAAGAATCCTACATTTTCACTCTTTAGTTTTCGACGAACGATAGTTGTATCTGCTACATTGAGACCGTGAAAGTTAACGAATACCATTGATTCAGCATCCTTAACTATAGTTTCAAGTTTCTCAAGTATCTCTTTCTTTTGAACTTTTGTACGTGCCATTTTTTTAGGTTTTCACCAAAAATAAGATGAGCTGATAAATCGACCTATAAAGGTTTTAGAGTATCTCGGAAGGTCTTAATGGTATTTAACCTCGCCTTCTGTCTCTGACCTTATGTGAATACACTAACAATGAATACACAAATAGTCAATATTCTGTATTCTTATTTATGTTTTCCTCGAGCGGTAGAGTCTACATAAGGCAATAGCTCTTCAAATAGATTGAGAATCGCAATTCTTTGTTTTTCCGTAATTTTGCTGTTTTTATATACATCTTTCTTTGACAGTCTCTTAACAATCCTCTCTATCTTACTACGATTCCTTATTTGATCTATGTTTGAAATTGAATCAATGCGGTTTAACCAATTTTTCTCAACTTTACTTGATAGACCCAAAGTTAGTATTACTTTTCTCATTGATTCAAGATATGATTGTATATCTCTAATCGGCCATGTTGTTGTAGATCCACGATATGCATCAGAGCGACTAACAATATCCGTCATATGATCACCATCAAAATCAATATTCATATATGAATCTTTCAAGAATGTTTCAGAAGAAGTACCAACCACAAGTTCTATATTCGTAAGCGGAGTTGCTACCAGTTCTGAAAAACTAGTTGTCGTAGAGTTTTCACCAGCCTTTTTTCTAGTAAGGTCTATAACAAAAACACCGACATCATTCCCCCTCATCATTATTTTATATTCTTGACCAAATGGAACTATCACGGTCTTTGTACTACCTGTTTCGGCATAGAAACTTCCAGGTATCGTATACTCATCATCCTCCAAATACCTATTGTAGTATGCGTTATAGACCAAACCAACATGCCTTCCTTGTTTATCATAAATATCTATATCAAGAGGAGAATAAATATCTATTCTTAGATTATCACTATCATCTATTGGTTCAGTAGTTGTGAAATACTTACCGTAACTTGGATTCTCTGGTTTTTGATCCTTTATAGTATCAGTTATCTTATTTAATAGATCTGTTGATTCGAGTACATTTGCATGATTTATTTTTTTAACTTTATCACTATTTAACTTATCTAGGTTAAAATACTCCAATATACTACTATTCCCTGAATTGCTTTTAGTTAGAACAGTACCGTCTCCTGATTTATTTGTGCTTACTCTAAAATTTATATCACATGAGTATATATCACCCTTGCAATGTTTATTGTCTTTTTTATAAACCAAACCATCAGTAGTCTCTAATCCCCAGCCTGATATTGATGTTACCTTTGTATATTCTTGTATTTTCAAATCATCTATTTGTGAATGTAATTCTTCATTTCTATCAAATAGTTTTTGATTTAAAAGAATCGGTATATCCGTATTATCTGTAAAAGCTTTTGAAAACGAATTGTTAAATAGGAAATTCTTTAAACCTTCAAATGAATTGATTGTTGTACTAGCAGAAAAGAGATTGGTAATGATTGATATTGGATTATTTTCAAAAAACTTCTTAGATGGTAACAAACCATAAGCTCCTGGCATATTCTTTGAAAATTCTCTTGCTTCATTACTATTCATTATCATCCCTTTTGCTAGACTTTCTTCATAACCATGTAACATAGAAGATATTGCCTTTGGCGTACCTAGTTCTGGTACAGTTACGAGAATCACATTTTCTATTAAATTTGTTTTTCCTAGATCTTTTAACTTTTTCATCAAAACTTTCGTAATCAATCCCCCATTACTATGAGCAATTATAATGACTTTACCTGTCTTTGAATCACTAGATAGATCTATAACTTTCTCAACGAAACTATCATCTACAATGTCATATACTCCTTTTCTCCAGTCATAAGGAATAGATATCCACCTTTTTATACTACCTTCGCTTACCAATCCATCCATAGTATTTATAAAAGAATGATAGATATTCTGAGATAGAGGAATTGAATCGATAATATCCTTTACATAAACATCACTAGTAATACTTTTACCTTCTGAATCCATCATTAATCTTTTTATATCGCTATTTGTAAGTGGTTCCCAGAGTTTATCGGTAGTGGTACCAAATACACCATTATTGTCCACATACAAACGGCTAGATTCAAATCCAGGTATAAACACAACGTTTGAACAACAAATTTTATTGTTATATGTTTCCTCACTTATTAGCTCACCACCGAATATTATTGCTTGCGCTTTATTAGGATAAAGTGTGAATACACAAAGAACAAATACTGAAACTATCGAACACAAAACTGATATATAGCTATTTTTATTTATATTTTTCATATTTAGATATTATTAAATTTATAATATCCAAATATTACAAAACAGAGATAAAATCCATATAAAATCCAAATAAAATTTACATAAAAATCAATACTAGGCGACTAATTACGCAAAAAGTGAATATATAAAATTAAATAAGGCATTAAGAACCGTGCGGTCCAAAACCAAAAAGACTAGTGACTTAGAAAATTTAGTGGGTTATTCTTTTTACTCTCATTTATCGATTTTAAAACTGCTGCCTCTTCTTCATTTAAAGAAACACTATAGTTACCTACAAAAAATAATATTGTAAAACTTGCTATTAGTATAAAAGTAAAACCCAAAAGAAATTTAAAGAAGTTTTGATCAAAAGGGTTACTCATATTCCCTACTATTATATAATATTTTAGCCAAACAAAAAACCACCCGTTAAGGTGGCTTTTTGTTTCAACATTTTAACCCGTTGAGAGGAGTGTATTCCTTAAATTTATTAAGGGAATGAAACACCAGTTGTTCTCCAATCAGCTTCTCCAGCCATGAATGTAGTACCGTATCTAGCGTTTGTTTGTACACCTTCTAGACTAACTGAGTAGATTCCGTCTGTTAGAGGTGCTGTAGCACTTCGTCCTAGGATCTTGAATGTTACTGGAACATCCACAGTTTGTCCTTCTGGTAGTGTCCAAGAATTGTTAGATTCTGTTAGACCAGATGGAGTTGCGAAGTCAGTTGATGTAGCGTATGAACTGATTCCTGCGTTTGTACTGTTTCTATAAACTCTGAATGTTGATGTTGTTGTATCAAACATAGGAGTTGATGAACCAGCTGTACCGAATGACAATGGACCTCCAACTGCCTTTACTCTAACAACAAAGTTAGCTGTAAGAGATGAAGTAGCGATATTGTTTGATCCACTTGTTTGTGGAGCACCAGCTGTAACAATTGACTTTGAAACTAGAGAGATTTCTGCTCCTACGTTTCTAACTCCGATTGTTTGTCCTGTTGCTGATCCACTCTCTGTTAGAGAATCGCCTTTACTGTTTTCAGCTACTAGATCTGAAGCAACTGTTGTTGAAGCAATTGCATAGAATCTTGCATCTACAGCATTAGCGTTTCGGATGTCAACCTTAACTGTAAGAGTCTTAGTTGTATCCTTTGGAACTACATAGTCAAAGTCTGCGAATGTAGCCACTCCACTTGTGATTGAAGCGTTATCAAGTTCTGTTGAACCATCGTATAGGTAAGCTGTCTGAGCTGTAGCTGCTCCAGATCCAGACTTAACAACACCAATCTTGATATCTGTAATCTTTACATTGTCCTTCTCAGCCTTAACATCGAAGTTCAATAGAGTTAGTCTATCAAGTTCGTTTTCTGATGATCCACCTGTAGCCATAACATCAGCCTTCTTTGGACTTGAATTGTTTAGTGACACTGTTAGTGTAGCACTGTCAGATAGGTCTGAAGAAATGTTTGGTGTTCGTGTGATTGAAGTTGATCCAGCGTATTGATCAATACCAGCACCGTCTTGTCCTCGTACTCCGTCTGCTGCAAGAGCTATAGGATAAGTTTCTGTGTCGATATCTGTTGAATCAATAGTTGGGAATACATCAACACCGATAGAAATTGTTCGTGTTCCATTTCTTGGAATTACGAAGTTCATACCTGTGATTGTGATGTAATAGTTACTTCCATCCTTAACTACTGTTGAAGAGTTAAGATCTGATGAACCAAGTACTGTTGATCCTTCCATAACATAAACCTTTGAGAAGATCTTGTTATAGATTTTTGAATCAGTACCTAGACTCAACTTTACTCTTTGAACATTGATATCTGAACTCTTAGCTTCAAGCTTTACGCCCAAAACTGAGACCATCTTATCATTTTCATAGATAGTTGAAGCAACTCCTGCATTTGACTGACTTGCAGAAAGTGTTCCTTCAAGACCAGGAGTTGTAATAACACCTGGTGTTGCTGTTGTAGCTGGAACTGTTCCACCTACTGGAGTACAAGTAAATCCTGCTGGGCAACCTACTGCTACTGGTGTAGAAGCAGCACTTGTTCCATTAAGGATACCTCGTGTAAGAGGACCTACGAAACCTGTACTTGGTAGACCAACACTAGCTTGGTATGCAACTACAGCTGCCTTTGTTTGTGATCCAAAGTAACCTGGTGTTGCTGCACCTGAACTAATTGAAGGAATACTGAAACCTTTACTAATCAACCATGACTGAAGAGCAGATACATCTGCACCAGTACTACCTACTGTAAGGTTAGTATTGAATGCTGCATTTGCTGTTGAAGCACCTACTGCTACTATTGCCAAAGCAATGATAGCTGCTTTTAAAGAAATTTTCATAATAATATTTATAATTAAATATTCTTCTTCTCGATTATTAATAATTTTTGAGAGAAAAATATTTATAACTTACTTAACTAATAACACTAATAAACTATTTCACCATTTCTCTCCTTTCGTTTTCGACTCAAAAAGAGAGATTAGGCTATAAGGATTTATGACCGAGTACAACAATTAACTAACCATTTCCGAATAAGAAAATCTGTATTTTTAGAGCACATTTAAATTGTCAAAGACCCTCGGGTTGTATTATATCGTGAAATATAAAAAACCCGCAACCCAAATGTGGATAACCCTAATTTACACAAGGGCCGCCACCTAATATATAGGTGGCATTGGCTATATAAACAGCCAATAAACACTCCCACATACTACACAAAACAGGGTTAAAAGTCAATAAAAAAGCATTCAAAGAGAGAACTAACTATGATCAAATTTTAAGCATAAAATTCAGTTAAAAATTGACCCTATTTAATCACACTGCGAGACTTGGAATCGAACCAAGATTCTAACTAGAAAGATCTCAAGACAAGGAATAAGTACTCCATCTTCTCTCTCCAACCCTCTTAACGACACCACTCTTAACCAGAGCGATTAGTTCCCTTTGAATTGTCTTTTCACTGCAATCCTTAATGACCTTAGTGAAGTCCTTTATAGTCAGGTTAGAATTTGTTCTTAAAATAGCTAGAATACTGTCTTTTCTTGATACGACTTGTTTTGGAATGTTGTACACACCAGTCGCATTTGTCCTTGATTGAATATCATGTCCTTTATCTACAATATTGTCCTTTTTAATGACCTTTTCGTCCGAAAAGAAACTGTCTGATAGAATATATCCTGGTAGTAAATTATTCTTACTTTCTTTTTCAACAAACAACAATAAAGATTCTAATTCATGAATCATTATTGTTGCATTCATATTTGATATAACTGATGAGATCAATGCGACATTAAGTAATGAAATTATTTTCTCAAGATTCAAAATAACTGCTCTATAAGCATTCTCTTTTTCTGATGGATGTATAGTCTTAATCAGCATTGAGTTTGAAATAAGTGATATTCCATCCTCTCTAATCTCCCACTTAATAACGTCACTGTCTTTTATATGATCAGTGATTAGATAAAGTGCAGAAACGATTTTTTGAGATTTTTGTAATATATATTTTTCCATGTCTGTTATATGTCCTTTGTATTTAATTTGGAATATATTTCTTGTCTTTTATGAAAATCTTATGTCTTATTATATAAGAGACAGTATCTTAATGTAAATAGTATTTTTGCTTTATGACACGCTATGAATATATAAACAATAGTGTGTTATTATTATGTGATATGGCGATCAAGAAAAAAACTAAAGAAGATAAAAAATCTAGAACAGAACCTGGGGTTGGGAAGGAAACAATGCAAGCAGTTTTTGCAATCATTTTTTTCCTAATTGCTCTATTATTTATTTTAGCCCCTTTTCATCTTGCAGATCCTATAGGTCAAAAAGTATATGAATTTTTGAAAAAGTGGTTTGGTCTTGGATACTTCTTGATTCCAATATCTTCAATTATGACAGCTCTAGCATTCCTGAAGGGTGTAAAGGCTGAATTCAAGCCAGCAAAATTTCTTGGTGTGGGACTATTCTTTTTCTCTGGTCTAGGAATAATGAGACTACTTGCTGATGAAGGTGGTTATGTAGGTAGATGGATTACATATCCTTTTATAAGTGTTATAGGTGTTTATGCTACTCCAATCATACTTATCGGTTGTGTCATAATATCTGTTCTAATAACTTTTGAAGTACATTTCACTCTTGAACATTTAAAGTTCTGGAATTGGTTTAAAAAAGACGAAGAAGAAATCGATGAGGGTGCAGATGATAAGAAAATCGATAAGGTGGTTGATAATGTAGAAAATAAACTACAAAAAGAACAATTAAAAATCGCTGAACAAATACAGAATAAAGGTAAAGTTGATAAGATAAATAAAGATGAGACTGGGGATATTAAATTATCTTCAACATATTCAATGACTCCTTTTGTGCCGCCACCTCTTTCACTTCTTGAAAAAGACAAAGGTAAACCAGAAACTGGAGATATCAAAGCAAATGCAAATATTATAAAGAGAACACTGGCTAACTTCGGTATTGATGTTGAAATGGATGAAATATCTATTGGACCATCAGTTACTAGATACTCCCTAAAACCAGCTGAAGGAGTGAAGCTTTCAAAGATTGTTGCTCTAAACAATGATTTAGCCCTCGCTCTAGCCGCACACCCAATACGTATAGAAGCACCAATTCCAGGTAAATCTCTAGTAGGTATTGAAATTCCAAACACAACAAAGACTACTGTTGGTCTTGCTACCCTTCTTAGCTCAGATGAATATCAAGAATCAGAGAAACCTCTACTTATATCACTTGGAAAAGGTATTTCTGGAAAATCATATTTTGCAAACCTAGCAAAAGCTCCTCACATGCTAATCGCAGGTGCCACAGGTTCAGGTAAATCAGTAACAATTCACGCAATCATCACCTCCCTACTATTTAGAAATTCACCTGAAAACCTAAAATTCATCATGATAGATCCAAAGAGAGTGGAGCTTACTTTATATAATAAAATTCCTCACCTCCTAACTCCAGTTATTACTGATGCAAAGAAAGCGATTCTTGCTTTGAAATGGGCGGCAAAAGAAATGAGCAGAAGATACGATACCCTAGAAAAGAATACTGTTCGAGACATTGATTCATATCACAAAACTGTCCTTTCACCAGCAATTGAAAAGAGTAAAAAGAATAAAGAACAAGTCTTGCCTGAAAGTATGCCTTATATAGTTATCGTTGTAGATGAATTGGCAGATATAATGCAAACTTATCCTAGAGAACTAGAGTCTGCTATCGTGAGATTAGCTCAAATGAGTCGAGCTGTTGGTATTCACCTTATCCTTTCAACACAAAGACCGAGTGTGAATGTTATTACAGGTCTAATCAAAGCAAACGTCCCTACTCGAGTGGCATTACAAGTTTCTGCACAAATAGACTCTAGAACTATTCTAGATACTGGAGGTGCCGAGAAACTACTTGGAGCTGGAGATATGCTATATCTTGGTGGCGAAATGTCTAAACCATACCGATTGCAATCTGCTTATATATCAGAAGCTGAGGTTAAAAAAGTTGTTGGTTATCTTGCAGATACATATAAAGACGAAATCATGGGTGAAATCAACCTTGCTGTACCTGAAGCTGGAAAGGATTCTATATTTGAAGCGAATTTTGATTCTGAAAACTCAGATCTTGGAGATGAGGATGAATTACTTGGTCAAGCAAGAGATATAGTTATAGAGAGTGGAAAAGCTTCTACATCATGGCTACAGAGAAAACTTGGAATCGGATATTCTAGAGCGGCGAAACTAATAGACTTACTAGAAGCAAAAGGAGTAGTTGGACCAGCGAATGGTTCCAAAGCTAGAGAGGTATATGGAACAAATCCTGGAAGCTCAAATATAGAATCTGGCGACAACTCACCTACCGATATATCTACAGAAAATACAAATGAATAGAGATGGTGTAAAGAAAATAATTAAAATAGGCACTTTTATGATAGTGACTTCAATTGTCATTGTATATATCTACTTTTCTTTTAGAGACTATGCTTCAGGACCTGAAATATTCGTAAGTGAACCTGTGAACGGATCCCTCATGAGCACTTCTACTGTAACAATAAAAGGCAGAGCTCAGCATATACAAAATATCACTCTAAACAATAAACCGTTACTCATAGACAAAGATGGTAACTTTTCTGAGACTCTCCTACTCTTTCCTGGCTACAATGTATCTGTAATATCTGCAAATGATAAATTTAAAAGAACTACTGAATATAAAATGGAACTTGTCTATCAAGACAAAGAATAAAAAATGATATAATTCTAGAAGTACCCGCTTTATTACTTAATACTGAAAGATTACTAATATGATTAAAAAATCGAAGAATACAAAGAATAAGAATTCTGAGGAAACAAAAGATGTAGAAGTTGAAGAGAAAATAGAAGAAACTGACGAAGATGGGAATGTCAAAAATAAAAAGCCAAGTAAAGAATCAAAAAATATAGACCCCACTCTAAGTATAGGTTCTACTCTTGATGCTATTCGTTCAAAGTTTGGTGATGAATCAATAATGAAACTTGGTGACAAACCAAAGGTAAATGTTAATGCAATACCAACAGGTTCAATAGGACTTGATTCAGCACTTGGTATAGGAGGTATGCCTAGAGGTAGAATAATAGAGATATTTGGTCCAGAATCTTCTGGTAAAACTACCCTTTCCCTACACATCGTAGCTGAAGCTCAAAAGATGGGAGGTATTTGTGCTTTTATAGATGCCGAGCATGCTCTTGATCCAGAATACGCAAAGAGATTAGGAGTTAAAACCGAAGAACTTATCATATCTCAACCAGAATCTGGAGAACAAGCCCTAGGAATAGTAGAAAGTCTAGTTCACTCAGGTAAAATGGATGTAATAGTTATAGACTCTGTTGCTGCACTTACACCAAAAGATGAAATCGAGGGTGATATGGGCTCACACCATGTTGGTAAACAAGCAAGACTAATGTCTCAAGCTTTAAGAAAGCTGACAAGCATCGTTGCAAAATCAAAGACTGTAGTTATATTCATCAATCAAATAAGAATGCAGATTGGAGTAATGTTTGGCAATCCCGAGACAACTCCGGGCGGAAAAGCATTGAAATTCTATACTTCAGTTAGATTGGATATCCGACGTATAGCTCAAATAAAAAAAGGTGAAGAAATAATGGGAGGAAGAGTAAGGGTTAAAGTTGTGAAGAATAAAGTCGCTGCCCCATTTAAGCAGACTGAGTTCGATTTGATGTATAACGAAGGAATATCACAAGAGGGTGAAATAATAGCTCTAGGAGAGAAAATGGGGCTAATAACGAAGTCTGGTACATCATATAGCTACGGAGAAAATAAGCTTGGAAGAGGCTATGATGCGACGAGACAATTTCTAAAAGAAAACCAGGATATTCGACAAGAGATATTGGGTAAAATCAGACTTCAGCTTGCAGAAGTAAAGTAATCGTGTAAGATAGATCATTATGTCAATGTTAGAATATAATGAAATTGTAGAGAGGAAGTATATTGTCCTAGATGGACAACCGTACGAAGTAGTTAGTTCACATGTATTTAGAAAACAACAAAGAAAGCCTGTGAATGCTACAAAACTTAAGAATCTTATTACAGGAAAAGTTACTGAGTACTCTTTCCATGTATCAGAGAAGGTTGAAGAAGCAGAGATAGACTCAAGAGAGATAAAATATCTTTATGCAAATAAAGGTAAAGGAGAATATTGGTTCTGTTTACCTACTGATCCAAGTCAGAGATTCAGTTTTACTGAAGATGAGATTGGTACTCAAATTAAATTTATAAAACCAAATACTGTTATTTCTCAATTGCTCTTTGGTGATAAGACTACAGGTTTTAAAATTCCAAACATTGTAGAACTAAAAGTTACTGAAGCTCCACCAAATATTAAGGGTGATAGCGCGACCGGAGGAAGTAAAGTGGTTGTTCTTGAAACAGGAGCAACAATAAACGCTCCCCTATTCGTGAACGAAGGTGATATCATAAAAGTTAATACCGAAACTTCTGAATACAGAGAAAGAGTTGGAAAATAATAAATAAATGCAAAATAAAAACCGATATCAAATGATACCGGTTTTTATTTTTGTCTTAAGATAATTATTTCGCTACGTAAGGTAGAAGACCCATGAAACGAGCTCTCTTTACTGCTACTGACAATTGTCTTTGACTCTTTGCACTAACACCTGACTTCTTTCGACTAATCATTCTAGCGTGAGGATTAAGGAATTTCTTCAATATCTCAGTATCCTTATAGTCGATGTGTCTGATATTATTTTCTGAAAAATAACACTGTTTATTCATATTTTTTATTTAGATTAATAATTAAAACGGTATATCATCTGGATTTATCTCTTCTTCTGGATAATCAATAGTGTCTGCTGGTGGAACATCCTTTGACGAAGAATCATCTGGAATATTCTTTGACTGTGGTGCACCGGTTGATTGTCCTACACTTGGTCTATTACCGAATTGTACCCTATCGGCTACAATCTCAGTTCTATATTTCTTCTGTCCATCTGGAGCATCCCAAGAACGAGTCTGCATTCTTCCTTCTACTAACGCATTTGATCCCTTTTTAAGATATTGCCCTGCTGTTTCAGCTTGTCTACCAAATACCACGATATTGTGATAATCAGCAGATTCTTGCTTTGCACCATTTTTATCCTTCCAAACTCGATTTGTAGCTAATGAAAAAGTACAAACCTTTGTTCCTCCTGGAAGAGCTTTTACCTCTGGATCTCTCGTAAGATTCCCTATGACTAACGCTTTGTTTAAGTACATATTTTTTGCGAATTAACGCATTAATTAATTTGGTAAACTAGGCCTCTTTTACCATAGCATCAATACTCTTATCCATATCATCAACAACTGCTGATGAACTGACTGGATCAAGTCCTGATTCTATTGAATCAACTGGAGCTTCAGCTGGAACTTCTGGCATAGGTACTGGAGATTTCTTTCCAAGATATGTATTCTCCTTTATTGTACTTATAACCAACATTCTAAGCATGTTTACATTTGCTTCGAAAGTCTTCTTTATTCCTTCTATTTCCTTCGCTGATAGCTCAAACTTGAACCAACCGAAATACCCCTTATCGAATCTATGGTTTGAAGGACCAATCTTCTTCACCATTGTATAAGCCAATGTTCGAAGTTCTGGTGCTTCTTCACTTATAAATTCTGCTCCTTTCTTTGAAAGGATTTCCTTTAGAGAATTCACTTCATCAGTAACTTTCTCTTCTGGAATTGAAGATACGAGCAAGTACCCTATTTCATATACTTGTGATCGATCTTCTTTCATATTTTTCTCCATTTTTTTATGCCTACAAGGCAATAGTGACAGTAATTCGCGCTCTTTAAAACTGGCGAAGCGTGACCCGTGCGAGTCAGGACTGTTCACATATTTAGTTGATAATTTGCACGTACTCGCAGACTATCATAAATAGGGCTAAAATTCAAGAAAATCGTCTATATGTATAGATTATTGATGCCATTTAAGATGGCATAGTAAATTTATCAAAAACAAATAAAATCTATATAAAATATAGATAAAATTGTTATGAATTTTTTATTTAGATTTTATTTAAGACTAAAAACCTCAATAGCATTCTCGAGAAGCTGTTGTCTAATAAATTCCCTATCCTCACCTCTAATATCTGCAATCTTATTTGCTACTTCTACAACAAAACTTGGTTCATTTCTTTGTCCTCTAAAAGGAGCTGGTGTTACAAATGGTGAATCTGTCTCAGTCATAATCATATTCAATGGGATTTTTTTTATAACTTCATCATAATCTCTAGCGAATGTTATAACACCTGTAAAAGATACTCTAAAACCAAGCTTTATAAAGCTATGAGCTTGTTGTTCATTTCCTGAGAAGAAATGTACGTTTCCATGGACTTTTGCGTGCTTTGAAAGTATTTCAAGAGCGTCTGTATAAGCATTTTCATCATTCATACCATTTCTTATGTGTAGCATAAGTGGTTTATTCAATTCATTTGCTAATGCTATATGTTTTTCAAAAATTGCTTTTTGTCTGTCTTTATCAAATCCAGGTTTATGATAATAATCAAGACCACATTCCCCTATAGCCACTACTTTTGGATCCAAAGCTAGGTTTCTATAAAAATCGTATTCAAAAGTCTCATTCGGATCATCGACAGGATGCAAACCTATACATGCCCAAATATTTTTATTTTCTCTGGCAAGCTTCACCGCTTTCTCCGAACTAGATTTATTTACTCCAACAACAATAATACCTACTTCTTTTTGACCAGCCCGAATAATAGTTTCATCTAGATCGATTTCAAACTCTGACATATTCAAGTGACTATGTATATCTATGTATTTCATTATTTTCTTAAAAAGAGTGGTTTGTCAGGCATTTTGCCAGACTTTACACCTTGCTGTATTAAACTTGATGTCTCTGGAAGTATAGGTTCAAGCGCTTTTGCTATATACCAAACTGAAGAAAGACAGAAAGAGATTTGTTGTTTACCCTTCTCTTGCTCTGATACATCACTAGATTTAACAGTTTTAAAAGGTTGATATTCTTGAATAAATTTATCAACTTCCTGAATCTTAGACCAAATATCATCACATACTTTATCGATTTCAAATGCATCATAGTATTCTGCATGCTTTTTATAATCAAAATCAGAAGAAGACTTCAAATCCAAAACGACTCCATTTGTCTCAGCCATTTTCATTACTCTACTTACAAGGTTACCCAAACCATTTGCCAGATGTGCATTGTAAGCTTCTTTGAATCTTTCATGGGTAAATGGACTGTCCTCAAAAGGTTGAATCTTACTGACTAGGAAAAATCTCAAAGCATCTATACCGTATTCCTTTATAATATCCATTGGTGCTATAACATTGCCAAGTGATTTACTCATCTTTACGCCACCTTCACCTGTTATAAAGCCGTCTATTACAATCTGACGAGAATTCGGTAGACCAGCAGCTATAAGCATCGCTTGCCACATTGCGCTCTGTTGTCGGAGATTGTCTTTACCACAATACTGAACTACATTTTCAGAATCTATCCACCACTTTTTAAAATTATCCTGATCATTTGGCCAATCAAGAGTTGATATATAACTAACCAAAGCATCGAACCAAACATACATGACATGTTCATTATCATCAGGAACATCTACACCCCAAGGCATTTTGCTCTTTAATCTTGATATACTAAAATCTTGTAACCCTCTTTCAACAAAAGCTCTTATCTCATTAAAACGGAAATCTGGTACAACTAACTTGGGATTCTTATCATAAAAATCTAGAAGTGGCTTCTGTAATTCACTAAATTTAAAAAAATAATTCTCTTCCTCAATCTCTTCTATAATCATCAAAGGGTGCACTGGGCACTTACCTTCCACCAATTCACTCTCTGTTTTTTCCAATTCACAACCAACACAATATTTTATTTTATAATTCTTTTTATAAATATATCCATTCTTTTTACATAAATTCCAAAAAGCTTGAGCGGCTATTTTGTGTTTTTCATCTGTAGTTCTTATTATATTTACCTTTGGAGACATTCCGAATTGAGGGATTATTTCTCGGAATTTCCCTGCTAGACCATCAACATACTCTTTTGTTGTTTGACCCATTGCTTGAGCGTTTCTATAGACCTTTAAGCCATGTTCATCTGTACCAGTATTAAAGAATACTTCATAGCCTTGTATCTCTTTTACACGAGCAATAACGTCAGCGCGAATAAACTCCAAAGCGTGACCGATATGAAGCTCGGCATTAAGATAAGGTAGAGTTGTTGTTATATAAAATCTTTTCATTTATTTAAAAGTAAGAAGTTTCTCGAATCTTTCTTTATCCTTATATGGTCCAATTATAGCGAGATTTAGCTTTTCATCAACAAAGATTTTCTTTGCAATTTCTTTTATATCACTTACTGTTACCTTTTTAATCTTTTCTATCTCTTGTTGTGGTGAATCAATTTTACCCTTTAATATTTGATTTATAGCGCAATACTCTGCCCTAGAGTCAGATGTTTCCAAACCAAGCACAAATGAACCTGCAATATAATCTTTTACTTTATTTAATTCTTGTTCAGATATTTCTTCATTTACAATTTTTTTGCATTCATTTAATAGAACTTTTATAACCTCATCAATTCTTGTTGTATCGATACCTGTTGAAATACTAAAAATTCCATGATCAGTATATGCATCATGATTTGCTCGAATATAGTATCCAACCCCCATTTCCTCTCTAAGTTTTTGAAATAATCTTGAACTCATACCTCCACCAAGTAATGTTGCAAGTACACTCAAAACTGGATCGTGTTCGTCTTTTGCATCAAATGATCTTACACCGAGTATTAAGTGTGCTTGTTCTGTCTCTTTAAATTTTAAAAGAGTTTGTGGTTTATTTTGTTCTTCTTTAACTGCAAGTTTTGTATGTTTCTTTTCAATACTAATGTTTGAAAAGGCTTCCTCCACCTTTTTTATAGCATCTTTTTCATCAAATGTTCCGGAAATAACTACAGTAGTCGCTTCGGCTACATAATGTTCATTTAGATATTTTACAAAGTCTTCCCTTTTGAAACTTTTAACGGTATCTTCATTTCCTGCAATATTCCAACCTGCAGGTTGATCTCCATAGACTAGATTCATAAAAAGGTCATTTACATGTCTATGTGGTGAATCTTGATACATTCTTATTTCTTCAACGATAACTCCTTTTTCTTTTTCAATCTCTTTTCCATCAAAAAGTGGGTGTAGATAAATATCTGAAACGATATCTAGAGCAATATCTATTTTTTCCTTACTTACTTTTGCATAATAACCAGTATACTCTTGTGATGTAAAAGCATTGTATTGGGCGCCGAGAGAATCTAGTTCTCTAGAAATATCCATAGCAGTTGGTCTCTTCTTTGAACCCTTAAAAACCATATGCTCCAAAAAATGTGACAATCCGCTTATCTCCTTTTTTTCATATTTTGATCCGGTCTCAACAGTCACAAGAACAGTGACTGCAGGGTTATCCTCCATCGGGATTGTGACGATCTTTAAACCATTTGAAAGTGTAGTTTTGTTAAATTTCATTAATAAAATCTATCATATTTTATCTTTTTTTGCTTGTAAAAAAAAGAACACCGGGACATACCTGGTGTTCTTATTGTATTTCATCAGTAAATTGGTCCAACAAACATTGGTCCAGGAAGCATACGTGCATCTTCTTCAAGAACAATACGATCAACAACGGAGAAAACGTCTAGTAAACGTCCATCGATCACCCGAGTCAGTGCCTCGTTTGGATGATCTTGTTCCATGAGATATTCAGCGATCAACTTCGAGAGCTTCAGGATGAGTGCATCTCTTTCAATCTTCTCTTGAGTTGCGCCAGTGGTCTCAATATGAACTGCGCTTGGTACGAACTCAACACCTGTTAAGACAGGCTGCTCTCCAACATTTTCGTGTATAAAGGATCCTGTTTTTTCTGGTTCGACCACAGCCGGTTGTTCACCGACGTCCTTACGTATAAAACAACTATCTTCATTCAGCATAAAACCTCCATTTATATACCGACATTTCTTTTGTCCGTCAGAACTCTACTATATTTTGAGATATTTAGTCAAATCCTCTATCTTCACCCTCTCCTGCTTTCCTGTATCTCTATTTCTTACAGTTACACCCGCATCTTTTTCTACAGTATCAAAATCTACAGTCACACAATATGGAGTACCGATCTCATCTTGTCTTCTATATCGCTTTCCGATATTTCCATTATCATCAAAAACAACATCGTCAATTTCTTTCTTTAACATTGCAAAAACTTCTTTTGCTTTTTCGACTAATTGAGGTTTGTTTTTTAACAGAGGAAATACTGCAACTTTTATTGGAGCAACTTTTGGAGAGAACTTCATATAGACTCGTTTCTCACCATCTATCTCATCTTCAGTGTATGCATCTGAAAGTACAGCGAGTACAGTTCTCTCAACACCAAAAGAAGGTTCTATACAGTGAGGTATAAATCGAGTTTTTGTTTCTTCATCAAAATATGACAATTCAACCTTACTTGCTTCTGAATGAGCTTTCAAATCAAAATCTGTTCTATATGCAAGACCGTAAAGCTCTTTTTTTCCAAATGGAAAATCAAATTCAAAGTCTATAGTTCTCTTTGAATAGTGTGCCCTATCGCCATCAGCGACCTCCAATTCATGAACATGCTTTTTATCTAAACCTATATCAGTTGTAAACGAATGAATCTCTTTTACAAAATCTTCAAAAGTTACCTTCCAATCATCTGGCTTTACAAAATACTCAATCTCCATTTGTTCAAATTCTCTAGATCTAAATACAAAATCTCTCGGAGCAATTTCGTTTCTAAAAGCTTTACCGATTTGTGCTAGACCGAAAGGAAGAGTTGGGTGAATACTATCCAAAACATTTTTAAAATTCACAAACATTCCTTGAGCAGTTTCTGGACGCAAGTATGTAACAGATTCATCGCCTTCTATAGGTCCTGCATTCGTCTTAAACATCATATTAAATTGTCTTGCCTCGCCTAGCTGGCCTTCACAATCAGGGCATTTCTTCGGATCTTCAAGCTGATCTGCGCGGAATCTATGTTTACATTTCTTACATTCAACAAGAGGATCTGAGAATCCAGATACGTGACCGCTAGCTTTCCATACATTTTGATTCATCAGAATTGCTGCATCAACTCCGTACATATCAGATCTATCTTTTACAAATCTTTTCCACCAAAGATTTTTTATATTATTTTTAAGCAATAGACCATAGTGAGCGAAGTCCCATGTACCAGAAAGACCTCCATAAACTTCTGAACCTTGAAAGATAAAACCTCGTCTTTTACATAACGATATTATCTTCTCCATCTTTGTTTCTTCTTTTGCCATAATTATTGAGTTACTTTATCATAACCATCTTTAAACTGGGGGTCAGTACTAAATTTGGTAGACTGTGAACCTAGATTACTCTTTAATGATTCATCTGTAAAGTCGTCTGTTGCTGTTAAACTTGATTGATTTATCAGGATCAAATCATTGCCAACTTGATTTATTGTTGGTGTCAAAGCGATTTGGAATGAGACCTGTCTTCTCTTTGATGTACCTGCTGTATAAGTATTTAGACCACCTACATTCCATACTATACTTCCATTTGATTTATCGTAACTAATATCTTCTCCGAGTGGATCAATTTTACCGAGCCACTTTACATTTGAAGGTAAACTAGATTTTACAACTGCATTACTAATACTATTTGCTGTATTGTCGACTGTCCAAACAACAGTATATGTTGTTTCTTGATCAACTCTCGGAGGTATTGGTCCGGTATTTGCGAATGGACCAAATGATCTGATTATTTGCCCACCAAGAGATACTGATGAGGAAATCTTCACATCTCTTTTTGCTGTTGATACTATTTTTTCTGGTACATTTGCTTCTGATGTTCTTTTACCATTTATGTTTACTGTAAATTTTATATTCGGATTTGTAACTTGTTTATTCGAAGTACTTTGATCGCGTGGAGTAATAGTAAATCTTACAACTCCACTTCCACCTGCTTCTATTTTTCTCAAATCTTCTGTATTTATAGTATTCCAAACAATCTCATTTTCTGTTGATTTATATATTCCGTCCACTGGGACAACCGAGGATTTATCATAAGCAGTACCTTCCAACTTTACGCGAATTTCTGCATCTGTAACTACCGTTGGTAGATTGTTAAAATAGCTAACATCAACATTTATAGGATTGTTAAAAGTTGAAACAAAATCTTGATCTGTTGTATCACTATTTAATCCAATACCAACAGTCATGAATGGTTTCCGAATCGATACTTCTTGTGAGCTGGCAATGTACTCTGTGCCAATAGCATTTTCATTACCAAACTTTGCTGAACCAGTAACAAATCTAAAAACTCTCATTTCATCATCTTGCCCTTCCAATTTACCTTTTATCTTTATCGTCTTTTTGCCACCTGGTGGTATATCCCCTATTTTCCAAGTTGAATTGTCAGAAAGCGGCTTAACATCTGAAGATATATAACTGTAACCGAATGGGTAACTAGATTTTAAAAGAAGATTCTTTATTGTTTCTTTTGAATTTGATTTTACTTCTACGGTCATATCGAACTCCTGTCCGGAATTTACCTCTTTAAACGATGAGACTGAGACATTCAAAGGTGATGATGATATTAGAACATCAAAAGTTTTTTCTTTTAAAGAAACAGCGTTGGAACCATTTACTCTATATTCAATGGCAACTTTTATCTCTTTTTTAGTATTCTCTTCTCCATACAATACTGCTTCAATTGTTTTCTGACCTACTCCACCTGGATTTATATCTGGTATCAACTCTCTAATGCTTTTTAATTCTTTTAAACTATCGTGAGCATCTACAGTTCCAGATGGGAAATCAATAGAAAGATCAACAGTTTGTAGTTTTATATTGTTATGATTAGTAACTTGTATTTCAAAACTAGCTGGTTCACCCCCTGCAACGGTAAGTGGGCCATTGATAGTTATGTCGACATTATTCCCTGAAATTGTATTCATTCCATTGAATATCAAAAATGCTCCAATTCCGAGTGATGCTAGAAAGAAAATGATTGATACTAAAAGAATCTTTGTAAAAAATGACATATTACTATCTTTATATTTTTCATTTAATAAATTACTTGACGGTGTTACCTCATCTTTTGGGTGTTCCCAATCAGTATTAACATCAACATCATTATCATGAAGTCTTAGTCTTCTTTTTGTTCGAATATCAGGAGTATTTCTTGAATATAACGATTTATTTAATTCATCGATCTTATTTTGATCATCTCCATTCATATTTAATATATTATACCATATCGCTATAGCTGACTTTCTTTCAAAGCATTGTTTATCATGGCTATTGCTTTTGATTTAACATCTTTGAATTTATTTATAACATCTTTGTCTAAAGAATTATTATCGAGAAAGACCTTCACTTCTTCATCATTTTTAATATAACCTAAGGTATTTAGTATTCTAAATACAGTAAGAGTCTCAACAATATCGAATTCATCATCCGAAATCGGTGTTAAATATAATGCCTCAATAATATTAAACAATTCTTCATTCTTCTCTTCCCCATGCAGTAATCTCTTTAATAGTTTTAAGATTTTAAGAGTTAAAGTATTATTTTTTGTACATGGAAGTTCGTGTGCACCTGTTAATCTCCAAACCTCTTTACCACGAACAATAGAAACATCTGAGAAACATGCATCTTGGACATGATATCTTAATTTTGATTCTATCTTTCTTATACCTTGAGCAGTAGCACCTATCATTCCAAAATCCTTTGTAAAGAGCAGTAGGAACTTACCAGCTTCACCGTGTGGACTGCTATGAACTACAAATGCTTTAGTAGTGTATATATGATGCATTATTTCTCTATATCAATCTTTAGTAGATATTCCCCAAAAGACATTGCTTCACCCTCCAAAGTACTAAATCTAATATCCTTTAATAGAGTTGTATTTGTTATGTATTCTTTATTTTTATTTATTAATTCCGCAAGACTTCTATCTGTATCTACAATTAAAGTAAGTCTGTCCTGTATAGTAAACTTTCTTGATTTTCTTAAATCTTGTATCGCTCTTATCATTTCACGAACTGTTCCCTCTTCTTTTAGTTCCGGAGAAATTTCTGTATCAAGGTAAACACCTTCAACGATTGAATCGTCATTTATAACTTCCTTTACATTTACTTCATCTTTTATCAATTCAATAAGTTGTTCTGAGAATTTGCCCTTAACACTGAGTTTGCTCAATGGCTGTCGAACTATTATTTTTGCTTTTGTTCTTGCTTCCAATGCAAACGAACAAATCTTTCTAACCTCAGACATACTATCAATTATTTTTTGATCAAATTTAGTATATTTTGGCCACGACTCAAGATGTACACTTTCAAGTGAACCTTTTAATCTCTTGTATATGTCCTCCGCTATAAAAGGCATAAATGGTGCTATCAATTTTGAAAAGTCTATCAGAACTGATCTTGTGGTACTAAGTGCTGCGATCTTGTCCATTTCATTTTCACTCTTAAATCTATCTCTAGATCGTCTTATATACCAAGTTGAAAGATCGTCTATAAAGTCTGCAATAGGTCTAACTGCTTTATCGATCTTATAACAATCAAGATTGTCTGAGATTTCTTTATTCAATTGCATCAATCTCGCTTTAATCCAAATATCCAGCTGATTTGTACTCTTTAATTCCAAAGAATTACCGAGTTCATACATTTCATAAAATGAAACTATATTATTTAATCTTCCAATATGCTTCTTTACAACATCATCAACTGCTTTTTCAGAGAATTGGAAATCTTCTGCATGAACTGCTGGTGAAGACATGAGTAGATATCTTAGAGCATCTGATCCGTAACGATTTATAACCAACATCAAATCCGGATAATTCTTTTTTGATTTTGACATCTTTGCTCCGTCTTCTGCCAGAACAAGACCATTCACCACCACATTCTTAAATGGAGATTTACCAAATAACGCTACACCTATAACGATCATAGAATAGAACCATCCTCTTGTTTGATCCAAGCCCTCAGCAATAAAGTCTGCAGGAAAACCTTTTGTATTTCCGAGAATTTTACTAAATGGTCCTGGTTTTGGATTGAAATCTTGTTTACTAAACGGATAATGCGCTTCACCAAAAGGCATAGAACCTGATTCAAACCAGCAATCAAAAACTTCTGGTATTCTCTTTAACCTATTACCCTTTTCAGAGATTAGTTCAATATCATCAATGAAAGGTCTATGAAGATCTAGTTCATATTCTTCATTGTGTGGAAGTGGGTAGAAATCCAGCTGTCTTGGCTGACCATTTTGTATGAAATGATCACTTGAACCTCTTAGAGCAATCGTTTGTTTTCTATTGAAACCATGAGAAACAGCCTCCAGCATAAATAATGGAGTATCGTGAGAAACGATTAGAATATTCTTACCCGCATATTTATTTTCTAAATCATAGATAAAATCTCCGACTCTTTTCTTTATATCGGCATAGTTTTCTCCACCTTCTGGAGTAATATCAAATCTATCTGCTTGCTTGAAATTTAAAACATAATCTTTAAAATTCTTACCATTCCATACCCCAGCATTTATTTCATGTATTCTTTCATCAACGATTATTTCTGATATATCCATACCCAATCTTAAAGCGATTATTTCTGCTGTCTCTCTTGTTCTAACAAAAGGAGAAACGAAAATCATATCGATCTTCTTATCTGACAGCCATTTTGCTGCTTCTTGAGCCTGTTTTTTACCTAATTCAGTTAGGTGATGTGGATTTTCAACCAAAGAACTGACAACCATTTTTATATTGTTATCTGATTCACCATGTCTACAGATATAGTAAGTATTTTTAGGTTTTATAAAACTCTTCAAAGCTTGTACTGAACCAATGATATATGTCTCATCTGTTTTTTCTTCTCTCCAAACTGGAATAGGTGCTCCCCAAAATCTTGATCGTGATATTGCCCAGTCACGCGCTCCAGCAAGCCAGTTTCCGAATCTTCCCTCTCCTACTTCTTCCGGAACCCATTTAACCTTTTTATTTTCTTTGACTAATTTATCTTTTATATCTGTAACTTTTACGAACCATGATGAAGAGGCATAATTTAGAAGTGGAGTATCACAACGCCAACAATGCGGATATGAGTGTATTATTTTTTCTTTTGCAAATAGTCTTTCCTTTTTTGCCAGGAATTTTATTATTTCTATATCTGCTTTTTGATGTGCATCTTTCTCTTCCGGGCTATCTTTTTGCTTCACCAACTGACCTGCAAAATCTGTAACTTCAGATTTAAATTTGCCATCTGTACTTACATGTTGAACAAAAGGAAGATCATTTTTGATCAAAAGATCATAGTCATCTGCACCAAAAGCGGGTGCAATATGGACGATTCCTGTTCCACTATCTTCAGTTACAAAATCTGCTGAATATATTTTCCAACCTTTCTCTTTATTTTTAAGATTTGCATCTTTTACATAATAATCAAAAATAGGTTCATAAGACTTACCTATCAAAGTTTTTGGATCTATTTCTTCTATGATTTTATATTCTGACTTAAATACTGATAATCTTGATTTCGCTAATATGTATTTTTTATTTTCGAATTCTACTTTTACATAATTGATTTTTTGATTTATTGCCAAAGCGACATTCCCAGGTAGAGTCCAAGGTGTTGTAGTCCAAGCTAATAAGAAAGTATCAGGAGAATGTTTCAATTCAAATTTAGCATAAACAGATATATCTGTTATGTCTTTATAACCCTGACTTACTTCAAAATTTGATAGTGTAGTCTCGCATCTTGGACAAAGGTTCATTGATTTGAATCCTTCATAAATAAGACCCTTTTTATACATTTCTCCAAAAGCCCACCATACTGATTCTGTATAACTAGAATCCATGGTTCTATAATCATCTTCCATATCAACCCACCTTCCCAATCTTGGAATAATTCTTCTCCAATCATCAGCAAAATTCATAACACTCTTCTTTGCTTTTGCATTGAAATTACCAATACCATAATCAATAATATCTTTTCTAGATGTTAGCTTTAATTCTTTTTCTACGAGATTTTCGACTGGTAGACCGTGGCAGTCCCAACCCCATCTTCTTCGGACTCTGTACCCTTTCATAGTTTTATAGCGAGGAATAATATCTTTTATTGTTCCAGGTAAAACATGACCGTAGTGTGGTTCCCCTGTTGCAAAAGGCGGACCATCATAAAATACGAAATCACCTTTTGGATTTGGTTTCGCTAATGATTTTTTGAAAATATTATTTTCTTCCCAAAAAGATAGTATTTTCTCTTCGGTTTCTACTACTTTGCTTTTTACTGGGGCGTCCAAAAGCTTTTCTGGGTCACGTTGTTCACCTTGAAGGGCTTTTTCTTCATTCATAAGTCTATTTTAGCATTTTTTTGATAAAAAACTATTTACATTCTCTTCGGTACTCTGATTCCTAATAACCACAAACCATTCTTCATAATCTCCACAAAAACTTTGGTTAGAGCAATTCTGTATGGCGATATTTGATCCTTTTCATCTATTATCTGATTTTGGGCATAATATGAATTGAATGCTGAAGATAATTCTGTTAAATATGTAATGATATGATGAGGTGCATACTCTTTCCTTGATCTTTCAATAACTTCTGGAAATCTGAGAATCATTTTCTCCAATAAACTAACACTATCAGGAAGTTTATCAATTGATATTTCTTTATTTGATTTATTTATTACTGCTTGGGCACGAACTGTTGCATATTGTAAATATGGACCTGAATCTCCTTCAAAAGAAATTGCTTTCGTTGGATCGTATATGATATCCCCTCCAATTGATTGGCGCAGTATTGTATATTTTAGACCTGCAATCGCAACATCGTTACAAATAGACTTTTTTTCATCTGGTGAAAAATCTCGATCTTTTATTTTCTCTTCTACAAGAATCTCGAATTCTCTAATAAGCACTTCCGCAGATACTATATTACCTTTTCTAGATGACATCTTACCTGAACTTGGTCTAAGTATTCCATGACTTAAATGTTTGGTCTTTTTAGCAATATCTGGATATATTTCTCTCAAAACCGCCATTATCACTTTGTAATATGCATCTTGTTCATTTGCGGTTATAACGACTGATTCATCTAGCTTTGGATAAAGTTCGAATTTACGTTGTGTCAAACCAAGCTCTTTTGCTTCATAAGTTGGTAGACCCTGTGAGTTGATGAATACTCGAGTATGCTCACCATATTTTTCTCCAGGGAAAACTGTAGCCCCTTCACTTTCTATAAATATATTTTTCTTCAAAAATTCTTTTACTATTTTTACTCCATCATCTGCTACTTCACTTTCAAAAAAGAAATTGTTAAATTTTGTTCCAAGCTTTTCGTATATTGTGTCAAAATAACCTAGACTCAATTTTCTTCCTGCATCGTAGATTTTATTTATATCATTATCAGATTTTTCGAATATCTTTTTATTTACTTCAATGATTTCTTTTTTTGCTGTTTCATCATCTTCGAATTTCTTTGATCCAACCACGTACATATCACCAAGATACTTTATATCATCCTTATAGTTACCGTCTTGCATAATAGCCCAGATAGTCTTTGCTACATGCATACCTACATCGCCTTGATAACAAGCTCTTATAACTTTTGCGCCTGTAAATTCTGCAATTCTTGAAAGAGATTCGCCAATAGTATTCGTCATCAAGTGACCAATATGAAAAACTTTAAAAGGATTCGGATCGGTATACTCAACCATCACTTCCCTGCCTTTATCTATATTTAATTTTCCAAAAGATTTCACGTCTTTATATATCTTTAAAATCTCCTCAGAAAAATATGAGTCCTTAATTTTGATATTTATAAAACCTGGACCAGCAACAGATAGTGTGTAGAGGTCATTTGAATTTATTTTCTTAAATTCATCTACAATTTTTAGTGCCAAATCACTTGGCTTCATCTTTAAGTTTTTTGAATGAGCTAGAGCAATATTAGATGAAAAATCACCATGTGATATATCTTCTGGATGTGTGAGTTCTATTATAGGGTTATCAATACCTACATTAATAGCAGATTCTTTCAATATAGAAGCTATATCTTGTTTCATATTTCCATTCTAGCATCAAATGACCTTTTTTGAAAAAATTTGTCTTATTTCGTATTATATGTTATTATATTAAAGGTTGGCTTTTGTATAGCCTTTAACTAGGGGTTTAACAATATTCAACTATTGGGTATGCCACACACCACAAACCTCCATGGCCTTGCTCAATAACGCCTCCCCACCAATCCGGGTGGGGAGTTTTTATTATCACCTATTTTCTCAAAATTGAATCGATCTTAATTGCAATCTTTTTCATATCCTTTTCATTTTTACCTAGAGTAGTTTCTGCTGCAGTTCCAAGCCTTATTCCTGATGGATCCATCGGCTTTCTTGTGTCAAAAGGTATAGTATTTTCATTCACTATAACCCCCTCTTTCTCTAGCTTATCTGCTGCTTCTCTACCACTTATTCCTTTTCCATTATTCCAAACATCAACACGCAATAGATGAGTCTCAGTACCACCCGCTACTATTCTCCAACCAAGTTTTGCAAGTTCATCTGATAAAGTCTTTGCATTCTTTATTACTTGTTTTGCATATTTTTTGAAACTTGATTGACTAGCTTCTTTCAAAGCAACTGCTACAGCAGCGATCTGATCCATATGTGGTCCACCTTGCAATCCTGGGAATAGCGCTTTGTTTATAAGTTTTGGCAATTCACGATTATCATTTTTTGTAAAAATAATCGCACTCTTTGGGCCACGTAGAGTCTTGTGAGTTGTGGTTGTAACAACATCAGCATATAAAAATGGTGATGGATATTCTTTACCTGCAACTAGCCCTGCAAAGTGTGACATATCAACCATGAGGTATGCTCCGCATGCATCTGCAATTTCCCTAAATTTCTTAAAATCAATTATCTGAGCGTAAGCAGTAAAACCAGCAACGATTAGTTTTGGTTTATTTTCTATAGCAATACGTTTTACTTCTTCATAGTCTATAATTTCTGTATCTTTATCTACTCCATAGTGCACGGGTGTCCAGAATTTCCCTGTTGCTGAAACTTTTTGACCATGAGTAAGATGACCTCCATGATCAAGTGACATACCCATGATTTTTTCTCCAAAAGGAATAAGTCCTAGGTAGACTGCAAGATTTGCCGGTGAACCTGAGAGTGGTTGAACATTTACATCCCACTCTTCATCTTTCAAATCAAAGAGTTTCTTTGCACGATTTTGTGCAAGAGTTTCTATTTCATCGTGAATCTTTGTGCCACGATAATATCTTTTGCCAGGATAACCTTCAGCGTATTTATTATTCAATTCAGAACCGAGAACTTCTAGAATATCCTTTGAAACATAGTTTTCAGAAGCAATAAGATTTATAACACCCTTCTGTCTCTTTTTCTCAGCATCCATCAATTTCTTAATTTGTAGGTCTTTCATGGGATTTTGTATTATTTCTAATGGGTTTATTTTAGCATATGTTACAATATTATTATGAAACCATTCAATATCAGAACCCCAGATACACAATATAGAGACTTATTAAAAAAGATTTTAGAAAATGGAATTCGTACGAATACACAACAAGAAACTGATGCTATTACGCTGATGGCACCCGGACCAATGCATTTCAAATTTGAAAATGGTTTTCCTATGATTACAGAGAGAAACATGGCTCCAAAAACGTCAGATTTACTACCGGTGACAGTTTGGCAACAAGCAGTGGGAGAAATTTTTGCTTTTATAAATGGCGTTAGAACACAAAAAGGATTAGAAGAATTTGGTTGTACTTGGTGGTCTTCATGGGTTACAGAAGAAAAATGTAAAAAACGTGGACTCGAAACTGGTGACTTAGGTCCAGGATCTTACGGTGCTGCTTTCCACGACTTCCCTACTGCTGAAGGTGAACCTTACAATCAATTTAAAAATATTATTGAACAAATAAAAGAATTTCCTCATCTTCGTACGCATTTCATTTCACCTTGGATTCCCCAATACACTATACGTGGAAAAGGTAAACAACAAAAAGTAGTAGTAGCACCATGTCATGGATGGATACATATTCGAATATTGGATAATAAACTAACACTACATATGATGCAACGTTCTGGTGACGTTCCAATAGGTGTACCTTCGAACATGGTTCAGTATGGCGCGCTTACATTGGCACTTGCTCACATTACCGGAACAGAACCATATGAATATATTCATAGTATTTCTGATGCGCATATCTATGTGAACCAAATTGATGCTGTAAAAACCATGATCGACCGTGAACCTAAAGCATTTCCTACAATGACTATAAATACTGATAAAAAAGATATTTTTGATTTTAGAAAGGACGATTTTACCCTAACAGATTATAATCCTCACCCAGGAATAAAAGGAATACCTGTAGCTATATAATTTTATGTCAAATAATTTTATACATGTTGACAACAGCCGAGTAGAGCATCAGAAGAAAGTCATGTTAGAAATTGCTAATAACAAACACTGCCCTTTTTGTCCTGAACATCTAGATAAATACCATAAAAATCCAATAATAAAGAGAGGTAGATTTTGGACCTTAACCGAAAATCAGTGGCCTTATGACAAGGTGAAACATCAACTCTTAGCAATCTATAATACACATATTGAGCATTTATCTGAGATTGACGATGAAGCTGGTTCTGAACTTATAAATATATTTAAGGAAGAATCAAAAAAAAGAAATATTCCTGGTGGTGGTATTGCAATACGTTTTGGTAGAAATCCAGAGTATGGAACATATGGCAATTCTGTATTTCACATCCATGCTCATATGATAGAACCAGATTTAGAGAAGTTAGAACCTGAAGAATCTTGGAAGTTTACATTTGGTAAGTCAAAAAAGAAATAGAAAAAGGCGCCAAACGAATGGCACCTTTTGTTGGATTTGATCGGCGTAAACCGATTTATTGTTTTGTCTTTGGTGGTTCGAGCCTATCAATCACTATAATCTGCTCATCTGGCGAAAGTACACCAAATGGATTTTGACAGCCTGATATACCGAGAATACGCATTTTTTCGAAAACGATTAGAATAGGAAGTTTTTTCATAAGATCTTCCTGCGATTTGGCGATTGTAACTTCAACACGATCCACACCTGTTGGAACATGATAGTTAACGTGAAGATGCGGTACACTCTTGGCATTCTTGGCATGGTCTCCTGAGCGAATTGCCAAGACACCACCAGTAATACCAAATTCTTTGTCAATCCATTGAATTACCGACAAGAGATCAAATGTCTCTTCTAAAAATAATTCACCGAAAGATTCAATATGCCTCTTTGCAGGAATGATGAATTGATAATCCTGTCCGGATCTGGGAGCGAGCTTATTTTTCCATACCCGCCATGAATCATTCTCGTGGATTACCCGATTCACCTCTGGATCAATCTGGCAAAATGGGCAGACACCGTTCATTATGTCACGCACTTTTTGACAGTAATATGCGAAGCTACTGACATTGAAGAGTTGCCAGACTTGATCTTCTGGAACTCCTAGTACTTTGAAATCTGGATAGGACATTTTAACTCCTTCTACGTGTGTATTTGATTATGATGTTTGGAACAATATTCAGTACAAACACTATCACAAACAAATTACTATGGTCAAATAAATTAATCCTTATCTACAAAAATAATTTCCACTCCTTTACTTTTTAAAATACTTTCAGCATCAAGAACTCCATACCCTCCCCTATAGTATAGTTTTTCAATTCCAGAATACGCTATTAATTTTGCGCAAGGTGGACATGGAAAGGTTGATACATACATCGATGCCCCCTTAAGTACAATACCTTTTTCTGCAGATTGAGAGATTAAATAAGCTTCAGCATGAATCGCAGTTGATATTTCGATATTGATTCCTTTATGAAAATCACTTCTTGGATCACCATTCACATAGGGAGTTTGTTCACTCGGGACATGTCTATTGTGAGTCTCTAGAATAACTTTTTTATTCTTAATAATAGCAGCACCAATACCTCTCCAAAAATCTGAACTCTTTTTTGCCTCCAATGATAATGATTTTAAAATCTGTTTATCAAATTTTTCCTTGGAAATTTTTTGATCAATATCTACAGCTTGCTCTGCTGTTGATTTATGCTTGTCCCAACGAAGGAAAATTGTATCAAATTCTACTTTTTTAAATTTTGGGAAATATTGTTTTTGTAGTTCATGCATTATATCTTCATCAGGCATTACCAGTATTTCTTTTAAGGAAGATATTTTTTTCAAATAGTTAATATCAGCAATCTCAATTGCAGAAAAAATTTCCCATGTCTCAATTGATTTCTTAATCAAATCAACAGGTAATGCACGAATATCTTTTACTAATGGTACGAATTTCTCTTTGATTTCATCACCCAGAAGAATTAGTTTTGATTCCTTGTACTTATCAAAAAATCTTCTATATCCTTCATGTAGAACCGGGACGTAAGCAAGTACAATTCTCTTCATCTTATTTACTATTTTTTCGTCTTAACACCAGTAAGAGTCTCACTTATCATATCCGCCAATTTTGGAACGATAGCTTTTTCGAATTTTTTTGCAATCTTTAGTTGAAGTAGCCTAATCTTTGCGCTAGTTGATGTTGTTGCCATAGGATTTAGAATTACCACCTTACCACAATAAGTAGCAATTTCTTTCATTTCATCCTTAGTATATTTATCATTTGTTTCTTTTGTAATTATAAGAACATCTGGCTTAACAGTTTTTATCAAATGCCAACGTGGAGCATTGTGTTCTTTTATGGTCACAATATCTATTGCCCTCAAATGAGTTACCATCTCGAGTCTTTCCTCTTGAGGTACGATCGGTCTATCTGGACCTTTTCTAGCTTTTACCTTTTTATCACTATCAACACCAACAACCAATATATCGCCGTGTTTTTTTGCTTCTTCAAAATATCTTGCATGACCTATATGGACCATGTCATAAGTGCCTTGAGTTAGAACTACTTTTATACCCAACCCTTTACAATGTTCAATTGTTTTTTCCAACACCTTAAAATCAGGAATAAATCTATCCTTAAAATTTGAACCTAGACCAAATATCCCGCCCTTTGTTATTAATCCTTTTGGTTTCATATTTTTATTATACTCACAATTTATCACTTAATGAAATATGTTACAATATCTAAATGATAAAAGTCTTCCTTATCGCCGCTGTTTCTGCAGATGGCTTCATAGCAAAAGATTCTCAACATAGCCCCATGTATTGGAGTAGTAAAGCTGATAAAAAACGCTTTATTGAACTTACAAAAAAAGCTGGGGTCGTTGTCATGGGTTCTTCTACTTATAAGACTATAGGCCAACCATTGAAAGAAAGGTTAAATATCGTATATTCAAAAAAGCAAAGCTTCCCTGATGTAGAAATGACGGATAAATCCCCTATCGAACTTATAACCGATCTAGAGAATAGAGGTTTCAAAGAAGTAGCGATTTGCGGTGGCTCACAAATATATACAATGTTTATGAAAGCTGCGATAGTTGATTATGTTTATTTAACTATTGAACCGATATTATTCGGAAAAGGTATATCGATCTTTAATGAAGATCTAAAATATTCTCTAAAACTAGAATCATCACAAGTATCAGAATCAACCGGTACACTTTTATTAGAATACAAGGTTGATTATTCTGGTACACCAAAAATGAAAGATTAAAAAAACACCGGCTTGCCGGTGTTTTTGTTATGAGAAATAAATCTCTGTAAATCTGACAGTAGGATCAATTCTGGCTTTATCTGAACCGCTAAAAGCAGGATGATTCATCAAATCAGTTTGATTATTAGGCGGATCAAAACGAAGTCTCTCAGGGACGAGCCTCCCTCCAATATAGTAGAATCCGGAAGATATATTGTATTTACAAAAATCTTTAACCGGGCAAACTCCGCAAGTACTACGAACCTTTTCTATTTTACTTTTATGGAATAAATCATATTCATTAAAACGAAGACCCTTATATCTCTTTCTACCTTTAACAGTTGACTCTTTAGAATCTGAATCAACATCAAGATGTTCTGAGAGATAAGAATGTTTGTCTTTTTTCTGAATTCTCTTTATCTTCTTTCTTCTTTCATCATATACATAACCAGAATTGCCTGGATTACCCCTACATAACGTTCGAGAAAGAAGCCATAGAGCATCACAGAGAGCTATTGGTGATACTTTGTATTCTTTGCTGTACCATTGAGTTACTTCTCGAGCTAATCGAAGAGTCTCTGAATGATAGAAATCGATACCGACAGACTGTTCGACATCTTTACCCCTTACCCTAATGATAAGGTTTGAGGTAAGTAAACGAAGAACATGAAAATCAACTGGCACTGGAGTTACAAAAAGTGTGACAAGTTTTGCATCCATTAAAAAGTATGCAATCATGCTTGCCATCTTTTCTCGAAAATACATAAAACCATTAGGTGAATCTTCATTAATAAAATCGAAGTTTCCACCTCTGGTTTTTCCGATTATCCTTTTTGATAAAACCTCAAAACTTGGTTTATCACTCATGATTAATCTTGGATCAGAATCCCAATGACGCGCCAACTTCCTCATATTATAAACCCAACCGAAAGAGTTCTCTTCGACTCTTTGACTTAATCTATAATGAGTTAGTTCTACCTTTATACTATCGACAAGCCCTTGAATAGTTATATTCTCTCGATCGTAGTACATCAATGGATTAAAGTATTCAGGTTTCTCTTCATGGAATTTCCTAAGGAAAATAGTTGCAGTATCACTCTCGACACCACCTCTCATCCAAAGACATAACATGAAGAGAAATATTGCATGCTCCCGACTTCCCTTTTCTAGATTACTTGGTAAATAGTGATCAGCTTGTGGTACATGAGCAAGGTTATATGGAATCCCCTTTTGACCAAGTCTAGCTATCATCGCACCAAAAACTTTTTCCGCCATTTTATAATCAATATAGAATTCCACATCAGACTGATCTGGTTGTAGAACGACATGATATTCTTTCATAAAAAACAAATCTATAAAGCAATATAATACTTATAGAAATAACAATCAATGTTTTATACAGAGTATGCTAGAATAAAATACGGAAAGGAGGTGACAATGAGAAGACGTACTCAAAAAATGTTTGCGGCAATCGACTCAAGAAACATGTTCTATCAGATAGGGCGTATGGGCGAAGATATCGCTGAATCGCTCTTATCTGGAGAAAGTGTTGCAGAAGATTACAATTTTCCCTTTGCTGATGTTATACATATTCCATCAGGGACAGCATGTCAGGTAAAAATGTGTAACGGTCGCCATGCCGCAAGAATTCTACCCCATCAAATCAGTAGATTAGATGAGGAGGTAAAAGATGGTGGTTTTGCTTTTGGAACCGGCATTTACGTACTCGTATTCTATAGAGGAATTGATGATACACGTAATGGAAAATCTCTACTCTTCAGTAGAAAAAATTCTGGAGAAAAAAGAAGAGAAATCATTGCGGAAGAATTGCAGTATATCTATATCATTGATGTATCTCTGCTTGTACATATCACGAAACATCACCCTGATTTTTATAAAGAAGGATGCGTTGTTTCTTCCCAAGGTAAGACTGGGCGAGAAGGGGCGATTTATCTAAATCGAACAACTCTTGCTGGTTTTAGAGATAAGCAAGGTCCATTTAAGAGAATTTTGAATGAAAAATACGGTCCATACGGTTGGACAACAGTAAGTACTCAAGTTGAATTTAATTTTGTAAAAGATGATTCAACTATACGAAGAAATCTCCCTGTCCACTATATAGGATCAAGGAGAACTTCTAGAGTTGTTAAAGAAAGGGTATCTTCAGTCCACCCTGATATACAACTCAATTTTGATAAAATATTGGTTTAACCAATTCAACCCGAGAGGGTTCAGACTTCCACCAAAAGTGGAAGTTTTATTTTACATCAACACCCATTGATCTACATGAACCTTCGATGATTTTCATCGCAGCTTCGATAGTACTAGCATTTAGATCAGGCATTTTTCTTTCAGCAATTGCTCTAACTTGAGCTTTTGTGATTGTACCCGCTCTCTTTACTGCATGCTTACCTGATCCACTCTCTGCACCAATAGCTTTTAGTATTAGAGAACTTGCTGGAGGAGTCTTTAGAACGAAATCATAACTTCGATCTTCATACACAGTAATAACTACAGGAATCATATCCCCTATCATAGTCTTTGTAGCATCGTTGAATTTCTTTGTAAAATCACCAATATTAACACCTGCCTGACCTAAAGTAGGACCAAGTGGAGGAGCAGGAGTTGCTTTACCTGCTGGAGCGATAACTTTTACTTTTTTAATTATTTTTTTAGCCATTTTATTTAATTGAATTTATAGGCCTCTAGAAGCTGAGGTAATAGAGATACTATATTAAATCTTACTAACTTGCAAGAAGTCTAGTTCTACCGGTGTTTCTCGACCAAACATAGAAACAAGAACCTTCACCTTACCTCGACTATCATCAACTTCACTCACCTTTCCTTCTAGATCCTTGAATGGACCATCTACAATCTTTACATTTTCATCTTTTACTAGGTCGATAGTGTGTTTTACTTCATCTTTATTCATTCTGGCAAAAAGACTATCAACTTCTTTCTTTTCTAGTGGAACTGGGAAAACTCCTGATCCTACGAAACCCGTAACTCTTGGTGTATTTCTAACTACATACCATGAATCATCAGTTACGATCATGTCTACTAGAACATAACCTGGATAGATTTTCTCTTCCTCTTCTACTCTCTTGCTTCCCTTTATCTTTATTTTCTTTTCAGTTGGAACAAGAACATTGAATATTCTGTCTTCCATACCCAAAGACTCTATTCTTTGTTTTAGATTTCTTGCCACAGCATTCTCATAACCAGCGTATGTATGTATAGCGTACCAACTTCTCTCACCACCTATTTGTTGTTTTGACATAATTTTTAATTATTAAACCAATAATGTTAGGAGTCTTGAGAAGATATAGTCAAAAAGACCCAATAAAAAAGCTACGATAACTGAAACAGAAACAACTGCTATAGAGTAAATAATTGCTTGCTTTCTACTTGGCCATGTTACATGTGCCATCTCACCTTGTGTCTCTTTAATATATTCAGTAATTTTCATATCTTTTCTATTAATTCTTGTAATAAAAAACCCCGAGGGGGTAGTAACTAAATACTACCCCCTCTTGGGCTTTATGTCAATAAAAAGGTTTTATTAACGAATCTCGTATGTTATAGACACATTTGCAGTTATCTTTTGCTCACCTGTAGGAATTTGTGGAGCTATAGCAGCTTTCATAGACATTATATCGCCTCCCATACCAACAGCTGATTCTCGAGCATATGGATAGATTTGATTATCACTTGAATCATAGTAACTTGTAATTCTTACTAGTTTGACTCCTAGATCTTTAGCTATTATCTTTGCTTTAGCTTGAGCATCTTTGATAGCTTGTGCTCTAGCTATTGCTTTAACAGAATCTATATCATCAGTTGAGAATGATAGACCATTTACATTCTTTATACCCGCACCACCAATAACGTCAAACAATTCGCCAGCTTTTGAAAGATCACGAACCTTAACTTCTATTGACTGACTTACATCATAACCAGTTAGAACTTGCTTACCTCCAGGACAACCAAATGATGTACATGCTGGTTGATTGTATTCATAATGAGGATTTATAGTATAAGAAAGAGTTTTAATGTCTTTCTCAGATACACCTCCAGCTTTTACTGCTGTAAGAGCATTGTTAATTTTTTCTGTTGCTTTGTCTTGTGCTTCTTTTACAGTTTTTGCTGTTTCCTCTACTGTAAATGAGAATGTTGCAATATCAGGAATTGATATAGCTTCCCCTTTACCATTTACAGATATGCTATTCATTATTACTCTATCCTTTCCAACATATCCAATTGATTTTAATTCTTTTACTGATATTACCGCTAGGAATATAACTAGCATCGCTCCCACCCATTTAGCTATTTTCCAGATTTGTTCTTGATTATTCATATTTTAATTTTAATTATTTTTAAACTTACACCCTCGACTGAGTTCCCGCATTATAGCACAAATCTACAATATTCTCAAAAAGCGCTAGTACAGTCATTTGACCCACACCACCTGGAACTGGAGTTATCATTTCGACTATATCTTTTACATTTTCAAAATCAACATCACCTATTAAGGTTTTGTCTTCTTTTGTTATTCCAACATCAACCACTATCTGTCCTTTTGATACAAAACTTGAATCTATCAATTTTGGTTTACCAATTGCAATAACAAGTATTTCTGCATTTTTGGCTTTTTCTTTATTATTTTCAGTCTGACTGTGGCAAACCGTCACTATAGATCCTTCTTCCTCAAACATCTTAGCTGTTGGCGCACCGACTATTCTCGATCTACCGAAGACGGTCACTTTTTTACCAAAAAAATCTACATTATAAAATTTCAAAAGTTCTTTTATACCCCTTGCAGTTGCTGGCATTACTTGTGAGTTTTCAACGAGTCCGTCCGCATCTTTTTTAATTGAAATAGAGTTTATAATTTTTATAGAATCAAAATTTGATGGCAAAGGAAGTTGTACGATAATACCGCTTACATCATTGTCATTATTTAGTTTTTTTATCAAATCTATAACCTCTTCTTGTTTAGTATTTTCATCAAATTTATTATGCAAAACTTCAACACCAATCTTCTCAGCAAAAGACTTCTTTGCTTTTATATATGCATTTGAATCTTCTCTTTCTCCAACCTGGACAATTGCTAGTTTCGGAATATAACCTAGTTCTTTAACCCTATTTTTGAGTATAGGAAAATAGTGCTCACGTGCTTTTTTACCATCTAGAATTATCATTACGATACATTACCACGTTTTCTTTGGAATCTCTATAGTTACTGTTTTTCTCTCATCAGTTGTTGCTGTATTAAAAGATAATGAAGTTTCAGTCAAAAAGATTCTTTGGTCTGGTGATTTTATCTTTGAACCATACTTTGTATCACCCACTATCGGATGACCTATATGTGAAAGCTGCGATCGTATCTGGTGTTGTCTTCCAGTTCTTAATTTTATTTTTAAAAGAGAAAAATCTCCATCACTTTCGATAAATTCATACGACAACTCTGCCCTATCAGAGTCTCTTACTTGTTCGTTAAAAACTTCAGTATAGTTTTGATTTTCATTATGTCTTAGGAAATTTATTAAAGTTTTATTTTTTTCTTTCACAATTCCAGAAACCCAAGCATGATATATCTTCTCAACATTATGTTCACGGAACTGCTCTGAGAGTCTACTTGCACCTTTTGAAGTTTTGGCAAAGAGTACTACTCCATCAACATTTCTATCTAGTCTGTGAATTAAGCCAAGAAAAACATTCCCAGGTTTATTGTATTTATTTTTTATATACATCTTCACTTCTTCAATCATCGATATATCACCACTTATATCTCCCTGTACAAGAGTCCCTGCAGGTTTGTATACAGCGATTAGGTGATTGTCCTCGTAGAGGACTTTTA
>CAZVQB010000004.1:0-47198 GCA_964629235.1 uncultured Candidatus Saccharibacteria bacterium | reverse complement strand
CCATTGTCGAATACTCTATCCTGCACTTTCCATTCACCCTCAAGTCCGAGTGAAGGTTTAACCACTTCTTTTTTCCAATTAGTGGGATTATTTATCTCATTATTTACTTGATATACGTTTGGATTTTCTTGCAAAGACTGAGCAACATTAGGAGCCTTAGCTAAATCATCTGCTACGCTTACTGGGGCGACATTAGGGACTACTTCTTCTATTACATCATCTGCACCTGCACCTAAGCCTTTTATCTTACTAATAATAGAACCCATGTTACGTCCTGCAAATCCTGCACCTGCACCCATAACAGCACCCATAGGGTCAAATCCAGACTGCAATAATCCTAATCCTGCATCAGCTACGTATGGAGCTATAGTCTTGTTCAATAGACTACCTGCTAATTTTTCGGCACCTTTTGGTACCGATGATACGAATCTGGCTAATAAACCTGTGCCTCCTGTTGCCAACATTGGGGCAACAATACCTATCATTTCACCAATATTTTTAGCGTTCTTTTCAGCATCAGATAAAGCTACGCCTTGTCCTGTCATTCTTGTAAGCCAATCTTCTCCACCACCAAAAGCCTTTATGGCATTGAATGTAAGTGAGTCTGCTATTCCTTGTGCTCCTAAAGTTAAATTTTTTATAGCACTATTTTTGCCAAGGTCTGTCGGCAAACCAAGTTCCTGAGCTTTCATCTTCCATTTCTCAATTTCGTATGGGTCAGTAACATCACCAGACTGAATCATCTCTTTTATTTGCCTATGTCTATTTATTTCTTCTTCTCTTCTCTTCTTTTCCTTGTCCAGAACTTGCATTTCGTACATAGCAAGCTTGATTTGTTCTGGTATATTTGGATTAGAATATGGAGTTCCATCGTTTAAATAATAATTCATTTGACGATTATTTGCTTCTCTCTGAGAGGATATTTCAGAGATAAGATCTAAAATTGGGCTATAATCCATTTAAAACTCCTAAAGTTTTTTCTAAAGTTCTTTTCTTATTTTCGCTATCTTTCATTTCTTTTTCATAGGAAGTTATCCCTTGCGAAGTCCGCATATTGTCCAACCTTTGTTGCATTCCTCCAACGTATTGATTTATTTGGTCATATACAGGTCTTCCATAATCTTTATTGAAATTTGATAGTTTATCTCTTCCCATGAAGCCACTGTTTGTTATGCTATTTGGTAATGGAGTCCCATTTAATACAGGCGACAAAATTTCTCTTCCAATCGGAGAGTAAGTTTGTGGAAGTCCGTCTTGTGGTCTATCTGGAACCGGCATTCCTCCTGATAATACTTTACCTAACAATGAATTTGGATTTCCTATGTCCATTACTTGTTTCGCCAATTTTAGACCATCTGGAAAAAAGGTAACACCAGAATATTGCTTATAACTTGGGTCTTTAGGGCTTCTGTTTATTTTACTAAAATCGCTATTCAAAATAGCATCCATTACGGGGTTCAGCTTGCCAGTAAGACCAACAGAATCAGGGTTGTAATATGCCTTCATTTCGTTTATAAAAGGGTCATTTTTGCTGAATCTTTTATCATCCATTCTTGGACTTGCTACACCTTTTACCGGAAATACATGTCTGTTAAGAATATCGAGAATGTCTTTGATAGCCCCATCACTACTATAGAACTGGATAGCTTGTTCACTCATTTTTGGGTAGAACATATGCCAACCGCTTTCCATTCCATCTCTTTCTGTTTGGCCGAGTTTCCTGTTAATATTTTCAGTAGATACCATTGAAGCTTTTACTTCTTTATCCTCTTCCATGAGATATTTTATAACATTGTCATAGGTTCTTCGAAGATGTAAGCCTGCAAGCGTAGTATTACCATTGTAAAGCTCTAATATTTGTTTTTTATACTCCGAATACTCATTCATAAACTTGAGCATCTCTTCAGTAGGGTCATGCATTGCCATTATTTTTTTCCTCCAAATTTCGAATTCCAATCCTTGAATCGTTCTTTGTTTTGTTCATCAAATACACCTCCAGAATTGACTATCTTCTCCAATATAGGAAGAGTATAAGCTAATTTACGCATTTCAGCGTTAGAACCTATTGAGGCTGTTTTCAATTGAGTTTCATCATTTTTAAGACTTTTAAACAGATCTAAGTTTATATATTTTTTACTTGGATCAAATCCTTCTCCAAGAGCAAAGCCAGAAGTTCCATACCCTTCGAAGCCAGAAGGAGCTTCTATATAGTTTGATTTATAATTGCGATTATCAACACCTTTCGACCATACAAATTGGTCTTGGTCAAGTTTAAACTTTTTTTCGTCTAATCCAAATTTTTCTGAGTCCAAACCAAACTGCTGTTTAAATCTATTCTCTTCCGAAAAGAGTTTGTCTTTATCAAAGCCAAGCTGCTGATTGAAAAAGTCTGCTTGCTGCTTTCTATTCAAACTATTATTCAAAGCATCAAGTATTATTGGGGCAAAAGTATATTGTGCCATATTACCATCCTCCTAATCTTGGTCTTGAAGTCCCAAATCTACTAAATTGATTTATGCCTCTTTTTCCATGATAAGCATCATAATAATCATAATCATCTTTTGGATAATCAATATTATTTGAAGTACTTCCAAAATTGTTGGGTTTGACAGTATTAGTACTTGGCTTAGAGGTAAATTTATTGATATTTTTTGTATTGGCTAAACCAGCTCCATAGTTTATATTGTTATTCGAACCAAGAAGATACTGTCCGATTAAACCACCGCCAAGTCCTATTATATTGTTATAGAAACTGCCTGCATCATCAGATTTATACATTTCGCCTTCACCATATTTATCAAACATATTCTCTGCTTGACCTCTAAGACCTTGTGCGTATGCTAAACCTTCGCCCATCATTTTAGCACCAAAGTTATTAGCATTTTCACCTGCATCAGAGAAAGACTTTCTATTATTCTCTCCCATCATAGTGAAGGCTGTACCAGAACTTATACCATTAGCCATAGCGTTTCTCCTGAACAAGTCGTTTTGATTCATAGAGTATTTCAAGAGACTATTAAAATTGTTTTGCCTTGCTCCTGTGTAATAAGCAGAGTTAGGGTCTTCCCACAGTTTTGCTTCATTCAGTAAGGCATTACCTCTATCCTTAGCGAAGTCATAGGGATTTCTTGATTTAGGCTTAAACAAACCACCTAATAATCCAGCTCCTATACCTATAATTCCATCGTCTATTCCAAACATACTATTCTCCTGTCAATGTTGTTTTCTTCCAACCATATTTAGTTTTTATTGATAATATACTTACGTTCTTATCAGGATGTTCAATTCTTGCTTTTCCAAGTACATCACTTGTAACCTCAGTTCCTTGCTTATATCCTGCAAGTTTTTCTTCTATCCTATTCAAGATAGCATAGATATTATCTATGTCTCTCTCTACGCTGCCTATGCTTTTATGGTTGCTCATTGTTTACCTCGTAATAACCTATAAACTAATTCAATATTTTTTATTTCTGCAAGCGTACCACCTGTTGATGAAATTTGCAATGAAATACTTTTCACTCTTTTGGGAGAGTTAGTAGTACTTGTAAAACTTGCTTTGTTGATTGACATTGTTAAACTAACACTACCAGAATATTCGATACCTATTGTATAGACCTTCTTATCTTGCGCAACATCTCCAAATGTAATATGTGGTGTTTGCCAAATCATATCTCGATAAGTATTTCCCTCAAACATATTAGCCATTATGCCAGTTTCATCTTCTGCCTTCATAACCACATAAGAGTTTGAATCTTTTTCAAATCCTCCAACTGGATATTTAGCAGAAGTTATAGTATATAAAAACCATGAATTTGTTAACAGACTATATCCTAATGCTTTTACAACTGTATCAGAAAATGTGAATAATATTATTCTATTTTTCGTGTTAGACAATATTGAAACAAACCCAGAACGTACTGTTTTATAATAGTCATAGATATCTTTGGAAATCTCATTCAATGTTTTTCCATCAAGTATGAAGCAGCCATTCTCTTGAGCTAATACTATACCTTCTTTGGTAACTTTGACATACTTCTTATCGGAAACACCCATTCCAAATATTTCCTCTATAATATAGAAGTCTGCAGGATTAACTCTATACATATAATTCTGTGTAAATATATAAAGAATATCCATATAAGATACCATTGCTGTAGGTACTTCTTTTAGTTTAATAAATTCCTCAGTCCATCTAAATAGACTTGGTTTAGAAGCTATACTTCTAAATATCATATACTTCGCTTCATCTCTAATAGAAGCTTTGTAGTTTACACCTGTAAAAAGATAACCACCTGAAAACGTAGATAGTTCAAAATACATGGTATTATCAGTATAAGTTTCAGGTATTCCATTCAGATCTTCATAATTATAACCACCGTCAGAAGAGTCAACGAAGTTAATGGCTAAATCACTACCTTCCTTTGTATAATAAAAAGATTCCGATTCAAAAGCGATTGAGCCCACGTTTTTATAATAGCCATAATATGTGTCTGATGTTGTTGCTTCTGCTCTATAGATACCAATACCGGTAATACGTTTATTCGTTAAATCGGCAGTTAATATCTTTATTGTAACAAATATATTACGGTAATCGTTAGAGGAATCTGATAAATCTATTTCTTTTGCTGCTGAAAGTTGACTCTCCTGAAATCCATCATATATTGCAGATAATTTATAACTATATTTCTTTGTATGAGGAAACGTAGTGGCTCCTGTTACACCTTTTCCAACAAAATAAATACTAAATGGATTATGCAAAAAATTGTCAGTTGTATAAAGACTCTTAGTGACTGCTGTGTCAGCCGCTGTAACAACTTGCCAATATTGCCCAACTGAAATACCTCCTACATCTCCATAAAAGTATAACTGGAAACCATCATTATATAATCTGTTGCCAGTAAATAATTCAGTTCTAATTGTAGCATCAACGCCATCTATTGTTACTACAGCCATATCATAAAATGTTTCTATAATTAATTCGTCCGATACACTCCATAATGTAGCGGTTTCAACGTCAGGAAATCTTACTTTAATTTCCCACACAGAGTTAGGGTCTATAAAGTCGTCATACATATATGTAACACGAGCATATCTTGTCATTCGAGTAGCGCCAGAAAGACCAGTTAACTTTACATAACAGTATCCATCTGATGTTCTAAAATCTGCAGGAACCCAAGAAACACCTGATTCAGAAGACCAACTTAACTGCATTTCATTACCAGTTACACTTCTTATGCCCGCACTTAAATAGTTATATATAACAGTACTATGGTCAACGCTTTTAGTAATTCTAACAGTCCTTGATGTAGCTGGAAGTGTCCCTCCAAGAGAAATCCTTGAAGTTCCCATTGTTGCAGTGATAGTGCTGTTAGTTTTTCTTATGAAATTATTTGTCTGACAATATCCTGTCCATTTAGGCAGAGCATTTCCACGACCTGTTATTACACAGTTACTGCCAAGACTCAATGAATAACAAGGAGAAGTGTCTAATTGAGTATAGGTCATTCCTGTTCCGTTAAAGTCAAATATTTGATGTAAACCGACATAAGCACCAGATTTCACTATGAATATCAAATGTTTGCGCCCTGTATCATCAGTAAGGAATACTCCCTCAGACATGCTATAAAGAGCAGGGTAATAATCGCCAGCTTCGTCATAATATGTAACATCAGTTTTCATACTTCTTAACACACCAAGTTTATCGGTTGGTTCTATATTGACGCAATTTATACCTATTGATGGGTCTAAATCATAAGAATCGGCATTTGTTTTCCAATTCTTAAATTCTCGTATGTCTAATACTTCTCTTGGCATTATAATTTATATCCTATACCTAATCCGACAAATAAATCTGGTTTTTTGTTGAATACTCCATATCCAAAACCAGCTTGTATTGAAAATGAGAACCTATTCCAAAATGTAATTTTCGGTTGTTCTAAGTCTATCTGCGGCAAGTTATTATATCTTATTTCCCAAAAATCAAAACCAGAACTGTCGAGAGGTACGGTAGAATTATACGCAACATAAACAATACTATCTTTATATTGTACTCTATAATATTCTACCGTATCGACTCTCTGCCTTTCGTGTTTGTCGGGTAAATTCCGCCATATTCTGACGGTATCTTTAATATTTGCCGGAACTTCTTTATACTCTGTTCTATATAAAACAGGGGGTACCTTGGGGAGTAAAGCTTTTGTAATAAAATAACCTATAAGAATACCAAACAATACTGAAATTAAATATCTTACGAATTCCATTCTTTTGCCTTATTGTAATGTGTGATTAGTCTTGTCATGTAGTTATTCTTCATATAGCCTGCTCCGTTATATAGCTTGCTTATGTTCGCAAAATGCTTTTCTTTAATAGCTTGATATAATGGATTTGAGTTCTTTATAAAAGTTGCAAATATTTTTAAGTGTGCTTTTTCGTCTGCAAAAGCTTCTTTCATTTCTCTAACAGACTTAAAACCACAAAGTGCATAATTGAAGCCCATAATCTGGGGAAGTCCATAAGATAGTGCTAAAAGATAAGCTTCATTAGGGTCAATACGTTTTTTTAACATTCTTTTCTCTACGTGTTTTTCGTATCTAATTCTTAGGCTGCCTGTTTTTGGATCTATGCCTCTCAAATCTTCATTTTCGTTCATTAAAATAGCACAAAGAATGCACCAATCAACATTTAATGCTTTTGCTTCTTGTTTTAACAGCTCTATTAACTCTTTCTTTTCCATGCTAAATCCTTTTTCCTTTTTTGTTGACAAGGGGTCTTTCGACCCCAGTTTAGTTATTTTTTATTATCTAATTCGAGCAATGGGTCTTTAGTAAAAAATCTAAGAATTGTTACTATAAGACCAAGTATGATTTCTATTGTTCCTTGTCCAAGTTCTTCTGTAAATATACCAAAACTTTTTAAGAAACCATAGACAACCATAATGAGTCCAGTCCAAAATAATTTAGACTTATACCATTTTTTCATTTCTACTCCTGTATCCTATAATTTATATTGTTTTTATCACATATTTGCTGCAGATAGCTTTCTATCCTCTCTAAAGACTTTACATTTAAAATCTTAAATTCTTTATCCTCTTCTTTATGTTCTTCAATCCAGTCTCCATGGGTAATAACGACTTTTTCGACATTATCTATGCGATTAGAGGTCGTTCCCCATGCAATCCCAATAGATAGAAACATAGCAAGAATGAGTAAAAAAACATAGATCTTATCTACAACCAATACGTTTATTCCTTCTTCTTTCAGCTTTCTTTTTGTTTCTTCACTCATAGTGGCGCCTTTCCTATTTTTGTATTAGTAAGAACCAATACCATATTTGTCATAAATATATTTTTTAATCTTATAATCCTCGCACAACGAAGCCACTCCAGACTTCACAATAATTAACTTAACCGATATATTCGCAAAACATGTAGCTGTTCCAGAGTACCAGAATCCACCTACACTAAGACCACCAAGATAATTAGTACCTGCATTGACCACTGTCCTTGTACCATGATTTATCTGTTCAACAGAGGAGGAACCACTAAATATTCCTTTAGCTAATGCATAAGAACCCAATGGCATAAACATAGAATCAACACTTGAACCTGCATATATAGAAATAGCACCTGTATGGCTAACATGTCTAATCCCTACATTAGAAACCAGTGTAAGGCCACCACCAACTTTTGTAGTATTGGATACAATATAATTGTTTACTGCAGGAGTAGTATCTGTTTTATATAACACATAAATGCTATATGGTTGAGATGTTGATGGTATTGTATCAATGTAGATTATATCATTAGTCGCAAATTTGACAGCACCATCAACATATTGCGGTTGATTGGTAGCTGTCCTTTGCGCAAGGTGATAACCATATATCTTTTTTACACTAAAGTCTTTGATTGAAACAGAATCAGTTATACCTGTACCACCTATCTGAAAGTACAGATTAAGGTCTGTCGTTCTTGCTGTTGCATATACTTCTACAGTTTGCCATTCAGAGGTAACAGTAGTTGTAGATAATGAAGAATAAGAACTACCAATATAGGCATATACAAAACTTCTAAATGTTGGACTCTTTACTTTGTATGAAATTTTATATGTTTCTCCAACAGCCGCACTTATATTTCTATAAAAATATGGTGTTGCTCCAACTCTTGAACCAAATCTAAAGAAACCACTATCAGGTACAGCATAAGAAATACTATTAGAGGATTCAGTCCAATAAGACCAAAAACCAGTTGTATCTGTTCCTCCACCATTATATTTGCTGTCTATTAGCTCAGAAGAAACAGTTTTATCTTGGTCTTCCGAAAACCAATAACTTATATAATTATTTCCATCTTTTACGAAATTAGTAGTATCATCTGCCTCAAGCCAAAATTTCAGTCCACTAATTTGACTTCTGACATATCGTTCTGTGTAGCTTTGTGGAGTGATTATCATAGTAAGTAATAAGAACAAGATAAATAATATTGTCTTTTTCATTTCTTCTCCTATCTTCCTTGAATTTTTATGTACCATCTCGGAGTACCAGTTTCGCCAGTTATATTATACCTTCTAATATAAATGTTCTTCACCGGTATCATTCTTGGAAATGATAATTTGTTAGAATAATTAGGTATGACAAGATATGTCATTTCTGGGCAAAAGCACCATGACAAGCATACCTCTACGGTATCGTCTGCCCAGATTTCAAACTCGAACCATTTTGTATATAACTGTGTCAAAGAGTCGCTGTTTATCATGAACTTAGATAATGTATCTGACGCTACTGTAACCGTGTCAGATACATCATAAAATAAAGAGCTATTCAATGCCACAGATTCCATACGCAATGCTTCTGATGTTATCTGAGTTACTTTATTCATTACATCATCTGTACTAAGTCTTTTAGGACTTTTGTCAAGATTTTGTCCAAATAAAACAATACTCATTACCAGAAATATTACATAGAGTTTTTTCACATTAACCTCCAAAATCTATATAGTCAATTACTAAGAAATTCTTAGCTCCATCATATAAGGCGCTTGTAGGAATTGAAATTACAATAGTTTCAGCACTACCTGTTAAAAGAATTGTTTCTGTTTTCTCATCAAACAATAAATTACAATCTGGCGCACCAATCTGTTGATAAACTTTTGCTCCTGTTAGGCCAACCTTATTAGGCAGTAGTTCAGTTAAAAAAGAAGCTACCTGATTATCTCCATCTTCTGTAAATGATAATAAACTTGGAGTCCCAATATTCTTGTCTTTTTTGACGCCATATACGCCTGCATTATTAAACCCAATTTCATAAATAAATTGTTTTTTTCCACCAATTTGACATTGGTCTTTAGAAAATTGAGCTTTTTGTAGGCTGTCCATCGAGCCAACTGCGTAAAGAAGTTCACTTATATTCATTTTTCTTCCTCGTTATATTTTTATTACTTGTATCATTAAATAATATGTTCCAAAAGTTAAATTTGTTATTTCTACTCCAAAACTTGCAATACCGCTTCTATTTATTACTTCATAATCAGTCGAAAGAGTAAGTGGGGTAAGCCTTGTAAGATTAGCATCAAAATATGTAAGCTCTATTTTAGAAGCAGCATAACCATCTGGAATATTCACATCCATAATCCAAGTAGTTGACGCATCATAAAGATTTCCCAGTTCTGGAAAATTTTTATTCTTGGATAATTGAATGTAGCTTCCACTATCTTCAAGTTTGAACAATACAGTTCTTGGCGAAACATCTAAATCAAGTCTCGTAATTAACTCCTCTTTTTGTAAATCATCCATCTGACTTACCATATATATTAAATCATTTATTTTCATTTTTTAGCCTATGTTATAAGTTGTTAAATCTTGCTGAGTATTAGCTTGTCTTTTTGCCATGCTAACTAACTTTTCGTACTCCTTCAAATTCGGATAAGAAGCCTGTGTTCTTCCTTTCATTAGATGATATTTATGCAGTACCCAATGGACAATTGCCATCTGAAACTCATCAGGTATCTGTATTGTATCTGTTAATGAAATAGCAGATGGTTTACAGCTTCTATATACCTTTATGCTTGCTATTTCGCTTGGCATTGCTGTTATGACATTTCCGAATCTATCGAAAAAATTTATCTTGCCATCAAGAATAGAATACTTTACCTCTTTAGACTCTTCGCCATCAGCTTTATAACATTTAACCCAATATATGACTTTAGTCCCAGTTGGAATGTTAAAGCTGACAGTTCTACTAACTAAAGTTATATCAGTTAAGTCTCTTAAAATATCTGTCTCTGTAACAAAGGTTTCCAATGCCATTTTCATTAGATGTAATATTAAGCTCTCAGAACCTTTTAAATCTTCTGCTCCAACTTCTATTAACTCTTTTGCATTATCGTAAGTCATTATGCACCTAATAATAACTGAAAAGTACTGTTCAGTTCTGTTTTTAATGATTGAATTTGAGCTATTAAATTTTCAATATCTTTAGACGACTTCTGAGATTTAGCTGTAAATGCTGCAACTTCATTTTGCACCTGTACTCCGTAAGAGTTAATCTCTTGCATATATTTTTGGATCTTAGAAGCGTATTCTGATATTTGTCTTTCAAGTTCCTTTGCTTCATTTGCTAAGTTTAAAGATGTTGTGTCTTCTGCTAATTTTATAAGCATCTGACTTTTTGTCCTATATTTTTCTATTGCTACTTCTAACTCGCTCTTATATCCCTCAAGACCACTATTAAACTTGTTTAGCTGCTCAGATATAAGCAGACTCAGTTGTTCATATTTTGCCTTAATCAATCCACCTTGAGAATCAGACTTCTCAAAGTCCTCTTCTGTCTGAACGAATGTTTTTAAATCAGCCAGCAGAGTAGTTAATTCCGACATAATCGTTGAGTCTATAACGGAAAGATAACCAACAAAACCTCCGGTTGTAATTATATCAAGGGAATTGACATAAGTCCCAAGCGCAGCGTCAGTATATGTAAACGAAGGTGCTGTTGGAGCTGTCGGTACCGTTGTAGATGTTAATGAATATGCTTTCATAGCTTCGACAATAGTATTCAATTTGTTTATGAGAAGGTATATAGCTGTTTGTAGTATAACACAAATAGAGTATTCTTTTGGAAATCCAGCTATATCTGAATTGCTATAAGAAAATGTTGGATACGGAATAGATGTAATTGTTCCTGCACCATTAGGTAAGAGATAAAGGGTGCCACTTTCTATATAATAAACAGGGGCGGTTTCGGTTGCTTCGTATATGCTTCCAGATTTTGCAGCTAATTTTTTCTGCTCAGGAGGAATTTGCTTTGCAACATCATACGAATTTTCTACCATAAGAACAGCAAATTTCCCAGAAACTGATGTAGAATCAAGAAAACCATCCTGAGTAGAAAATAATCTTGCTTTTTCCAAAGGTATTTTATTTAGAATCAAATTAGATGCTATTTCTCCAAAAGCATCTATGTCTGCATTGGCTGCTGCACCAGTATATTTTTCTATTTTTTCTTTTAAAGTCATGTTTTTTCCTTATAAAAAAAAAGAGTGGTAGGATAAAAGGAGAAAACCCACCACTCTTTTGATCGATTTATACCAATCGGAATACTTTATGTGCTTCTCTCAAGGTCATTCCTAATCCCTCATAAGAGAAGAATTCGTCCTTCTGATATTGAGGAGCATTATCTGTTATAATGTTCTGTCTATATTCAGATGGTTCATAAATGTAGTGAGTCAAATTGTTTCTGTCAACAATTACTCCATAACCGTTATAAGGAGAACGAGTTAATGCCGGAGTTGGTACTAACTGAATAACCCCATGAGGTGTTTCAAGTAATCTGTAGTTGAAACCGATTGTATCACGTTTCATATCTGACATCTTGATAGTCCACTTTGATTTACCTGCTATTCCTGCTCCACCAGAACCTTCAAGTTTAGACCAATACGACATCATCTTTGCAGAGGCAAGCATAGTCTTTACCCCATTTTCTGGGAAGTATTGGAATACTTTTTCTGTTTGGTCAACAAAGTCAGCATAGGTATAAGTAGATTCAGTAATATCAAAGATTGTCTGATTATCCCCAGAAGTGAGACCGTATCTTAACATTGCTTCAAGAACACCCATGGTTGTTCTTACTAATTCACCATCAGCATCAGTAATAACAGTTTCTCCAAAGGTATCTGATTGGTCTAAATTAGAACCACTATATGAACCACCAAACCAGAAAGCTCTTTCTTTCTGAATTTTATGGATCTGTGATGCTAACTTACGGAGACGAATCAGTTCTTTTCTTTCACCTCTGAGAGCTGCTGTAATTAAAGTCTTGTTCAATTTAAGCGGAGTTCTAAACATCTGGCATTCACCCCAGACTACCTGTAATTCATCGTTGAATGCTTCTGGCGAACTTGAACCCTCACCATGAGCATTACCAACAATAACGAACCATTCTGAACCGGTCAGTGTGTAAGAGCCGCCTGCAGTATAGATACATTTGATGGTTATGCTGGATAAGTCTGTGGCTACTCCTGTGATTAACACTATCGCCTTTCTTTGACCAGATGGTTTTCCACTTGAGTTTGCATGAACAGTACACTCAAGTCCTATTAACATTCTGCTTGGAGCTGAACCTAAACCAATAAAGTTAGAGGTTGAAGCTGTAGGCATATCAATTGTAATACTGGTATTACCTTTAGTCAATACAGAAGTTTCACCTTCTTTTATCTGGAATCTTTGGTCAACCCAAGGATTTCTATGTTCAAATAATTTGAACTTAGGGTCAGCTAAATTTGTTACTGTATTATAATTTGCGGCTAAAGTTAATAATGGAGTCTCATCAGTCCATAATTCTTTAACCATATTTGGGTCATTGTAAAAATTTCGTCTGTCTGTAAACAGAACACTTGTTGACCCACCATTATAAAGTTGCTTTTCTTGTGCCATTTTTTCTATTTCCTTATGAAATATCCACTATTTGCCAAAGAACATAGTGTTAAAATCTATATCTTCTTGGCTCATACCTCTCAAACTCGGCTTTACAGGGTTGCCTTGTGTTCCTGCTACGGAAACAGGCGGTAAAAATGAGTTTGGTTTGCCTGTGGATGGATTTGTAGATTTATTTTTTTTCATTTTCCAAAGTCCAACCAAGTTTTCAAGCGTGATACTTTCTGGTCTTGACATTTCACTTATAAATTCCGGTACTTCCTGAGATGAGAGTCCAAATTGTGATGTTAGAACATTCTCTGTTTGGCTTAACAAATATCTTGCTTCGGCCTCTTGAGCTTTCTGTTCTCTTATCATAGTTTGTTCGTATTTCAGGGCTTTACCAAACTTATAGTTATAGTCAGCAATATTAGTTAAATAAGAGTTAAAATCCTTCATATACTTAGCAGAATCGCTTTCAGGCTCATTTAAAGCGTCATAATCATTGAAATATGACGGCTTTACCGGAGGTGTCGGTGGTTCTTGCTCAAGTACTTTTAGTAATTCCTGATTTTCTCTAACTGAACTCATAGGAACCTGATGAGTATTATAAACAGGTGGTTTAGCAACATTATTTTGCTTTTCTTTAAACCTATTTATAATAGTTTGTTTTAACTCTTCATCAGAACCAATAAATTCGAGTAATGGATTTACTTGTTCTTGAATCTGTTTTAACTTCTCGTTCTCTATTCTTGCTTTATCGTACTCGCTTTGATAATACTTTAGTCGAACTAAATCGTTATCATTAGGCTTTGTTTCTTCTACCGTTCCCACAGGTGGTAACTGAACACTCTGTTCAGGCACTTGGTCTATAGAATCGCTTGCCTGTTCACCAGAATTATAGTCAAAATAGCTATCGGCATCTGGCACTTGACCTTCAACAGAGGTGCTATTATTTAGGCTCTGTTCGTTTACGTCATTAGTCATTTTTGTCCTTTTTGTTTATTTTTTAAATTTAATTTCTCTTTCTCAATAATGTTATCTGCTTCTGCTTGAACAGAATCTAAAAACAATTTAACCTTTGCCTTATTATTATTCTGCTCATCTTTCATTCTATTATCCATAATTTGTTTCGAAGCTGTAGCTTTATTAGTAATAATACTCAAATCTGCTTTAAATTTAGCCATTTCAGCGGACTGTTTAAGGTGTACATTCTCTCTTTCCATAGTCTGCATATCACCCTCTAACTTACCAATCCTGTTCATAGCTTCTTCTAATTGTGCTTGTAGTCTTGAAATTTGACCAAATCTTTCGATTACTCCTTCTTTGTCAGCCACTTCTGTTTTTGCCAACACTTCCTGCTGGTCTATAATTCCGTCTCTATATAGTCCCTGATAATACTCAAGCATTGCCCATCTATTAGATGGCAACATTGAACCAGAAACGACTATAACGTCATATTTACCGGTTGTTACATCATTGATTTTTCCTGCAAAAGACTTAGTAGGATCGCTATAAATAGGTTTATTTATCTCTACATTAACGTCACTATTATTTGGTCTAACTATCCTGATTACTTTGTATTCAGTATAATAAGTTTGGATAAAACTTACTATAATTCTACCAAAGTAATTAAGCATTTCTTCAACATCATCTTTTCTTGATTTTATGCGTCTTTGACCAAATTCGTCAAGAGCTACGATTCCTCTATAAGCTTCTGGAGCATTAGTGCTATCTCCACCCATCATAGAGTATAATCCGAATATCTCTTGAATATCTCTTCTTGCGTCAGCTTCGCTTTTATATAATTCATTTGGCAAAGGAGCCGGCTGTACTATGATAGGAACATTATACGGCTCAGACATATCAATCTCTAACACTTTTGTACCGGCACTCGACAACCACTCTTCAAACTGCTCTTTATTCGCAATAGAACCTCTATTAACGATTACTTTTATGTTAGTATTATTAGTAGCGTGAGATAACAATAAACTTCTTGTTTTGTTTATCCATTGTTGTATTCCCATGACAAGAGGAACATCTCCTTCTGGATATGGGGTTCTATTATCTCTAAATACAAGCCTTGCTATGGGATAATCTTCTAAATTTGGCATATATCCTTCAAATAAAGATACACCTCCAAAGACAAGATTCCTAAATATTCTATCTTCTAGAATCTGTGTTACCTGTATTATGCCAGCATCTATAAGCTGCATTTTATTTAATGGCTGTATTTGGGTTAAACTACCCTGCACATAAAATTGAGCTATTTGCGGATCTGCTGTTTCAGGTGGCCCTGCGACCACCTGAGATGAGCCATCTGGTAATTGGGCAGTAAAAAATACTCCACCAGTCTGCTCGAATAATCCCATGAAGTAACTAACTTCATTTTCTTTCAGATAATAAGAAGGAGTTCCCTGTCCTTCATTGAGAACAGCTACTGCAGGCTCTTCACTATAAGCAGCAAAGTCTTCCTCTCCAACAAATGTCTTCTCTTCCTGATTACTCTGTTCAAATACTTTATAAAGTGGAATTTTCTTTTTCGAATACCTGTCTATCAACGAATATTTTCTGTGGTAAGTGTCCATATAGGCACTTAATGATGGATCTTCCTCCATACCAACACGATTTCCTCTGCTGATAGCCACTTTTTCGTAATCCTGTTGGAATATGTTCTTATCATACTCTTTTAACTGCGGATAAGTAGAGCACGCTTGCTCATAGGTAATTTCTTTAGCAATCAGAATATGCGCTGCATCTCTAAAGAATTTATCTCTCGAATTTGGGTCTGGATAAACCTCTTCCGGTGGAACAGATTTAAAGCATATTTCTCCCTTACCCATATCTTTATTCTGGTCAAAATATGGCATAATGTAGCCTTGTCCAGTGATACAAGCATCTTCAATTTGCATCTTTAACTCAGCATTGCCATTATTGTAATCCCAGATATAACTCATTAAATCAGCGAAGACTCTGCCGGTTTGTCCATCAGAATCATCTCTTGCGGTGGACGCAAACTTTGGTTTATTTGTAGTAAGCATAGCAACTGATTGCTGCATAGCAGGATAAACTACATTAACTACTATTGGGAAATGCCTGCGATCTTTTAAATCCTGATAATCTTCAAGCTCCCATTGCTTTCCTATAGCAAAATCACGACTTTTCTGCGATAACTGTATCCAAGACAGCCTGCGTGAACTGTATTCGTGAAATATTTCTAAGGTAAATTTTGATTCGTTTGTTTCCATAGCCAAAAATTATATAATTTAAAAAAATAATCAATTATTAAAATAAGTTACACATAAAACACTTTATGCTGTTATCCAACTTCCTATTGTGAACCTTCTTTTTCTCTCTTTTACCTTTGGTTTTTCTGCTATCTCTCCATGGGCAGGAGGAAATATTCTTTTGTTGGCATAATAGAATCCATCAAGTAAATCGTCAAATTTTCCTCTTGGGAATGTAATAAGCTGATTAACAAGGTCATCCATACCCTCTTCCATTACATATACTTTCTTTTGAGCAAAAACAGGTTCAAGGGACTCTAATCTTGAAGATTTTGATGTTCTTGGGCTTTCTTTTGTGTCGAGACCATACATATATTTTTTGCTTTTTACATATTCCCTTAGCATTTCTTGGAAGGCTACTGACTCTATTGTGGTTCGTTGTGGGCTATAAACATCATAAAAATCAAAGATATGGTCAGCTAAAGTCATTGGAGTAACTCTTTTCATCATATATTTTAGAACATATCTGTTCAGTTGAGCATCAACAGCAATCGGTACAATCGTACTATAATCAGCAGATTTCTTAGTAGAAGATGCAGGGTCAACTCCCATAAAAACATTAACAGGAATAGTCCTGTTCTCATCAATTCCATTGACAGTTTTTAATTTCAAATATCCATATCCAGCAGAATCTTTAAAAAATTCACCGGTATAATACTGTATATAATCAGGCTGTATGAGCTGCTCTTCATCTCCGATTATTTCACACATACGCTCGGAATAAAATGCTGATAATCTACCCGAAGCTTTTGCTGCTTCTTTCATTTCGAGCAGTTTCTTTAATGACAGCATAGAACTCCACAGACTTGCCTGCGTTCCATCCGACTTAGTGTAAATATAACTTCTTCTCATAGTACGCCAAGTAGGGTCATTAGCCAATCTTTCAACAATACAATTTTGATGTATTGGTGTACCCACCACAATTATTTTACCAAAATTACTTTTATCCAAAGAAAGCGTAGGCAAAGCAGCCTTTTCAAGCCATATAAAATTAGCATCCATAGCTTCTTTTGTCTTGGTATTATTTTCATCTTCCGGGTCATCTAAGATAATCAATGTGGGTCGTACTGAGCGGTTATTAGTTCCTCTTATTTGCTGGCCTGTTCCTTTTGCCACTATTTTAGTTCCATCGGCTAAAACAATCTGATCTTCACTCCATTTTATTGCTGTCTGCTTACCCCAATACCCGAATACTGCTCTAAAGTTATCGCTATACTCAAGTATATCTTTTATTTGGACAAGAGAACCGATTGCAATATCTCTTGTTTTAGAAACAATGTAGATGTACCTTCTTTTCCCTTCTGGGTTATCTGCGAATATATGGTAAAGAGGGTACATCACCGAAACAAATGTAGTCTTAGCCAATCCTCTGGGGAGTATGACGTTAGCCTGTGTAATTGAAACATCTCTTAAAATCGATTCCAATTCTCTGTGTACACCTGCAAATGGACTATAAAACGTAGCAGGAGAGATATATTTACTAAACAATAGGAAATCGCTTCTAAGCTTTTCAATTATAGGATTAGTCATCTTGTTCCCCGAACATATCGTCTAACACTTTTTCGTCTTCTTCTTGCTCTTTCCTGCAGTTTTCATCATACTCCTTCGTATAATAATGTGATAAGTCATGTAATTTAGCACTTAATCCTAACTGACAACTCCATTCTTTTGTTGTAGGAATATAATATGCTAAATCTTTATTTATAGCTTTTTTCTCTTTCATATAAGCAATTGCTGCTCTTGCAGTACCGTTGTCCCAATCCTTTGGTTCAAATGATACGATTGCTCTGTTATATCTCATTTTAATCTGCATCTTCGTACTCCACATCTTCTATGCTTAAATTATCAGAGAGACCTTCTATCTTCTCCATTGTAGCAGAAATAGCCACCATACGTTCAGGTGTCTGCGTTCCTTCTCTCATTCCAAGCATTTCTCTTAATTGTTTAGCGGAAGCTAATAAATTCTTGGCATCCTTTTTATTTCTGCTTATCTCTACTGCTTCTTTAATTACGTTTATGACAAACTCTTCATTTATTCCAAGTTTGGAGAGCTTCTCTTTTAATGATTTCTCTACTTCTGCCATAACTTCTTTCTGTTTTAAAAATCTTTTAGCTGTTGCCACATAATTCTGTGCATTTTTATCAATCATTTTCCCGAGTACTTCATAATCAAGACTTCCTTTAGACAAGGAAAATGCGATAATAGAGCATAACTTCTTAATTCTACGTTTCTTTAACAATGATTCCCCCCAAGTTTCTGCAGAAGCTCTTGAAAAAGAACCATTTTTATCTAACCGGTGCTGTACATTACAGGATTGTTTTGAAGCAAGAACATCTCCCTTATATATAGCTTTAAATCTTCCATAAGGAAGGACTATCTCATAAGCAGCATAATTCTTAATCTTACTACTAACTAACTTATATATCTTTATAACCATTCCTACATAGCCATCATCACTTACACAATATACTCCAGCCTGCTTTGCTTCATACCAATTGATGTACTTTATGCCTTTAATCTTAGCTTCTTCTTCCGTATATAAAGGAAAAGTACCTAAAACCTTTCTTTTTATCTCTATCATCTAATCTTACCTTTTTTATCATTTCTTTTACCTGCAACATCTACCGAGGCGTGGCGATAGCGATAGCGGCAAGCCACATAGCCTCGGCAAACGATTTTGGCTAACTGAAAACTTTATTCTTTGTTATTATTTAAACCATCATAATACTTTCTTTTAGCATCATTTCTATCAACAATAGCACTAACCAACTGAGCATAAGACACATTTTCTGCTAAATCCATCTCAATCATGTATTCTCTCATTTCTGTTATTTCATTTTCATTTATCGGCAATACTTTAGGCGCTCTCTTTAATACGACTCGCATTCTTCTCTTCAATCTATCAAAAGTATTCAGCTGATCAATCAATTTATTTACCATGAAAGTCTTCTCCTGCAGCTCTTCGAGAGGTGTTTTAATTCTTATTCCGTTGTTACTAACTATATCTAACTTTGACATTTCTTTATTCCTTTTTTTAAATTAAATGTTTACGACTGGGCAGTACAATCCATAGGTAAGGGCTTAAAAATGGTCGATAAACCTCCATTTTTCAATCAATTCCAATTATATTTCACGAATATAACAAACGTTTATAACACTGTTTTGCCTTTAGTCATATAGTATTTCTACTATACTACCTCTGTTCTCACTTATCAGGTCATTATCAGAGTTCTCAGCATTATAAATATCTGGTCGCCTTGTCTATTCTGGCTAATACGAGCAGATAACTATCAAAAAAATATGAAAAAAAAATACAAATAGCAATAAAAAAGTACATATATATAAAAAATAATATAAAAAAATTTTTATACTAATCTTTTATCACAATATTAGTTTAATATTAAGCCAGTGAAAAAAATAGTTGTACATTGGGAGAGAGAGATATTCACTACTGCCACCCCCTCTTGCGAGGGGTTTCCCCCGAGAGAATGGTTAGTTAAACATTTTATAATAAAATTATGGAGGTTATAATGGCTGTTGAACTGACAGGCGTAGGCCTGTTTACTGTGAATCGACGTGGAGAGTTCGTGGCAGAGCAAGAACTTTCCAAAGACACCGTGTTAGTAATGGCGCAAGGCGTCACGATGGACGGATCTGATGTAGACATTAAGTCTATAAAGAGCGTTACTATCGGTGGAAAGAAAATGGCAACATTTGTAAGCCCGAAAGGGCGTCTGTTAATTTGGACTAATAGCCGCACTCTTGAAGTTGAAGGTATAGAGTTCAAATAGGGGATTATTCCCCTAATTTTCCCTACATAAACTAAGGTATTGAAAGTAATACTTTATGTATTATGTATGGGGATAGTAGAATATGGTTTTGACTTAGTAATTATTGCTAAGTTTAAGGGTTCGATTCCCTTATCTACTACTAATTTTTTAATTAACAGAAAGTTATAGGAGCATAAAATGCAGACAACAATCAAGAATTTCAGAAGAATTCTGTCCGCAATTGAGAGTCTCTCGTTTTCAACCGATTTATCGATTGAAACAAATAGATATTTAATTCAATTATCGGGGCATAATGGATATGTCCCGAAAATCGAACTAAAAGAACCCCGTACTACAAAGCTTACAGAAGGCGAAATTATTTTTCGCAATGACAAGTATTGTTTATTTTTGTCTCCCGCAAATGATTTGCAAGAAGGAGGATTTTCCTTCGACACAATAGTGCAAAAAAAAGAAGATGTGGAGGAGCTATTTAACAGGGTTCCAATTTACATAATGCCAAAAACTTCCTATTTCAAAATTCAGAGACTGTCTTTGTATGAAAAAGCAGTCTATTACTTCCCTGAATATCGGGAGGAATGGATAAAAATGGAGAACTTTGTAATTAGAGACTCAGAAAATCATCAAAGGAGAATGAAGATTGAAAACTATTCTCCGAAAGGAGACAGAAAGATTTCCGAAAGGCTATCCCTATGGGTAACCGAAAATAGGGAAATCTTCTCTAAACACGGAGATAATCCTCCGGTGCTTTTAGCCGAAAATGTGCAAAAATTTATCCTTAATGAAGAGAAGGGGGAATGCCTGATAATTTCCCCGGCAAGGATAATATTCCACGAAGGTTGGAGAATGTCCGACCTACTCGAGGAGAATAGTCCGTTTGAATTGTCCTCGGGTGGTGAATTAATGGATAAATTTACCGGTAAGGTTTACAGAACCTTTCCGGGATGTTGGGAAGGGGTGGAATAATCCACCTCTCCCTAATTTTAAAATCTATAACATATACAGGAGGAAAGATGGAAGTACGATTGGCAGAAATCTACCAAAGCAATGGTTACTACTATGAAGTAACCATTGACGGCGAAGTAGAGTATTCATGGTACGAAACCGTGAATGGAAATGGTAGCCCACAAGGGTGGGACGCCGTGTTTGAAACGGCAAAAACTGCCGGATTTGGTGAAAAGTTTGGTCCTGATTTCGAAGATTGGAAAGCTGAGATTCCTATCATAGGGTATCTCAATAAAGACTTTCCAGTGATACAAATTGGTGAAAGTTTCTTTTGCAACTATGAACAGGGTAAAGTACGCTCTGTTCGTGTTGACAAAATGTACGATAGAGTTTGTTTCGGTAACAACAACTCCGAAGATTTCGGGGATTTTACTAAAGCATAAAACTTAAGACCTGAGCAAGTCATTAAACTGCTTATTTTTTTTATTTAAAATAGGAAAAAAGTTGTATGAATATAAAGGATTTCAGGATAAAAGACCTTCTCAATTTAAAAGGAGATAGGGTTTACGATATGATACTGGATATATTTCTGACAGTATCAGAAGTAAAACAAGTCTATGAAATTCCATCAGAAGACGCACCTCCCTATGAGCCTAAATGGGTAATTCATATAATTACCAACTCAGGTTTACTCTATAAGGATAAAATTCTCCCTTATAATAAGGATAAGTGTTTTTTAGTTTCTCAATTGCTGAGAACTAAGCCAATATTCTTTATGGAGGAATCTGAAATCTTAGAAGGATTATTAGAAAATGACTATAATGTATTAAAGCAAGTAAGTTCTAAAGAAAGGATCAGACTTGCTATGAAATACAACAAAGAAGTGATGGCGGAAGCTCATTCTAACCAAGAGATTGCAACTGGAAGATTTGTTGAATGGTCATCAATAGTCCCAATGAAAGGACATTTAGAAGCTATAAGACATCTTAAAAAAGTTGTTTTATTAAAAGATAAAAGTGGAAAACGAAGCTTTTATCCGATAGATATGGATTGGAAATTAAAATAATTAAATAGGTTAGTTGTTATATCCTTTGGAATTTTTTTAGGACATATAGATGGTAACATCTTTTATGAGAATATTAAAATTCTTTATTTTGGAACGGAAGTTGTTTTTTTTTCTTCTCGCTGCGAACTTTTTTACGAAGAAACAAATGTACGTTATCAGAATATAATTTCAATTGTTACCAAAGAATAAGAAAGGAAATAAAAATGGGATCGGCAATAATAACTCCGTATAAGAATAGTGAAGGCAAATATAGATTTCGCTGTGTCAAAAAGAATGAGAACGGAAGTACTTCTACTCTTCCTGACATAGTTGTTAATGCAGACTTTTCAATAGAAGAAAAACCTTCACCTGAGCTGGAAAATACTTGGGAAAAGACAAAACTTGAAGAAATTCCTGTTGAAATAGTTAAAGCACTCATTTGTAAGCTTAATTATTTGGAGTAAAAAATGACAGAAGAAAATAAGAAGTGGAAACCAAGAAGAAAGGAAAAATACTATTGTGTTTATGACCGTTCTGATATACAAATACGTTCTTTTCTTTGGGAAGGAAGTTTTTCTGATATTCTTGGATGGTTTCTTGGAAACTGCTTCAAAACAGAAGAAGAAGCTAAGGAATTATTACAGAAAATTAAAGAATCAAATTTCGCAGAGAAGGATGACAAAAGTGCAGGTTGTTTTGGCTGCGCTTATAATGAAAAGTCATACTGCAAATTATTAGCAGGCGGAACAGTCTCTGATTTTGATAAAAACTTTGGCGTATTCCCGATAAGATGTCCTATAAATAAAATTAAGTTATTAAACAAAAACGTTGTTTTATATATAGAGAATACAAAACAAATTTGTGGATGTGGAGAGTACCTATTCACTGAATACCAATTTGAGCAATTTGAATGTCAAAATTGTAAGAATGTCTTTACAAAAGAAAAAAGGAAATAGGAATGAGAACTACAAAATAATGGGAATGGCCTTTGCTTATTATACCAACAAGCCGCTATTATTAGCATTATGTGGTATATTATTGCTATATGACGGAATAATGGACAGAAAAAAATAAAAACATCACAAACAAATTAAGAGAAAAATATGAAAAAAATTAAAATAGAAATAATTTTGTTACAAATGATAATAATTTCATTCGTGATTAGTCTGGTACTATTTATAGCGCCAATCGAAATAATCCAAGAATATGAATCTGGGTATTACACCATAGAATTCTCTCCAGCTATGTGGGAAAATTCTTTTCTATTCTTAAAGATAAGCTTGTTCCTGATAATAGCGTATATTCTATACGTTCAAAGGATGTGGATAAAAAATTTATTTACATTTCTTTATCTCAAAATTAAACTTTATCATCTTGATTCTATTCAGGCTTATCCATCCGAAATAGACAAAACAAAAGAAGAAATTGAGTTAGTAAAAACACTATTAAAATTTTAACAAACAGCTGCATTTTATTTTTTATTTATGAAATGCAGCTATTTTTTTTGGAGTAAATAATGGAATGTCTAAAAATGTTAATAATTCTTTATTCTTTTCTCATAATTTATCTTTTATATAGATTAAAATCATCAAGTAAAATGTTGAAAGAAGAAAAACTTGATAACTTGGAAAAAACAGAACAAATGATATATCAACAAGGTAAAATTATACATTTAAAAAGTCTTAATTTTCTTAATGAAAATGAATTAAAAACATTAAGAAAGGAAGTATCAAAAACAAACAATTATAAATAGGATTTTCAATGAAACAGAGAGAAATAGTAGAAAAAGCAATAGCAGAGAAGTTACCTCTGATATTAAGAAATGATAGAAAAAGAAAAAGATATGTTATCCCTGAAAAATTTCCAGATTGCTGTGAAGCTCACATGGACAATTATTTCATAACAGATACAGGATTAAGATGTTATTTTGATGATTCAGGAAGAGACTCTACTACTTGGGATATAAGTTGTCCTAAAGTAACAAAAATATACGAAAAAACCCTAACATGGTGATTCGTATGGAAAAATTATATTACAGATTTCATCATCTTGGAGATGTAAATGGAAAAAGTGGAGACGAATTTATAAGACTTGGACTATTACCTGCTGCTAATTTAGAAGTAATTAAGTCAACTATGGTCATTGATGAGTTTCCAGACATTATATATTACTATCTGTGCGAAAAAGTAGAAGATAAATTTAAAATCAAATATTATTGCCAGAGATGTCAGGTCTATAAAAATGGCGCTTGGGAAGAAGGATTACGATACACTTCTTATGATAGATTTGAAAGAAATTGGGCGTTTGCCTTAAGTGAATTAGTTTTAAAAAAATAATAACAATTTAGAGGAAAAAATGTTAATAGGTCTTAAAAAAGAAATAAACAGATGGCATGCCGCTGTCAAAATTGATACAACAAAAGAATCAGATGTTCGTCTTCTGTCAACATTGGTTGATACTTTTACTCACAAAGCAAGAAAAGTTTTAATGGATAAAAACGGAACAGTGTACATAAAAGGATATAATAACCTTTTTTATACACTCAGAGTCCCTTTCCCTGAAATAACATTTGAATGTTATACACCGGCAGATATGAATAAAAACCCACCGTATTGCATTGCATATACAAATCATACAAAAAATTATGACCCTTTTCTTCCAATAATTTTTAACACAGACCCAATAAAAGAAAAAGATGATAAGTTTTATGAAAAAAATATCATACTCTTGTTGTCCAAGTTAATAAGAAAAGATTACACTAAATTTATGGATTCTGCCAAGCTAATAGTAACTGATAAAGATAATTTATCTACTAAGTTTATGGAGCATAGATGAAACACATTTTTTTTAGCAAACCAATTGAAATCATAAGATTTAAACTTAGCAATAGAATGTATGTATTGTCAGAAGATCCAATAATCTTTGGACTTCTTACTGAGGCTCTTGTTCCAGAATGCTCGGTATTTTATGATAAGAATGGAATCGCAGGATATTGTGAAAAAGAGATGCGATATTATACAAAAAAACAAAAACTTCTTATCCATTTTTCCCAAGAAGAGAGTTGGTTAAGTAAAGACCTTTTCGGAAGTAAAGGGACATACAAAGAAAGAATCTGGACTATAAAATCAGTCAGCAAAGATAAACTTTCAAATTTTTTTTGCAGCAATATTTTGTCTTTTTGCGAAAAAACAAATCGTTCTTTTGTAAAAGAATATATTGAAATTAAAGATATAGAATCATAGGAAAATAACATGAAAAAAATTATAAGAGAAACCTTTTTATCAACTAAAATGATACTAAAGCCTGCAGGAGAATATAACCCAATTGTAGCATTTGATGTGAAAAAATTTCTTGAAAATAGAACATATTTTAAGGCTAACTTTATAAATCTTATTTGTGTTCCATTGTTATATGAAAATCATTCCCTGTACTATATGACAGTTGTCATGAGAGGAACAAGTAACAAAAATCTTGCTGAATTGGATATAGGTATGTCTATAAATAGTGCTACAATAAAGCTCTTCATACAGAGTGGCTATTCGGCAGTTTGTCCACATTTTTCAGAAAAAATTGCAGAAATGACAAAACTTTTTTCTTCGAGTAGTTCTGTTTCTCTTTTTGATGCAATAGAATATATAAGAAAACGATTCTCCGAAAATAGAAAAGAACATGATCTTGATCTTTATATAAAAGACAAACACTTCACATATGAAAGAAAAGAAAATGAAATATAGATATAGAGATAGAATAAAAAATTTTGTAAAACAAGTTTTAGAGAATAACACGGAAAACAAGTTAGTTTGTCGTAATTTAGAAGAAAGTGCAAATCTAATATTTCATTGTGTTTTATATGATGATTCAAATAAAAACATAATCGAAATAAGTAAATTTTTAAAGGACTTCTTTACTAATGTGTCTTTGACAATAAAGCATATTTATGGCGAAGAAGAAAAAAAATTTATGATAACAGTTAAACTTCACGAGAACGGAAAAGAGGAAGAACGTTCTTTTTTCCCTTTGTCAGTTCTTAGAATTACAATTGATCCACTTAAACCATCAGAGAGAGTTACTCTGTCTGCGATTGGAATCAATATGGACGAAATCGTAGAATAGAAAGGAATAGGTATTATGATAAAACGAAATTCTCTGCAAAGTGGAGAATACGTATACCGCATAGAAGTGCATTCCAAAAATTGCAAAGCAATGTATCATCCTATAATTAGGAAATACGACGTAAGAAATAAAAGTGGAGACATTTTTATTAGGACAAGCGGAAATTATCACACCACCAACATCACCGGTAGAGATGATTATTTCCCTTCTATTTTGGAGTGTATTGTTGACCATTTGAAAGCAACAGTTGGAAGCTTAACATGGAAAATCGATAACTCTCATCAGGATATTGTGGATGAATTGAAAGCATTAAGAAAGTATTTACCTATATTTTTAGATTATATCCCAAATTTAAAAATAAGTGAGTTAATAGAAGGAACTATGAATCCTTCAAAACTAATGCTAAAAAAAAACTTTAATCCACTTTTACAAGATATAAAAAACATAATTGAAAAGTCGCGCGAGCAAAGCGATAATATTGCTTTGAAAAAGTTAAAGATTTTCTTCGCGGATTTTCCTCTTACTCATTTAATTTTAGAGAATACTCAACCTAATTTATTTAATATTTTAGAATAATTATGAAAGAAAAAAATATGGAAAAAGAATTTAACATATATTCTTGTGCCCATTGTTTAAAAAAAACAAAAATTACAATAAAAAAAGAAGAAAATACGGGTATTTATACCATTAAAAAAGAATGTGAAACTTGCAATAATTCAGAGATATTATCTTTTCGCCTTGATTCAGAATCGTCAAGATTTTTAGAAGATTGGCTTACAAGTCATGAAAATGACTGTGAGTGTTCAAAAAACCCTGTAAGAAGTATATATACAGTTTATTCTATTGCAAGAACGGAAAACGAAGATAGAATTATAAATTCTTATGCAGATAGAAACACCAAGTATCCCTTTGAACGTTATGGATTTCCTATTTACTCAACGTTTAGCAAAGAAACATCATTATCCTATTTGGGACAATCTTTCAGTTCAAGAGATTTCGCATATAAGGAGATCGATAATCTTTCGCCTTTAACAAAAAATGAATTTGTTTTGGAAGAATTCAAAAAAAATCCTAATCTCAAAGTGTGTATATCTTTAGCAATAGATTGTCCTATGTGCCATGTCGGGAAAAAGTTAATTGAAAAAACATATTTCAAATATTTTGTTTCTTTTTACAAGGTACTCGACTTAGTAGAAAATAAGGCAAATCTGATTTTTACCGGTTACCATCAATTCTTACATACTAGAACACAAACAATTTATAAGGTAATGAATTTTATGAAAGCACAGATGAAAGCTCCTTTTGGAGAATTAACTAAAAATTTAGTGCTGGGAGCAGATCCAGAGTTAATGGCAGAGTCTGGAGTTTATGCTGCCAACTTTTTGAGTAAGACACACAGTGCCTATTGCAATAAAATTAAATGTAAGGAACTTTGTGGAATGGAACGTGAAGAATGCGACCTTTATCAATCAGGTTTTGATTATATGAGTGCTCGCATTGGAACGGATGGTTGTTCTGATGTGTTTGAGATACGACCTGCTCCAAGTAACTCAGTGATAACGTTGTTTAACAATATTGCTGCGATTATGCAGCAATTAACAAATATGACTCGAAAACAAAAAGTGAATCTCTACTCTGGAAGTTATAAGTCCAATCAATCTATTGGTGGGCATATACATTTTTCAGTTAGAAATAGAAATTCAAGTTTTTGGGAAGTATTTCCTGATACAATAACAAAAAATAATTGTGTCATTGCTAATAATATTTTATCTGAAATCTTTGAAAATCCAAAAGAAAGACAACAAAGAGAAAGGAGTTATGGACAATCAGAGTTTAGAGGTCAAGGAGTTTGTCATGTAGAATGGAGAATGCCAATGTCTTGGTTGCAGACCCCATTAACTTGTTTGAGTTATTTAACAATACATAAGCTGGCGGTATTATTGGCTTATGAAAAGGTTTTAATGCCAAGCGACATATTTGAAATTCCACGTGTTTTTGCAGAAAAAAAATTCACTATTCCAGATGACTGTCTATTTGGACTAAATATTTTAATTAAAACAAATATTATCAACAAATATACAGACAAAAAAATGAGAATAACGTCAGCTCCAATTGGAGAAAATTGGATAAGACCAAAAGATTTATCTTTTGAAGAGTGGCTTGTTTCTCCTCCTTTACTAATTAAGGCTCCGGTTATTGAAAAAGAAGATATAGCTTTCTTGACTAATTACAGTCATGGGAAGAAAATGCTGGAAGTCCTTAAAGAACAATTTCGTGGATATGAAATAGGAATTGTCCCTATGAGAGAAAATATGGCTTTTGACGCTTTTCTTCCCTGCCATGAAGACAGGGTTCAAGAAATTGTAGCTAAATTTTCTGCTGAATATACCACTACAAATGTAGAACTTGGTGTCAAATCTAAATTCACAGAAGAAATTTGCGCACCTAAGTTAATTGTATTTTTAGGAAAAGAATTAAGAAAGGAAAAATTTATAGAGGCTATAATAAAAGTAATCTCTGAACTATTGGCAGCAAGAGAAAAACATTGCAATTTAATAGTTCAAGAACTTAGAAAAGAAAAATTGAAAATTTATGAGGAAATTAAAAAAGAAGAAGGAGAATGGTAATATGTGCGGAATAATGGGCTATTACTGCTTTGGCAAAGCAAGACCATCAAAGAAAAATATAGAAGAAGCCTTTGCTGAACTTTCCGAAAGAGGAAGAGATGCTTCCGGTTTCGCCTTTTTAAACTCTGACAATGTATTAAAAGTTCATAAAAAAAATGTTGATTCAGTTGCACTAATGAAAGGGAAACCTTGGGAAGAATTAGACTGCGAAGCTCCCATTATGATTTTTCACACACGAGCAGCAACAAAAGGAAAACCTGAGAATAACAAAAACAATCATCCTATTTTTACAAAAAAAGGTATTTGTCTCGTACATAATGGTATGGTAGATGATTACGAAAAAGACTTTGAAGAAAATAGAGATGGAGAAGTAGATTCTGAAATTTTAGTATATTATTTGAATAAGTATAAAACTTTAGAAGAAGGAATAAAAGAACTAACAGCAAAAGTTAGCGGTAGTTATGCTATTGCAGTAATAAATAAGGCCGAGCCAACTAAATTATTATTGTGCAGAAATAGCAACCCTATAATTGTTTGTATTGACCATAAAGAAAAAATTCTCTTTTTTGCTTCTACAAAAGAAATAGTTTATAAAATGGCTACTGAAAGAACAGAATTAGGAGTCACTTACAAACCTTTAGTTCTCTGTGAATTTCCAGATGAAAACTGGAATATAATCGACACAAAAGGAATGGGCAAAAATCATAAGTTTTCAGGTAAAAGTGTTAGAAACTTCTATTATAGACAACCTGCGTATGGCAGTTACGGTCATAATAGCTTTTTCGGTCACGATTATGACAGAAGATACTCGAAAGCAGAAGATTTGATGACCGTCGATGAATATTATCTTTATATAAATGGTTTATCGAAGAAAGAGCTACCAGAAAAAACCGAAAGAACAAAAAACGTTTTTGTCTGCGATACTATAACTGAGCAGAAAACAAAAGAATGCAAATATTGTGAATATATAGATGAAGATATTTTATGGTGTAAAAAATATTGCATGATGAAAACACAAAACAAATAATAACATAAAAGGCTGTTAATGCAGCCTTTTACTATCAGAAAGGATTCGTATAAATGTCGAGAACAATTTTAGTAATAGGAGCAAGTGGTTCGGGGAAATCGTCTTCCATGAGAACTGTTGACCCAAATACTACTTTCTTGTTTAATACTGCAACTAAGGATTTGCCTTTTAAAGGAGCAAGACGAATGTTTACTCCTTATAATAAAGAAACAAAAAAAGGTAATATGATTAGCAGGCTTTCAAATCCTACTTTACTTTGTGAAAGTATTAAATTTTTAGCAAAAGAAAGACCAGATATTAAGTTGATAGTAATAGACGACTTTCAATATGTCATAGGTTTTGAAAATTTTAATAGAGCTTTAGAAAAAAGTTATGATAAGTTCACTGAAATGGCTCAAGCTTATTGGAGGATTATCGATACAGCCCAGAATATCGATAGAAATGACCTAACTTTTGTATTTCTTTCTCATTCAGAATATGAAACTAAGAATGGAATACAAATAGAAAAAGTCAAAACAATTGGCAAGATGTTAGACTCACAAATGGTAGTTGAAGGACTATTTACTTGTGTTTTATTAACAAGGTGCGAAGTAGACAATAAAAAAATAAATCATTATTTTATAACTAATAATATTGGAGATTCTACGGCAAAATCACCGGATGGTATGTTTGACTACAGAATTCCTAACGATCTTAATTACGTAATTGATAGATATAACAAATACTTTGAGGAATAATATGGGATTATCAGATAAAAAAAATAGTTTTAATGGCGATTACTTTATTACACAGGGTACTATTACCGAATGTACAATAGAGTATAATGTGGCGAGTGTAAATGATGAATCAAAAGTTTCGGATGTTGTGTTAAAAGTTACTATGGAATGTGAGAAAAAAGAAGGAGGCACTTATAACAAATACTTAACTATTGCCGGTAACTTCAAAAGAGATATGAGAAATCTTGTCCTTGATTGGGGGTCAGCATTTAAGATAAGAGACTTCTTCACCATCTTAGGAATCAAAGACTGGGAAACTGATGATATGGGCAATTTTCCTGATTGGATTATCAAAGCAGCAATAGGAAAGTCTCCTTTTGCTTTATCTTATCGTTCAGAGAAACAAGACGGTACTGCTTCTTATCGAACTTATAATAATATACACACAAACGCACAAAAATTAGAGGAGTTATTTATTAAGCAAGTCGCTTCTAAATATCCTCCATATAAATATAAACCAGAAGGTTCAGTTGACGACGACGCTTCTTTAGATGTAAGCGGAGGAGTTGAACTGCCTTTTTAATCATGAGGAATTATGACTGCTACAGAAGTATTTATAAAATGGATAGAATTCCAGTTAAATCAAACAAAAAACAATAGAATTATAGTGGCAACTCACATAATAGAACAAAATATTCAAAGGTTTGTAGGATTTCAATTCCCTACTTTTAAAAGAAACACAGCTACGTTTTGTAGAATGTGGCGAAAAGTAAAAAGAAATCCTCCTAATCATTTGACTATTTTTAAAGACAATATAAGAAGTGAAAATAGAAGAGAAGACTACTATGTAGTTGTTAGAAAGGAAAATTAAATTGTTTATAGAGGTGTCTCTTGGTGGCATTCAATATCGAAACAAAATTATTAGTGAAAATGATTTACTTAAAATAACGCCTGCAAAAGGAGAAGAATTTTATCGTTCTATGTATGAGTATGATGAAGAAATCCTCCAGCATCTGAAAATATATAAAACAGTAAAAGGTTTTAAGGGAGTTAGAAAAATTACTAATATTGTTTTGGATATAGATGCAGGTAAAGATTCACCTCTACATACTTTAGAAAAAACAAGAGCTTTCTATGAATTTTTAAAAGATGATTATAGAATTACTCCTAAAATTTTCTTTAGTGGTAGAGGTTATCATTTAGAAATACCTGCAAAGTTGTTCAATTTTCAACCTTCTAAAACTTTACCTATCCTTGTTAAAGAAGTGATGAAATCGTTATTTCCAATAGCGGATAACATATTCGATGGAGCAAGACTTATAAGGGTAGCAAACAGTATAAATTTGAAAAGCAATTTATATAAAGTTCAATTGAGTGAAGAAAATCTCTTTAAGTGGTCAGTTGAACATATTCATCAATATGCAGCGACACCACAAAAACTTTTCGAGATTGAAGATGTTATAATACCAGATCTAAGTCATTATGTTGCAAAAATTCAACAGAAACCAGACGTAAAATCACTACAAGAAAGTAAAAACAACATAATTACTTGTATTAGTAAAATGTGGGAAGAAGGAGCGATGGAAGGAACAAGGCACAATAAAATGCTTAGGATAGTCTCTGCTTTTAGAAGAGGAGGAGTGCCTAAAGAAGCTATTTATTATGCTTTGAAAGAATGGGCTAACACATTACATCCTTATGAAGTAAAAAGTCAAGTGGAAAATATATATGACAAAGGATATAGTTATTCTTGTAACGATGCCCTTATGACAAAATATTGCGACCCTGCCTGTTTATTTTATAAGAACAAGAACTATGGAGTCGAAATAAAAAATTCTGACGACATAGAAGAAAAATTAAGAAAACGATTAAGAGATACAAAATCATTAAGATTTAATTTAGGAGATATTTTTTATATTCCTGACCCTGAGGGACATTGGATATATGGTGGAGAATTTATTCTTTTAATAGGAGACACAAAATTAGGCAAATCTATGCTTATGCAAAATTTGTGTGTAAAATTGTCTAACTTCCCTATTCTTTACTTGTCTCTTGAGATGTCAGATATTTTGACTTATAGAAGATTTTTACAAATTGCCTATAATCAAAGTTCAGCAGAAATTAAAGAAACTCTTGAAAAAGAAAATACTTCTTTAGCTGAACCAATAAAACATATCAAAATTATGACTGCCTCTCCGAATTTATTAGATTTAGAAAAAGCAATCGCCAGTTCTGGATGTAAAATTATTGTTGTAGATGTTATAGACGGGCTAATAGTAGCCGGCGCAAAAGATAGTAACAACGCCAAACTTGAAGAAATCGCATCTTTTTTTAAAAGAGTAGCTGAAAGATTAGACGTGGTTATTATAGGAATACATCATATTCCTAAGTCTGCTGTAGCTGATAACAAAAGATTAAACGTCCACTCAGGTAAAGGTGCTTCAAGTCTTGAACAGAAAGCTGACAAGATTTGGGCAATTGAAGGAGATGTAAGCGGTTCACAACGTATGTTTTCTGCTTTAGCTTCAAGAGATACTGGCTTGTTTAGGCTTTCTCTAAATATGGACAATAAAACTTTTAGATTTAGTCAACCACAAACATTCACTCAAATAATAGAAGGGATATAAATGCCAACATTAACAGAAATATTATACAAACAGCAAGATATGTTTGATATGATTGAAGATAGAGCAGGTGAAGTAGATGAAATTACAGAATCTTCTCTATTTGAAAATAAAGAAGCTTTAATAAACAAAACAGATTCTTGTCTTTGCGTATTGCAAAGTTTAGAAAATGATAAAAAAAATATCGAAATAATCGAACAAAAGTTGAAAAAAGCTAAAAAAATCTTAGAAAACAGAACAGAAAAGTTTAAAGAATATTTAGGCGACACTATGGCTGAATTTGAAATACAGAAATTAGTGGGAAAAACAGGAAAGTTGACTCACTACGTTTCTAAAAGAGTTGAATCAGTAGATTTAGATTGTGTACCAGAAGAATATTTAACATATATAGCAGAATTAAATTATGAACAATTTAAGAAAACTGGACTGAAAGTAGATGATGTCAAGAAAAAATGTAACGCTTCTGATTTACCGGAAGGACACAAAGCAATAAATTATAAAATAAGGAATATGGTAAAATGAAAAAAGTAAAACTAAATATAAGTCTTTTAGAAGAGAAGAAAAAATTTGAAAAATTAGCAGAAAAATATATCCCAAGCACGACAGATCGTGAATCATTTATGGATGAAGCTTATGATATTATAGACGCTTTTATAGACAGAGCATTGAGAGAATACAGCGAAATGCTATTAAAGGAAAAAATAGTTTCTCAAAAAATAATCTTTACTCGTCCAGACGAAGAGGAAAACGAAGAACGATATTATCCAAAGGACTATAAAGAACTTTTTAGTAGGTTTAGAGAACTACAGAACTTTTTAAGTTTATTTGGAGAATTTATTTCAATAGAAGACTTTGACCTGACAAAAGAATCTGAGTATATTGCTAAAATAGCAGATAAACTTTCTGATCCTGAAGGACTAACCATAAAAGAAATAGGAGATATGTTAAAAGAGTTTAAAGAAAGAACAGAAAAATTAAAGTTAGAAACTCTTAATGATATAGAAAAATCTCCTTTGTCAAATACATCTTTTATTCAAGATTTTATCAAATTTATAACAAAGAAATAGCCAATGCAAATAGAATTTAAATTTTATGGAAAACCTTTTTGTAAACAATCCGCAAGATTTAGAGCTATGAAGTTTGGAGAAAAGACTATTGTTAAAGCTTATCAGCCACAAGAAATTGTGGCTGAGGAGTCTTCGATTAGGGAACAGATTTTTCGTCAATTGCCTGATGGATTCAAAATGTTCCAGAAATCTGTAGTAATTGATGAAGTAAAATTTGTTTTTTCTGCTCCTCAAGCATTGATGAAACAAAAGAATAAAGAACTAATTGAAAAAGAATTACTTCCAAAGGTTTCAAAGCCAGACCTTACAGATAATCTAATGAAAGGTTTAATTGATGCAATGCAGCATCTTGTTTTCAGAGACGATGCTATAATTCATAAGGTTAGTAATTTAGAAAAAGTATATGGAATGACTCCATATACATACATTAAAATGACAGGAGAATAAATGGAAAAATTAGAACATGGAATAGAAATTTTAGCTAAAGAAATTCATAAAAACGCAACGGATAAAGGATTCCATGCTTTTGCTAAAAAAATGATTAAAGATTGTAAAAGTGAAGATTCTAAGAAAAAAATGGCACTTATGAATTTATCGCAACATATTGCTTTGATAACAACAGAATTAAGTGAAGCTTGTGAGTCATTAAGAAAAGACATATATGCAAATACCAAAGCTTATATGGGTAAAGATAAAAACGTGCAATTAACAGATCCAACTAAAGATTTTGAAGCATTTATGAAAGATACAGTAGAAGATGAACTATCTGATACGTTTATCAGACTGTTAGACACTTGGGAATTATTAAGAGATTATTATCGTATATTAAGACCAAGAGCAGACTTATTACCATTTGATTATTACATACAAAAGAAAATGGATTACAATAAGACAAGACCGAAATTACATAAATCAAAATTTTAGAGGTTGGAATGGAAAAAGAAATGAACTGTAAAACAGAAATATTATATGAAGATGAAGATGGAAATATGCATACTACAATTACTTATGCGGATATAAATGAAGAAAACATACAGTTATTTCTTGACTCAATAGCTGAAAAATTAAATCCAATCAAGTTAACAAAAGAATATAAAAAAGAAAGCGAGTAACGATGAGTGATAAAATAGAACAAATAGTTATCCCTGTTGATTTAGAACAATTACCGGAACTTCCTCCTGAGCTGCCTACTGAATTACCAGAAGAGCTGCCAGAAGAAGAAAACGAATAACTAACCAAAGAAAAGAGGAGTTTTTTACTCCTCTTTTTTGTTTTCTCTATTCAAGATTCTTTGTAAAGCGGTTATAGGAAGACCAGTCATATTATCTACGGCCATAATTGGAGATTCTAAAGAATTAGCTACTTGATAACTGAATCTTCCAAATGGAAGCCACGATTTCCAAACAGCATTAGCAAACTTATCAAGTTCTCCTCCCATCAAAAGAAATAATACATCCGAAGCATATCTTGACATAGGCGGTAATACCGGTTGAACTATATCAAATGGATATGGAATATTGCCGTAAAAAGCTTTTTCTCTTTCTTTTTCATCTTTTCCAAAAAAGAATTGGGCTAAAGATTGTAATTGGTCTAATGGAGCAGACAAGGAAGCATTAAATAAACTGTATGGAAATAAAGTAGCTAAAGCCATAACCATTAAATCTGATGAAATTAACCTATGTAATCTTTCTGATTCAAATGTTTTTATTCCTGTCGGATATAAGTAAGACGCTTCTTTTACTATATTTTGTCTAAATAATAATGAATTTAAAGTCCACATCTGAAATCTTGCCAACATTTTTCCAACATTAGTACGTGCAAATGCAGGTCTATTCATATTATTATAAAGAAATTGAGTAGCTTCCACTCCTCTGTTAGCCATTTTAACTAACCAAGGATGTGTAGGCTCTAAATTTAACCCCATTCCATTCAATACATTATATGCGTTAACATAATGTGATACCCAAGAACGAGTTCTCAAATAGCGTTCAGATTTACGCATAAACAAGCCAGAAGCTTCTACAACAGCATCTGAAATACCATGCTTTTTACCAAATCCTTTTACTGTCAAATCCGAAGGCATTCTTCTAAATTTTTTGAAGTAATCTATTATATCTTTCATCATGTCGTTCATTCTGCCAGTCTTAAAAGTTCCTTTAATTCCAAACAAACTACGATACATTTCTTCTGACGCTCCTAATTCTTCTGCTTTAATTATAATATCCTCTAAGGACTTTGCATCTTTGAATAATGGAATATTATTTTTTAGAAATTCATAGTCTCTTGCTTTGAAAAAAGAATTTATACCAGAATTTATTATAGTGTTTTGACTGCCACCAAATATATTTCCTATTGCTGTCTTTGTCGAGAACAACAATGACATCAATTGTACTTTTCCTTCGGCCTGAGATAGTGATTGCAGCCTTTGAGACATATTCGCATCATTCAATCTCCTAAGCAGAATTAAGTCTTTATCGGTTATAAGCTCTGGTCTCTTCATCATTTCTTTTATATGGTTATCAACCTCCGAATTAAAATGCTTTATTCCAAAACTTTTTAACTTTTCTACCCAATATTTATCAGTAAAGTATAAATAAGGATTCCCTTGAATAGCCATTTCTTTGTCTGTTAAAAAACTATCTGGCATAGCAGTAGTATATCCGAGATTGTCCATATTATACAATCTGAAGAAATTTGCCCATTTAGGAATATTTTTCTTTTCTAAGAACTTTCTCGTTGTTTTGCCATCTCTTTTTATTACAGTCTCTAATCCTTTTGCCTGTCTTTCAAAATTCCTTATAATCATCTCTCCTCCCCAAGCTGACATACCATTGTAATAGGTCTTTATTCCTTTTTCTAAGTATTGTAGAAAAGCCAATGGAGAAGAGTCCCATCCTGCAACAGGGTCTTCAAAATCTCTACTCATTGCATTACCAAATTTTATTGTATCGTATTGCAATCTTTCCTCAGCATCAAATCTATTGTCAATATCAAGGAATGATTCTATGGCACCTCTGGTGTCATTGCTATTACCATCTAAGTATTCATTTAATATCCTGATTTTATTTTTTGTTTTTTCGCTATGAGTTTTAGATGAACTTAACTTCTTTTGTAAATACTCTAATACCTTTGCTTTGTCATGATTCATATTTGGGAAATAATATTCAAACGGATAAGGTTTTATTCCTTTCGCTTTTATATTAAATAAATGTTTTCTTAAAGTAAGCACTTCATCTTTATCAAAATCTTTTGCAGTAAAAACATACTTATCTTTCTCAAACTGAGGATCACTCAACTTGTCAAAGAACTTCTTAACAACAATTCCATCAGCTAATTGTGCCGGTCTCCATCCCTTTTCAAATGCATGCTTCATTCTCCACAAAGCTTTTCCATTTTTCATGGCTTCTACCGAAGTTAAATCCTCTAATCCGATTGTTTCAACACTTTTATTTTCATAGAATCTCATAAATTCTTTAACAATTTTTTCCATTCTAACTTTGCCTGAAATATAAAGCTTATCGATTGTATTGAACTTTTTTAACATATTAAAGAAACCAATACCAAGAGCTTCTCCGCTACCATTCGTAAGGTCGTAAGCCACAGCTTTATGCCAAGCAGAAAGACTTGGTAATCCTGTCTCTTTCGAAAACAATCCAAATTTCTTATTATATTTAGTAATAAAATTATTTATAGCAGTTTGGTTGTCTATAAAAGTATTGAAAAAATCTCTGCTTAAAACAGTGTAATCATTATCCATAACCTTTATTATTTCCGATAACGTATAATCTTTGTCAAGGATTCTATATGTCTTTTTATTATTTAATACATTTTTTTCATAATCATCTTTTATGACATCATATCTCTTTTTGTATTCATCAGAAATACGCTTGCCAGATTGTGTCATTTTTTTATAATATTCATACTGTCTTAAAATAGATACGTAATTAGAGATTTTTTCTCCAAGTCCAACCTCTAAATCGTTTAATGCTTTTGACATTTTAATTAAATTGGATTCTTTAAATCTATTCTGCCAATAAGCAAGAGCTGCTTCTTTCGCATTATTATTCACAGTCCAAATATTTCTTTGTTCCTCCATTGTAGAAGTGTTAACTAAAACATTCTTTATGAAAGCTTTGTTATTCCCGAAAATAACAGGCATTGTTTTTTCTGTTAAAAGATGTTCTTTCTCAGACAGTTCTTTACCAATCATTTCTGGAGTTTTCCAATAATCAAACTTAGATAATTTATAGTTTAACATTCCTTGCTTCTGCATCTTTTGTAACTCTTCCGCAAAGGTTATTATGTCTTGATATGAAGCTAATTCAATAGCTTTGCCAAGCATTGAACCACCGTATTTTACTGCCATAGCTCCTTCAAACATAGCAGAAATTTTTGAATATAATACCGGTAAAGAATCAACAGAATTAATAATCGTATTTATTGCCGAATCAAACTGCTCTCTAATCTCTTCCGGTGCATTCTCTAATTTAGTACCTTTCTTTAATCCTCTACTCGTTCTTTCTACTAAAGCATAAAAATTAGATTGAACATTTTCTATTGGTTTAGTTTTGGGCATAGTTTTGCTGATACTACCTCCCCAAACTAATTCATGAGCTTCTCTAATAGCCTGTTCTTCGTCTCCTTTTGCGAGAACGTCTTTGATTTGTTTGAATGTTCGTAAATATTCTACTTTAGCTTTGCTAGATACCATCGGAGAACTCATAGCCATTGCGCTAATATTACTTGAATAATATTCTTTATAAGCTTCTTTTTCCGCAGTTTTAATTTCACCTTTCTTGCGTTTTAATGCTTCTTCAAGTAAATCTGTTGGTTTCTTTTCTTTCTTATATGCTGTAATTTGATTTCTTATAGAGTTTTCTTCTTGAACAAGCATAGATTTCTTTTCATTAAGAAAAGATTTGAAATTTTTAGTTTGAAACTTCTGCGAGCTTAATAACATATAATCTATATAATCAGAATATGAAGAAAAATAACTTTTCAGCTCTCTTATCATATCGTTATAATTTGCGGTAATGCTTCCCATTTTATAATTTTTATTCTCTTTAGATAATTCCTGAGCTTTTTTTATTTCTTCTGATGTTATCCTATTTATTTCATTTATCCTTTGGCCGATAGAGTCAAACACTTCTCTTGGCATATCGTTGGGCTTGTTCTTAATTAACAAGGCAGGACTTACAAAATCCCAAATGTCTTGTGATTGCATCTCGGAAGCTACAAACATTCTTTCTAATGGACTTTTATTTTCAAGATATTTCGAATCGCTCCAAGTATTGTTTGCTGTATGATAACTGCTTTTACCAACAAAAAAGATTGGTTCTCCATTTGGATTAGTTTTATCAGGCTCGAGTAGATAGCCAAGCTTTCTTAATATATTTGTAGCAGACTTTTCATATATCCTAAAGATACCTAAATTTGGGTCAAATTTATTAGGTTCTGATAACCGTTCACTTGATCCAACTAAATCACTTACCTCAGAAAATCGACTAAGAATATCAAAGGATGGTAAACCGGTAGGAGATGTCTGCAATTTATTCATCATCTCTGGATTCATTATGACGTCGAACCATTTGTCAACAGAAATATATTCACCACCGCTTCTTCCTCTAAGCAACGAATTTATTTTCTGTAAATGTTTAAACTCTTTATAGAACTCTTTTCTGAGTCCATTTAATTCTTTTTTATCATATCCATCAATATATTGACCGTCTTTCATAAACCATAAGGGAAAATGTTTTATGTAATCAGCACTTTTACTTGGGTCTTGCAGTGTAAGTCCATCTGCTGCATCAACAGATAAATTCAAAAAAGCTCTTTTAAGAGACCTAACCTCCCTTAGTTTTTTGTCGATTTCAATTCTTTTTGCAACAGAATCTAATTTCATTTGTTCTGGACTGAGAAAAAACTTCTCCATTTTGGGATTATTCATCATTGCTTCTAAAAACTTAGATGTATTTATAGAAAGACCAAGACCTTTCTTTCCCCAATAACCATAATAATTATATGCTAAATTACTTACAGGGTTAAATTGACCGAGTACCGTTTTCCCTATTGCCAAAGCATCTGCTGTGTCTTTTGACGGATTTCTATCGGTGAATATAGCTTCGTTTTCAGGTGATTTAGCATCTTTCATTACAAAAACTTTCTCACCATTATAGTCTCTTATGTCATCCCATTCATTTTTAACATTTCTAAATTCATCTTTAATTTCTTTAGAAAAGCTTGTATAGACGAATACTTTGTCAATATCCACATCTGCACCGCCAAGATAGTCCATATCTTTTTTATTCAAATAGACACTACCACCGTTAATGTCGGTTATACCCTTAATACGCAATACTCTTGCACCACTCATTGAATCCATAGGAGTTCTTGGTACAACAATATGCAAATCTTCATTCATGGTTTCTTTGGCTCTAAAATCTGTTGTTTCCTTATACTCTTTTAATGCATTATAAACTGTTATCCAACCATCTTCCGCATATTTACTATCAGCATAATTCCATTTAATCTTTACATTGGAAAGTCCTCTACCAAATACAACTTCTCCTTCTTTTATACCATTGAATTGAGCAGATAAAGAACGAGAAGTACCTCCAATTATAGCAGAGAAAGAATTATCAATTTTAGGCCTTGTAAAACGTTCTCTGACATATCTTTGCAGTCTTGTTAATACAGCTTTACCTGTTAATTTTGTCATAGCCATCTGGCTGTCTAAAAGACCATTCTCAATAAGCAAGTCAAGGGCAGTATCAGCACCTCCATTCTTATTCATTAACATTTCTTTTAAATCAGCAATAGCATCTTCTCCTGTTTCAGAATCAGCAATACTTTCATCAGATAATTTATTTATCTTTTTAATTATTTTGTCGAGCAACGGATTGTTCTCATTCGTATTTAAGAATAATTCAAGTATTTTTCTAATACTTACTTTATCTAAATTAACAGCCTCGACGTCTTCCATATCGCCTGTTTGTAACGCTCTGTCAAATTTGGCGTTTTCTTCAACATCTCCATTAAATGACTTCCTCATTAAGTCTTTTGCATACTCATATAACTTGGGAAATCTCTCATCATTTCTTTCTAATATCTGAGAAATAAGATGGCTGCTTTTAAGTTGATGCTCTGGATGTTCTCCAGAGGTAGTTAATATATTAAAGTCTTCTGGACTTAACTCAACCTTGAAAGACTCTAACATCTTTTTCGGTATTTCATTTCCTTGCGCATCTTCTATAACATATTTACCGTCAACAAATCTCAGATCTACAGTTGGTAATTTTCCATAAGTTTTTGCAGATTTATCTGCTATTATATAGGCACTAATACCAATATCACGCATAAAATCGTTGTCAGCGTCAGTTGTAGCGTGAGTAGCAAATTTACCCAGTATCATATCCTTGCCGTTGCCCCAGCCTGTTATGGTCATTTTCAAAGCTCCAATATTGTTGCCAAAGCCACCATAAGAAGCAAAACCTTCAAATAAATTGCTCTCTGCGAATAAAGCTCCATCCCATTGGGTTTCTGTTGGTTTTAATACAACGTTACCATCCTTATCAAAATGGTCTTCGTAATTATCTGTATAGCCGAAATGCTCAATCGCCGGCTTGCCAGATTTATTTATTGGATTAACTAATAGAACCTTTATTTTGCCGCTTTTATCTATTAAGCGTCTTTTACGCAAAAATTCTGATTCTATAGGCAGGAATCCATTAGTGAGAAGCGTACCTCTCTTTACATATTGAGGAGAAGAAGAAAGAACAGATTTTATACCCTTATCATCCATATCAGATACAAATTCATGGAAAAATCTATTTTCTGCTAATTCTCTAAACTTTAATGCGTTGGCGAACTGTTTAATCATTACGTCTTTGTCAAATCCATAATCATCCCAGAATTTATTTATATCTGCAAATTGACTAATCATTTTAGCCTTCATATCGTTGCCATTACCATCAGCACCTGTTACTTTAGAGATGGCATCTTCAACATAAACTCGTGCTTTTTCTGGTGTATTGAGAGAGGGGAAATATTTTATGGCAAATAAAGAAGGGGTATCTTTTATTCCAAATGGGATAAATACACCGCCACTATGTTTATCCAACGTATCATATAACTTATTATCTGCATACAATTTTCTTTGTATTCGGCTCATTTCATAAGCATTTGTCGATTGTGGGTCTTTTGGCACGTATTCGCCACCATATAACACATCTTCGCCCAAATCATCTTCAAATGATTTAATAAATATAGGGTCAGCAGAATATCCAGAGTCAACTTTTGGAATATTTGCATAAGTGGAACCAAGAAACTTAAATTCATCAGCAAAAGCTTTGCGTAATTCAGCTACTTGTTCTGGCTCAATATCTTTGAATGTATCAGGAGATTCAAATAGTCCAATACGCTTAGACGTTTTAAGGAAATCTTTTACTTCTTCTCGTGTTAACTTCTTATATCCTTGTCCTTCTGTATGGTAATAAGTCATTTCTCCATCTTTGGGCATAAGTATAAAGTGTTTTTTTACATCTTCAACTTCTGAGGCTATATCAAAAGCATAATCACTTAATTTTTCACCTTCTTTGCCATATATTATTAGAGAATCAGAGTTTTTTATTCTATGTAGTTTACTAAATATATAGTTTCCTATTTTTAATTCTGCTCCAAAAGGAGCTGAATCATGAGCTTTTTGTGTCCTTTTATAGATTTCATCTCGTCTAAGACCTTCCTTAACATTCTCTTGAAAATTAGAACTTCCATAATTTATATATTCGCCAGAAACATCTAATGGTCTCCCATCCTTTAAGTATTTATTGACATAAAGTTTGTAATACTTATGTGGTCTTTTTGAAGTAAATGTTCTTACATCCATATCAGACAATAACGTATTAAGTCCTGCTTCATTATCAGAACCTAATAACAATTCCTTAGAATACAACCTATTGTCAAATCTATCGCCATCTACGACCCTCTCAGCGAACATTTTATGGTTCCTGATAGAAAGAGATACCTTATCGAGAATTAAGTCCTTATCGGTGATTTCTGAGAGTTCTGAGCCATTCTGTGTGAGCTTGAACTTATAAGTTCTTCTCGGTATAGCTTTCATATTATTATATGCTTTGACAAGTTCATTTCTGACTTCTGAATTGGGCTGACCAAGTTTAGCTTCTTCAAGTAAATCTTTTGAGTTACCAAATTCTGTTTTCATTCTATTGAGAAAAGCATCTAAACTATATTTCTTGTCTATCGAATCGTTTATTATATCTCTTGCTCTTGCAAGTTCAGAATGTATAGTTTCTGGCTTTAAGTCAAGACTTCTGTTTTCAAGAACAATCTTTTGTAATGGATTATGGAAAGCCATTGGAATAGCTTTATTTTCTCCACTTCCATACAATACATGCAAAGACTCAATATAGTGGTTTATATTTTGAGTATTGCTATTCTTATACATCTCTTCCAATTTGTAAAGGTTAACTCTTTCCGGTGAGGTCTTCGTCTCCATAGCAGAAGCATACGCCAGATTGCCAGCTTCTGTAAAAGCTTCTTCAAAGGCTTTTTGTCTTAATTCTTCTATTTCATATTGTTTTATAACTTCGGACTTCTTTATATTTTTAGGTTCTAAATTATACGCTTCTTTGGCTTTAACAAATTTCTCTGCAAATTTGGTATATGCTGTATTACTAAGCATATCTTCCATTAGAACAGAAGAAGCCGATAAATATTCATCATAAGAAATCTGTCCCGAATAAAAAGAGTGCTGCAAGATTTCACGATTATTTTTAATATTTTCCATTAACCTTTTAGACAAAGTATAGAAAGCTTCTGTTGTAACAAAATGACCATCTTCATCAGTTTGCAAATCTTTTAATTCAGCAACATTTTTAAACAAGTCTTGGTTATATTTAGCAGATAATGCGACAGTTCTTAAACCCATCAGATTAACTTGTTCTTCTACTATTTGCTTTGCACCTTCGGTAAGATATGAACCATCCTTCATTGGATTATCTTTAGACCAGCCATTAAGCTTTTCTTTCATAGCTAACCTTGCATTATGAACAAGAGCAGGCAGGTTCTTTTCTCCAGTAAGTTCTCTTGGAGCTTCTTGCAAAAACTTCATAGCCAATCTTTGGTCAGATGACATTTCTGTTGCACCGAATAAAGCTCCCTGTAAATAGTTGTATATCTGCATTTCAAAGGGGTCTCCTGCTGTTGAGGAAGGAAGACCCATAAACATAGATGCGGATATAGTCCTTAGCAATCCATTATCTGTTTTAAGGGCATCTATAACTTTATCCATATATGTGCCTTGTGGCAGTTTATTTGGCTGTGGGAAAGCAGAGCCTATCGCTCTAAATACACCACCGGCATACATACCATGCAACATTCCCTTCATTCTTTCTGGAAAATCTAATTCATATAATGGACTTGTTGATATAGCAGAAGCTAAACCTAAATGCATAGCTCCGCCCATTATATCCAAACCGCTTTGTACTATTTTAGGGCTGATTCCTTTATTCACAAAAAAGTCCATTGCTTCTCTTGAGGCACTACTCCCATACTTGTTCATTACTTCTGTAACCTTATCTGCGAAATACATTGGTACTGACTTCATTTCTGAGACTTTTGCTATCATCTCAGCTCCTTTAGTCAGCTCTTTTGTATAAATATTGCCCATACCTTTTGCAAGCAGTTTACCCACAGAACCAGCAAATGGGACTACTCCCATAAATCCAAATAAATGACCGACTGATTTTGCTATTGCGTCTGTTGTATTCTGTGGCTCATCTACTACTGGGATAGTAGTAAATCCCTCTACAAAGCCACCTACAATGTTAGAGAGGACACTTCCTACCGAAGCATCCTCTTTTTCTTTCTGGAGAGTTAACTGTTGCATATAATCAAAAGGATTTTCCATAATCTTCCTATAATTTATATGCTAATTTAATATTTTATTTTCTATTTAGAAAATTGCGTTAAAGTTAGTTTATCAATTTTCTTCGACTTATCAAACAATGCTTCGATGTCTCCCATCTCTTGTTCAGATGGCATACCTTTATCTAATACATTTTCTATCTGACTTACATCTTTTTCTGTGTTGGGAATAGTTTTCTTGCCTATTTTTTGTAAGATAGTCTCTTTGTCGAGTTCTAAGTCTGTATAAGTAAGTTTGTCTTTTACGGACTTGATTGCCTTATCTATTTCATCATAGCTTACTTTTTGATTAGAATTTTTCATTTCTCCAATGATGTCTTCTTTCAATGCATTATTTTTTAGTCTGATCTCGAATTCTTTATGTGTATAATGCGAACCTGCACCTGCTTCTGGTTTGATTTCCTTGTTGTCAATAGTATATTTTTCTTTTCTCAAATGTATATTCTTATTTTTTAGATTAGTTACAAGTTCATCTACCTGAGAATACTTATCAATATCTTTTTTAGATATTTCACTTGCCAATTCATTCAACTTAATACGGTCTTCTTTTTCAACAGATTCATATAAATTGTCCTCTGATTTCACACCAAATTTCTTAACCTTTTGCATTTCTTTTTCTAAGAATGAAGTAGTAACTTTTTCTGATGTTTTTGTATATTTATATAAATTATTAGCTATAGCGTCAGCTATTCTATCACCCTTTGCCAGAGCGACTAAAGCATCTTTATTTCTATTAAACAAAGCACTTCTGACTTCTTTTGCCACCACAGAAGGAGCAACATCTGGATTTACCTCAACAATTCTCGCAACAAGTCTTTTATAATAAGATGGAGCAGAAGATTTTTTGCCAAAGAAATAACTGTTTTTACCTGCTTCTATATCTGCGTTTACTTTATTATTTGCATCTGTACCTAATAGTTCTTCATAGCTCTTAGAAGGTTTATACGACTCAGTAATTATTTCATTCTTTAGATTAGGATTAGTCCTAAGAATATTTTGCATACTTTGAGGCATTTTTTCTTCTGTACCGGATATAACAGAATTTTTTAACGTCTTGACTACATCAGCTTCGTGCATTTTTGTTTCTTTGGAAATAGATTGGATAGTCTTTTCAAGAGTATTTTCCTTATCACCTGATGCAAATTTTCTATAGAAATCTTTAGCGGCCTTGCTCTTAGTAACAGTTTCACTGACTTCTTCGCCAACAGCTTTATTGAACATACCTCCTGCAGCACCACCAAGTAATATACCTGCAGGATTTATTCCGCTTTCAAACAAATCCATTGCACCTCCCTCAATGGCACCTTGTATAGCACCTGAGACTTTGCCTGAATCTATACCCATCTTAGATAGTAAGTCAAATATCTTACCACCCTCAGCTATTTTTGGGGCTAAAAATTTTGCTCCCATGCTACCTAATTTAGCACCGGCACCCCAAGGCATCATTGCTCCACCAAGTTCTCCAAGAAAGGCAGCTGCTCTTTCAGCACCTGTTCGTGGAGCTTCTACTATATCGTCAGGTAATACACCTAACGCCATTGAATCGGCGGCATTGAATACGAAATTACCTAATAATCTCATTATATCAGTAGATTCATTTGGGTTTGCTAATGGTATATTGTTAGCAGAAGCATAATCCTCTATTTGCTTGCGTTGTTCCGCAGAGAATTGATTAGGATTAGCCTTATATTGTTCTATTATCTGTTGTAATTGCTGTTCATTCATAATATGCTACTTCCATGTAAAATTGGTCATTAGTTTCCTTAACTCTCGCTCTGAGCTATTATTTATTTTATCTAAAATATATTGCGAAAACTTCCTTGTCCCAAGATTAGGGTGCTCTACCGCATCTCTTTCAAGTTTACTTATCATAATTTGAACGTTTTTTGGATTTTCTTTTAGAATTCTTGTTATAACTTTCTCTGCTTCTGCTTCCATTTTACCTGTTGGCATAGCAACATATCTCTGATTTGGATTAGTCATACCTGCAACATTTAGATATTTATCGTATTCTCCTTCCCCCACCAAAGTACGTTTGTTCATTCCACGAAGCGTAGGGCTTTCTATAGTTATAGATGGTTTTTCCATAACGACATTCTCTGTAGGAATCTCTGG
>CAZVQB010000003.1:0-58590 GCA_964629235.1 uncultured Candidatus Saccharibacteria bacterium | reverse complement strand
TATGAATGAAAATAACAATACAACCAAGAGAATAAGAAAAGCATCAGTCATTGTGGGAGATAAAATTGGAGAAACTATATACGATCCGGTCCATAAGAAAACAGGGTTTGCCACATTCGTCGAAGATAAGGTCGCATACACTGAAATCATCGGTACTCCCTACGGAGATGTGTATCCACTCGATCCAAAAAATGATCTTGTAGACAAAAAGGTGGTCCTACTCCCTTCATGTGCAGTTGAATATGGAACCGAAGCCGAGCTTATCAAAGAGATTCAGGATTTCATACATAAATATCTTGATATCACTCCGATGTTTGAACGCATCGCCGCATACTATGCGATGTTTACCTGGCTCTATGATCGTTTCCATGAAGTGCCGTATCTCCGAGCTATAGGAGATTTTGGAAGTGGCAAGACGAGATTTCTCCAAGTTATCGGGTCCGTCTGTTACCGCCCGATCTTTACTGGTGGAGCCACAACACCTTCTCCAATTTTCAGAATATTGAATGACCTTAAAGGTACATTGGTCCTCGATGAGGCAGATTTCAAGTCATCTGAAATGAGCGATGACATTGTGAAGATACTGAACACCGGATACCAGCAAGGCATATCAGTGCTGCGGTCCGAAGGTAAAGGTGTCTTTGAAGTTAAAGCCTATGATGTATTTTCTCCAAAAGTTATTGCCACCCGTGAGACTTTTAAAGACAAAGCACTTGAGAGTAGATTCCTTGTCGAGGTGATGGGAAACGGCACATTGCGCACTGACATCCCACGAAGGTTGAGTGACGAATTTTACAATGAGAGTCGGAACATCCGTAACAAACTTCTCATGTGGCGGTTCAGAAACTTCCACAAGGAATTGAAGTTTGACGATGCTCCTATGGAAGGAATTCACCCGAGACTACATCAAATTATCATCCCTCTTCTTACCATCATTGATTCAGAGGAGATGAAGACATCTCTCAAGGAGTTCGTTCAGAAATATAACCAGGAACTTATTGCTGAACGAGGTCTGGACCGAGAATCGGATGTAGTCTACTCAATCCTAAAACTCGAACGGGAAAGGAAGATCGATACCCTCACCGTAAAAGAGATAACCGAAGAAGTGAATAAAGAAATTGATTTGATGGATGAACCGCTACATACCCGAAAGATCGGATGGATTCTCCGTGCCCGACTACAGCTCAAGACCTACAAGAACCGTCGAGGGTACACTCTTTCTATTTCCAAAAACAAGGACAAATTGACCTTCTGGAAAGACAGATATGGCATCACTGAGGCCGATCTATCATGTGAAGGTGTGAACGATGTGAACGTTGCAGAGGGTATAGACGTGAATCAAGTTAACTTTTGATACACCGTACATACACTGAATCTCAATTGATTTCGGTAAATTTTTCTACCATGAGTAAAACTGAAGCAGATTATCTCAAGAAAATTCAAATATGGTGGCTCCTCAAGGATATGAAGAATCGCCTCATCAAGGAAGGTGAAATCTTCTGGGGTGAGAATGGGTCCAGTGGAAGCATCAGCTACAAGCTATGGCTTACCCCTGACATGCCACGCCTGGCACTTTCCTACACCATAGATGCCGATGATCCCGAAGCCAAGAAAGAGATTAAGTATGTCATTCCACTTATCCAGACCGACTGCCACTTCGGTAGTACAAGGTTCTGGTTCCAATGCTCTGTTTATACGAATGGTGAACGTTGTGGAAGGCGTGTAGGGGTCATATACAAAGCCGGAGACTACTTTGCCTGTCGACATTGCTACGAGCTTACCTACAAATCAAGAAATGAAAGTAGGAGCAATAAGTTCGGCATGATTTTCAAAGCAGTAAAGATAGCTACCAAATTTGAGGAGTTAGAGAAGAAGACCAAGCGCATGACCTGGCGTGGTCAATACACAAAGAAATACAGAAAGCTCATAAACCTTAGAGATAAGCTCAATGCCTATCACGAGATCATGGATGCATCCGGAGAGTATGACGAATTCAAATGATTACCAACATGGCTATGGATATAACTCCAAAAACTGATACTATAGAGCCAGGAAAAGATACTGAAAATAAAGAGGTATCTTTGGACCCTTCTGAATGGCAGCTGCCGGAAGAAACAATTGTCGCACTCTCAGAGCTCGGTGATATCTATCGCCGTATCCGCACTCGCATGCACGCTGAAGGCTACACCTTGGTCAATGGCAAAGTTGAAAAACTCCCAACTGCCAAATTTTAATGTATATGAAACTAGAAAAGACAGAAAAACAACTTTTGAAAATGATCCAGAGCGGCATGTACCGTGACTTCTATCTCATTTATAACCGTAAGAGCACCGACGAGCCAGATAATCAAAAGAACTCAATCAAATATCAGAAAGCGGAGAATACTAAATTTGCCTCCAAAGAAAAGTTGCGTATTGCACCTATCACTCTTAAAAGTTTTTGTGTAGATGGAATCATTTCAGAAAAGCACTCCGGCTTTAAGGAAGATAACGAGATCATCGTGAGTGAAGATGGTATGGTCCAATTCAGAATTGACCGACCAAAATTCCAGAGACTCATCCAATTTCTAAGTCTCGGACTATTCAAAGGTATTGTGGTCCTCTGCTGGGACCGTGTGAGTAGAAATAAGGCGGATGATACAGTGATTCGTAAGCTCATGAAGAAAGGCATTGATGTGAGATTTGTCTTTGCTAAGTACGAGAAGACCAGCTCCGGAGCCTTACATATGGATATCGACGGTATGTTTGCTGAGCACCACTCACGAGTGACAAGCGAGAAAGTGAAAACTACTACATGGAACCTGCGAGAACGCGGCATCTGCACATACCGAGCTCCTATCGGCTACTTAAACCTCGGCAAAATGGAGGAAAAGCCATTTGATCCTGTCCGAGCACCGATTATAAAAAGAATATTTGAACTCTATGCGTCAGGAGATTGGAGCCTGGAAGATTTGGCACGCTATGCCAAGAAAGAAGGTTTGACGACAATACCTATGCGTCGTCGCAGAACAGAGGAAGAAATGCTAGCTGAAGAAGACGAGGAAGTGCAAATCGAACAAGTGTCTCGGCCAATAACAGCAAATATGATTCATAAGATTCTTACAAATCCTTTCTATAAAGGTTTAGTCCTCGGTAACAACCGCCAATTTATTCCAAGCATCAGTCATCAACCGCTTGTTACTTTTAAATTGTTTGATGATGTACAGCAGTTATTGAATAAGAGAAAGACTAGCCTCCACTATACCGATAAACTTGACCTGTATCATCGAGGAATATTTCGCTGCACGCTTTGTAATCGAACATATACGCCCTACATGAAGAAAGGTATTCAGTATTTTAATGCCCGATGCCCAGCTGACTGCAAGAATCCAAAGAAAAACTTTAATCTCAAATTTATTGAAGAGAAAGTAGGTGAACTCCTGACAGGTTTACACTTTAATGAAAAGGAATTAATTGAGATTGACGCAAGAACGAAAACCGGTATAGCCCTCTTTGAGGAAAAGAGGCATGCAGGATTGGAGGTCAATGAACGACAAAAGAAGAAGATTCGAGAGCAGCTCAAGTATTTACACACTAACAAGCTCGATCTTCTTATTGCCGGTACCTATTCGGCCGAAAGCTACCTTGCAGAGGAGAATAAACTCAATGATGAGCTGAAGGCTTTGCAGGGAGAAGAACAGGCTTCAGACGAAGCAATGCATGAAGTTATCAAAGACATACTAAAACTTTCAGAACTGATAAAAGATGGTGCAGGATATTGGTCTTTTGCCAATTCGCAGGAAAAAGAAGAAATTATGCGCGTAATTTTTTCAGAACTTTATCTTTCCGAAAATACTTTGCAATTCAAAGTTAAAAAGGGATTCATACCCTTTGAAACGCGACTTCTTGTTGTGGGTGACCCTACAGAGAATCGAACTCTGCTTCCATCCTTGAGAAGGATGTGTCCTAGCCGATAGACGATAGGGCCATATTTAACACTAGATTAACCTAAAAATCACAATTTTACAATACATAAACAAAGCCTGCTAGTATAAAATATACTGCAGGCTTGCAATTATCCATCCATGAGTGCCTTTTTCGCTGGATAAAGCGGCACGGTCGTTGGCGTTGTATCTTCTCTTTGATCTTCATCTTGATCATTAGGCAAAGAAGATAGATTGCACGTAAAGCACAATTTTCCCGACGATTTGCTTGTGGTAATAGCACGACCACACATCATACATATTAAATTCATATACCTCCATTTTGTACTTTCAAGAGATAATATTACTACTAAATCCTTATTTGTAAACTACTTCTTCTCCAACCACTCTTTCTCTTGTCTCACTAGAAGTTTCGGTGCCAAAGACGGATCATTCAATATCATCTTCACAGCTCTCTCCATACGCATTGATTGTGAGCCTTTTACATATATTACATCACCTTGAGATATTATTGTTTTTAGATATTCTCCTGCATCTGTTGAATTGTTGAAAGCTATTGCTTTATCACTCATCACTTTTGCTCTTGGTCCTACTGTAACTAGTACATCTGAAGACTGTATAGCTTGTATACCAGCCTTTCTATGTTCTTCTGCTGAGAAGTTACCGAGTTCCATCATATCTCCTATTACCGCTATTCTTTTGCCAGAGACTTGCAGCGAGGCCAATGCTGTTAATCCTTCTCGTAGAGCATCTGGTGAAGCATTGTATGTATCATCAATGATTGTTGAATCATTCATACCCTTTAGAATATTCATTCTTCCTTTTGGTGCACTATGTTTTTCGAATGCATCGATAAGTTTTGGTATTGCAATTCCTTTTGCTATTCCTACTGTTATTGCAGCGATTATTGGATATATTTGTTGACTACCAAGAGTTCCTTTAATTTTCATTGGAATACTATTGCCTTTATGATTTATTCTAAATGTCATTCCTTCTGGATTTTTATCATCATTATAAAAAGCAGAAATATTTGAAGCTGTGACTGTTGCCATTTCATTTATTCCAAAAGTCATTACTGTTTGTTTTACCCCTTGAGCTAGATTACTTACTTTTTTATCGTCAGAGAAAAGAACGAGAGTTCCATTTGGTTTTAAGGTTTTAATTAAAAAAGATTTCTCTTTTAGAACTTCTTCGGCTGAAGCGAAGAATTCTACATGGACTGGTATATCCCCCACTTTGTTCATAACTACAATATCACTTTGTAACCATTTCGAAACAGATTCAATGTCATGTGGATGATCTGCTCCAACTTCCAAAACTAGAGTTTTTGGATAGTCAGATTTAAAAATTATTAACTCCAAACCTTGGAAAATATTACTTAACCAAGCTATCGGATCACTCCAACCATTGTCACAACCAATAATTGTTAAAGGTATCCCGATTTCACTATTAAAACTCTTATCACTTCTTCTTACATAATCTGAAGTTGAAAGTGCTGTAAATATTGCATCCTTTGTAGAAGTCTTACCTACACTTCCAGTAATAGAAATAACGTAAGGATTGTACTTCTTGAGAATTATTTTTGATTCCCATAATAAAATTGAAGTTATTACTTTTTTAAATATATTTTTCATATTATCTATCTGGAATTATATTGTAATAATTAATTAAAAGTTTTGTCAGCTGTATAAATGGATCTGTTAGAGTCTCTGAAGCGAACTCTGCACCCTTTGGATAGACATGATAAAGGAAAACTATGAATTTGGGATTATAGGCTGGGAAATAGCCAAAAAATGAGTGCAGATACCTGTCACTATAATAACCTCCATTAACTGGATCTGCAATCTGAGCCGTACCAGTCTTTGCGGCAATACTGTATCTCTCCATCTTAACTTCTCCCTTTTTCAATGCTTTATCAACTACGTTTATAAGCATTTCGGTAACATCATCTGTAGTCTCTTTCTCTAGAACTTGTCTTGGTTTGGGAAAAGTAAGTTCTAATTGATTGCCATCTACATATTCAATACTCTTTGCAATATGTGGGGTAACTAGTTTACCACCATTAGCAAGAATTGATAATGCCCTGACGGTCTGTATTGGAGTAAGTGCTATACCTTGTCCGTAAGAAATAGTTGCGATTTCAACATCACGACCTGTTATAAGGTTTTTGATTATACCCTTTTGTTCATTTGGTTGGTCGATTCCGGTCTTGTCACCAATACCAAAACTTTGAAAATATTTTAAAAAGTCTTGTGCACCAATCTTTAGAGAAACATAAGCAGCACCCACGTTTAGAGATTGACTCAATATTTCTTGCATTGGTATTACACCTCTCGCTTTGCCATCATAGTTTGATATTTTTTTGCCACTTAAAAGTAGTGAGCCTGTATCATTGTAAGTAGATTTTGAAGTTATTACTCCTGAATCGATACCTGATGCAATTGTTAACGGTTTTATGATAGATCCCATTTCATATACACTTTCAACTAGAGAATTTGAAAAGATTTTTGGATCACTGATATTCGTTAAATCAGCAGGATTAAAGTTTGGCAATTCTGCCATAGCATAAATCTCGCCTGTTTGTGGATCCATGATTATTCCTCCTATAGAATCTGAATTCCATTTTTTCTTTGTATCAGCCAAAGTATTCTCAAGATAACTTTCAACTGTTGGTTCTATAGTTGTAATCACGTCTCCTTCTTTTGCATTATCCAGAAAGACTGTTTTCTTTATTCCACTGAAAAGTTCTGCAAAAAAATTTAGACTTGAATCTACACTTTTCCTAGAAAGTACATCGTTATAATAACTTTCAAGACCATAACGCCCAGCAAGATTGTTCTCTTTATCATAGCCAATAATACCTATTGTGTCCCCTGCTAGTGAATTACCTGGATATATTCTCCAACTTTCCTTTTGGACATCAACACCGGGTATTTTTAGGGCTTTTAGAGATTGTCCTAGTGGTATTTCGAGTCTTTTTTGTATCTCTTGGTATGAAGTATTTTTCTTGCTTGTTTTATCTAAAAAAACATTTTTATCTATATCCATGTACTGTGAAAGTGCCGTATAGACTTGATTTTCATCTTTAATATTTTTAGGATTAATTGATAAATTGTAGCCATCTTTTACAGTAGCTGCAGCGATCTTTATTCCATCTTTTGATGAAAAGAAAATCGAACCTCGGTCAAAGTTCGATGTCTGAGGTTTTATATATTGCCGATCTGCTGTTGCACTGTACTCACTTCCAGATATTATTTGTACAAAAAATAGCTTGGTCACTATAACCAAAGCTACAAATACTACACAACCGAGTATTATTCTTATTCTAAATACAAGATTAGAGTTCATTATGATTAGCCATTGCAGTTAGAGATTTGCTTGATATGAATGATGAAACTTCTCCATCCACAAATCCCTTTTCATGTGCCAATTCCATACTGATTGTATTCTTTACTATGAAATACTTGCCTTCCAATTCACTAACATTTGTTGCTAAAGCTCGATTCTCTTTTACTATTTGCTCTCGAGCCACAACGTTTGTCACCGCTTCGTGAACGAAATAAATATAAGACGCGAAAAGTATAAATATTGAGCATACCAAGAAGGTAAATATTGTCTCTCTATATTTCATTACATCTTTCAAATTGTTTGCTAATACTTGTGTCATATTTATATTATTTTTTCTAAAATTCTTAATTTTGCACTTCTTGATCTTGGATTTTCTTTTACTTCTTCATCACTTGGTTCAATCGGTTTTTTTGTAATGATCTTTGCTTCTTCATTACTCTCTTTTTCTTTATTAAAATTTTTGACTATTCTATCCTCTAGACTGTGGAAAGAGATTATTGCCATCCTTCCTCCTTTATTCAATCTAGCGAAACCTTTTTCCAAACCTTTCTTTAGAGTATTGAGTTCATCATTTACTGCAATTCTCAATGCCTGGAAAGTTCTAGTTGCTGGATGTATCTTTCCTTTTCTATAAAAAACTGGTACCGCTTGAGAAATTATCTCCACCAATTCACTAGTCTTTTCAATGGTCTTTTTTTCTCTATATTTGACTATTGCATGTGCAATTCTTCTTGAATATCTTTCTTCTCCATACCCATAAATTACATCTGCAATATTCTCTTCTTGCCATGAATTCACTATCTCATGAGCAGTCAGATCTCCTTCAACCAAGTTTGATTTGAAAGTCATAAGTAGTGGTTCGTCCTTTTTAAAAGCGAATCCTCTACCTGAGGTTTCAAATTGGTCTGAAGATAAACCAAGGTCAAGCATAATCCTATCTATCTTTCCGATTTTAAGACTATCTAGAGCTTGATCCAAGTCTCCATAACTTGATTCGATAAGTGCAACATCAGAATATAGTCTAAGTCGATCCTTTGATCTTAAAAGTGCTTGACTATCTCTATCGAGGCCAATCACTTTTATTTTCCCTTCATTTATTCTTAGAGCATATTCTGCATGTCCTGCACTTCCTAGAGTTCCATCAAGATAAATGTCACCTTGATGAATATCTAGACCATTTATTGACTCTTTTAAAAGAACTGTCTTGTGGATGTATTCTGTATTTTTCGTCATATTGGTACAGCTATCTTAAAGAATTCCGACTGAACCCAGCTTTTCAGCAAGAGCGTCAGTTTTCTTCTCAACAGCAGTACGATACGACGACCAAACTTTTTCATCCCAGATTTCAACTCTATTCAACACACCGATTATCGCTACTTTACTAGTGATACCTGCATGTTCACAAAGATGGACTGGAATCAAAATACGTCCTATCGAATCAACCTCTACTTCAGTCGCACGACCGAAAATTATTCGGTTGAAATTTCGATTGTCTGCTTGCAATACTGATGAAGAATCCGGTCTCGAAAGTCTCTCTGCGAATTCTTTCCATCCCTTTAATGTAAAAATAAAGAGACAGCTATCTATTCCAGGAGCGATAACAACAGTGCTTCCCATCTCCTTTCGAAATTTCGAAGGAAGAGAAACTCTACTCTTATCATCAATCGTGTGTAGGTGTTCTCCGATCAGCATTTTATTTGTGAGATTATTTTTTAAAAATTATTTTATTTTACGGTCGAATCGTAGAATAATTTAATTTCCTACTTCATCCCACTTACATACCATTTTATCCCACAACATATATCTTTGCAAACAAAAATCCCCACAAAATGGGGATAAGTTTGTTATCTAATTAAAATATTTGACAGTGAATACAGATTTGGTATTATTTATATATTATCGCCTTCGGGCTCCGAGATTCCCCCACAATTCGTGGGGGTTTCGCTTTTTAGAAAACTTATAACCCTATTAACTATTTCATTAAAATCTTTATCATTCATCTTTTCTACCTTTCTTAGAAGTCTTTTTGAACTAATAGTCTTTATTTGAGTTACGAGAACAGATCTAGATTCATTATTAAATTTTATTTTATAGTAAAAAGGCAAATCTTTTATTGTTGATGTTATTGGTAAACACCACAGCATTTCTTTATTAAAGACTTTTAGTATTAACAGTGGTCTTTCAAATAAATCATTTTTGCCGTCTGATTCTGCTCCTATATTTAACCCTAACGATCCCCACCAAATCTCTCTTGCATAGAAATAGAAGTTTTTGCCAATATTTTTTCTATCGACATTTTTCTTTACCATATTCCACCCATCAAAGTCTTTTTCGTATTCTTCCGACATTCTCTAATTATTTCAATTAAAAAATGTAAGACAATAGAAAAATTGATAAAAATTTTATCAAAATTTCATAACTTGGTGGAAAACCAGTGGATTATTTAGAAAACAACTTGAAGTCTTTGGTGATTTCTTCAACTCTATCTTTTTCTCCAAAGATCAAAACTCCAAGTCTTTCAACATCCTTATTATTCAGCAATGAAGTCTGGGCAATTACTTTTTTATCATTAGTGGTATCCTGCATTTGACGAGTAAATTCTTCAACTTCAAGATTATTTTCTTTTGCTTTTTGTGTAATATTAATTAGTGATTGAGAATCATTACATTCTTTAATCATAATTGCATGTTTAATATTTAAATTAATTCCAACCTTATCTTTAGTACTAACTACATCTTGTAAGAGCAGGCTTTTACCTAAGTGAGCACCGAGAGATGCACCAAGATGTGCTGATGTATTCAAGACTTTCCAAGTCTCACCAAGATCATTTCTTATAACCAAAACAGCAACCTTTGTTTCTTTATTCACAATAGAACCCTTCGGTCTCATCAATGGGAACATTTGTAATTCTCTAAGTGGCTTGTCAGCTAGAAAAGCAAAGAGTCTGTCACCATAAGCAAAACCAAACGTTGGTGGCATTCCATATTCAAGCATTTCCACAAACTCATGATCTGGCATCATTGCTTCAGTATCACCTTTTGTTATCAAACCTTCTTGAATATCAAAACGATTCTTTTGATCAACCGGGTCATTCAGTTCAGCAAAACCATTTGTCATTTCTGAGCCAGCAAGAATAAGTTGGGCACGCAGTGTTAACTCAGGATTATCTGGATGAATCTTAGATAGTGGTGAGACAAGTTTTGGGTGATTTACGAGCCATGCTGGACCAGAAATCTGTTTTCTACAGAACTTCCAAAGTGTATCTGTTAGTCTTTCTTTATTTTCTCCATCATATTTTACATTCAACTTCTTCAACTTATCTATCATTTCTTTCTCTGTTGCTTTCAAAACATTAATACCTGTCATCTTTTCAACAGTCTCCACATAACTTAATCTCGGCCAATTTATATCAAGATTGAAGCTATGACCTCTTGTAGTAAATTCCATTTTACCAAAAACTTCTTTAACGACTGTCTTTATCATATTTTCAGTCATCGAAACACCCTCTTCGAAATCAGCAAAAGACCAATAAAACTCCATACCAGTGAATTCCTGCAAATGATCTGGACTTGAACCTTCATTTCTATATACACGTCCTATTTCAAAAGTCTTCGGGAAACCTGCAGCCATAAGTCTCTTTTGCCATAGTTCACCTACTGATATTCTCATATAAACATCTAGATCATAATCATTATGATGAGTTTTAAAAGGAGTAGCTTCAGCACCACCAGTTGTAATCTCTAGTGTTGGTGTTTCAACTTCAAGAAAACCTTTATCTTTTAAGAAAGTTCTTGTTACATCCCAGAATTTTGATTTTTTAATAAATAAATCTCTCAACTCTTCATTCATCAAAATATCTAGATATCTCTTTCTATATCTTTCATCATCATTTGTGATTCCATGCCATTTCTCTGGTAAAGGCAAGAGAGATTTCGATGCTATTGTCCATGTTTTTACCAAAATGCTTTCTTCACCTCTTTGAGTTTTAAAGAAATTTCCAGTAACAGAAATAAAATCACCAATATCTATAGCATCAGTAAAAAGTTGGAATAGTTTCTCATCTATTTCATCCTTTTTGAAAACAGCTTGGAATTTGTCTTTCCCATCATAAAGAACAACAAAGAGTATTGCTCCTTGCCCTCTTATTGCCATTATTCTTCCAGCCAAAGAAACTTCTTTATTATCTTTTAGATATGATTCGAAATTCGCCCTAGCGTCTTTCAAACAAAAAGTTCTTGGAACCTTACTTGGATATGGTTCCATTGAAGCTTTCTTTAAAAGTTCCAATTTTTGAAGTCTTGTTGCTCTTAGTTCTTCTAATGAAGCCATTTATTTTATTTATTATGCAGAAATAAGTGTATAAACTATTTTTCCTTTTGGTGTATTTACATCTACTTTATCACCTTTCTTTTTGCCTAGTAAAGCAGATCCTAGTGGTGACAAGTTTGAAACTTTACCGTGTGCCATATCAGCTTCTTCTGAGCCTACAATCTTGTATTCTCTGATTTCCTTTTCTCCAGTCTTTTGTACTTTTACTGTTGAGCCGATTGATACCATTCCTTCCTTAACTGTAGAATTACTTCCGTCTACGATTACTGCTGTTTTTATAAGATTTTCAAGATGACTTATTCTATCTTCAACTTCAGCTTGTACTTGTCTTGCATCGTGATATTCGGCATTTTCTGAAAGATCTCCTAGCTTTTTTGTGTATTCTAGATTTTCTGCAACTTGCTTTCTTTTTTCTGTTTTTAGAAATTCCAATTCTTTTCGAAATTCCTGCATTTTCTCACTTGTAAGATATTGTTTGTCTGCACTCATATTAGGCTTTAAATTTAATGAATTATAAGACCCATATAATAGCGCATAATTACAATAAAGTAAATGTTGTCAAAAACACGATTATTTGAAATATTCTGGTGTATTTATATTCATCCATTCGAAAACTTCCCTCATTGCAGATCCTGCGCCTATTAGATTGTGTGCAGATCCCTTTTCCATAATTACTGCGAAAGCATAACGTGGGTTTTTATAAGGGAAAAAGCCTGTCATCCATGAATTTACATTGTCTTTTGTAACTCCTAGCTCTGCGGTACCAGATTTTGATGCGACATCGACAAATGGGAGCTTAAGAGATGATCCTGTACCTTCGGTAACACCAAGTCTCATACCCTCTTTAACGATAGTGAAGTACTCTTTTGGAATATCTATTTGTCTCAATATTTTCCCCTCCTCTCCTTTGATAATGCTTGGGTCTCTAAGTAAACCGTTATTAACTAAAGAAGCAACTGCTCGTGTAATCTGCACAACTGATACTTGGAAACCATATTGCCCTATAGATGTATGGTAAGTATTCCCGAGATTCCACGCTTCCCCTTTAAAATTTGCTTTTTTCCATTCAGGATTTGGCACGGTTCCACTGCCACCAGTAAAAAAAGAATTCTCAATCTTCTCACCAAAACCAAACATTTTCATATATTTTTCGATTCTATTTATTCCCAATCCCTTTAACTCTTTGTATCCACCGCCAACTTCATAGAAATAAATATCGGATGATACAGCGATTGCTCTCCTCATGTCTACAAGACCATGCGCCTTCCAATCTTTGAAAGTTGTTTGAAGATCAGGAAAATATTGATTTTGTACTGATATCGATCCTGTACTTAATATTTTCTTACTTGGATCTATTATATTTTCATTTAATGCAGCCAAAGCCATGTATGGTTTTACAATAGATCCTGGGGTATATAGGCCATCTACTGCTCTATTCAAGAATGGTTTCCCAGTACTAGTCAGATATGATTTTACTTTTGTACTGTCACTTTTTGATGACATTATCTCTGGATCAAATTCTGGATAACTAGTTATTGCTATCACCTCTCCAGTTTTTATATCCATTATCATTCCAGCTCCTCCAGTAAAACCTACACGATTTGCTATATCCTTTATTGCTCTATACATTTCTGACTGAACACGCGAGTCTATAGATAAATGTATACTTTTACCCTCTTTTGCTGGTTGGATAATGTTGTCTGACTGAATTTTGCCCAAAGCATTTACTTCTACTAGCTTTACTCCATTTGCACCCTTTAAATCTTCATTAAAATATTTTTCGATACCATCTATACCCTCAAAATCTTCTTTATAGTAAAAACCGGCTCCGTCCTTTGATGGATACTGAACATAACCGACAGTATGAGCTAATCCTGTACTTGTACTATATCTTCTTGAGAAAAAATCTGGATCATCACTTGGTTCATTCCAAGCAAGTTCTACTCCATTTCTATCATAAATAACACCTCTAACAGCAAATACTGGAGTATGTCTTAGTCTATTGTTTTCACTTTTTTGATTGTAACTCTCGCCATTTACGATCTGTAAATTCCAAATCTTAAATGTAAAAATGATTATAATAAATGCGAAGCAAGAGAAAATTATAAATAGACTCAATTTTGAAATTGGTTTTTCAAGTCTTCCTTCGAATTGTTGATTATCGAATTGAGGTAAATTGTGAGAGTCAATAAAGATTTCATCAGGATCGATTTCAACATTTCTATTTCTTTTTTTCTTAAAGTTTATCATCATATACTATTAATATTTTTCTTAAAAAAGTTGAAATAGTAAACAGTATTATACTAGAAATTGTAAAAATAAATTTTATATTCCAAAATTCTTGTATAGAGAGTCCATATAATTGATCATACATTATTCCAAAAAATATTATTTCAAAATAATTTGGAAAATAAAATAAGAAAAGAATTAAAAGACTCCAAGTAAGCCACCAATAACCGTAAATAATACAGAAAAAAACTATTAATCCTGCAATAAAACGTATGACCATTTCTCTATTTGAATTCTTATACATTATTTATCCAATTTAACTTGAACCCACTTTTGTTCATAAATATTGATTGGTTGAGAGAAAAGTACAGTTGAGAATGCTCTAGCTGGATCTCTACTAATATTTTTTACAATTCCAAATACAGAAACATTTAGATCAGGAACTGAGACACTGTCATTAAGTTGAACTTTAGAATCTTTTGGTAAAACAACTTCAAAAGCTCCTCCTCCCTTTCCTGTAGCTGTTGCTTCAATATTATTTTTACCAATGAGAACATCGAATTTTTCTCCATAAGATGAATAAAGTTTAACCTTTGCAAAATTACCATTAATTTCAACTATTTCTCCTAAAAGAAGATTCCCGTTTGCATACACTTTATCACCATTCTTTACACCACTATTTTTACCAATATCTATTACATAACTATCATATGCTGTGAATGGTGGCTTTTTGACTATATAAGAAAGAAGCATGGGGCTCGAACTAGAATTTCTTGCCATGATTTCTTTCAAATCTGAATTTTCTTTTTCCAATTCCAATATTGTAGTATTTTGCAAATCTATTGAAACTCTAATCTTTTCTGTCTTTATATCCTTTTCAATATTCCAAAATGGCCCAGCGATCTTTATAAATAATCCTGATACAAATCTAGGAAAAAACATACATAATAGTAGCAAGAAAATGATTACAAAGACTAAGAACTTTGTTGGTATAGAAAAATTTCTTACATTAACATTACTTTTGTGTTCGTAGCTCATCTTCGTTTTGTATTAGTACATCTTTATATTTATCCAAATCCTCTAGTACTATTCCTGTGCCACGGGCAATAGCAGTTAAGGGGTCGTCTGCTACATAAACTGGTAATTTTAGTGTTGTTGATAGAAGCTCATCTAAACCTTTTATTAGTGCACCACCACCTACCAAATGTATTCCTCTATTCATAACATCTGAAAGTATTTCTGGTGGAGTTGTTTCTAGAACTTCTTTTGCAGATTCAATCAATGTATCTATTGATGATGACGTGGCTTCTCTAATATCTGAATCTGTTATGACTACTTCTCTAGGTAATCCTGTTATGAGATCTCTACCTCTTATTGTAGTTTCTAATGATTCTTTAGATATTACTGAACCTACTGACATTTTAACTTTTTCTGCTGTCTTCTCCCCAATCAAGATTTTAAATTCATTTCTAATATATGAAATAATATCATTGTTAAGTTTATCACCTGCAACCTTTAGATTCCTTGAACGCACTATTCCTCCGAGCGATATGACTGCAATATCTGTTGTTCCACCACCAATATCAATTATCATACTTCCGACTGGTTCATGTATTGGCAATCTAATGCCTATAGCTCCGGCCATTGGTTCTTCTATTATATATACTTCTCTTGCACCAGCATTTCTAGCCGCATCTCGAACTGCTCGAATCTCTACATTTGTAACACCAGAAGGAACACCTACCACAACTCTTGGTCCAAGAACCTTTCTTGAGTATTGCTCTGCTTTTTTTATTAGATAGGCAATCATCTCTTCTGTAACTTCAAAATCAGAAATAACTCCATCTACAAGTGGTCTTACAGCGATAATATGTGGTGGTGTCCTACCAAGCATATCTTTTGCAACCGTTCCAACAGCAACGACTCTCCCTGTCTTTTGATTTACAGCAACGACTGATGGTTCTGTTACAACTATTCCATGACCTTTGAGATAGACTAGGGTATTCGCAGTACCTAGATCAATCCCTATATCATTGGATAAATATTTGAATATTTTCTCTTTAAATTCTTTCATTTTTAATCATTTCCGTATTACCTGTTTTTCTGTCTTTTACTTCAACACTATCTTCTTTTATCGTTTTTTCACTTATCACATATCTTGTTGGTATACCGATAAGATCACTATCAGCGAATTTCTCACCTGGCCTCATATCTCTATCATCAAAAAGTACAGTCTTACCACTCTTTATCAATCTATCGTAAAGCTTTTGAGCTTCAGCTTTTACTTTTCCTTCTTTATCTTCAATTGAAATGAGGTGTATATCAAAAGGTGATATTTCTTTTGGCCAAACTAGACCTTTTTCATCTGACAAAACTTCAGCGATTACACCCATAAGCCTTCCTGGACCGATGCCATAGCAGCCCATAACAACTGGTCTCTTTTCCCCTTTTTCATCTAGATAAAATAATTCTAGAGCATCAGAGAAACGAGTTCCTAAAGAAAAAATATTACCAACTTCAACCGCTTTTATCTCTTTCAAGTCAGCCTTATTTAAACTTAGCTTTTTTAATTCTTCATCATTAAGAATTTCTTTATTTACAGCCAATTTCTTTTTTTCATCAATGTAAATAGTATCCTCACCAGCCTCACTTAATGTTTGGAATTCATGTGAATATTTTGAAAAAGATCCTCCAGAAGCAAAAGTCTTGTACGTTATATCTCCGATTCCTACCTTTTTAAATATTTTTTCATATGCGTTACTTACTTCATCATAGAGAGTATTGTGTTCTTGTTCATCTTTTGAAAAAGAATAAAGATCTTTCATTATAAACTCTCTACATCGCATTATTCCAGATTTTGCTCTAGTTTCATTTCTAAATTTAGTTTGAAATTGATACGCTTTTACAGGTAGATCACGGTATGAACGAATATAATCTTTCATCAAATGAGTTATTTGTTCTTCATGAGTCGTACCAAGTCCTAATTCTGTATCATTCTTTAATTTTGTTTTAAACCAAACATCAATAGATTCATCTGACCATCTTCCTGTCTTCTCCCAAATACTTTTATCTTGAAGAGTAGTTAATAACAATTCTTGACTACCAATACCATTCATCTCTTCGCGAATAATATTTATTATTTTATTTATAACTAAAAGTCCTAACGGAGTGTAGGAGTAAACCCCCGCCATTTCTTTGTGAATAAATCCAGCACGAATTAGTAATTGAGCGTTCTTTGATACCTCATCTTTTGGTGCATCTTTTCTTGTTTTAGTAAAAAGTAGCGATTGTTTCATATCGCTATCATATCTCAAAAATAATTATTTAACAAACAATTGAACAATATCTCTATAAGTTATAAAGAGCATTAGTACTATAAGTATTCCGAAACCAGCTACATTTACTGTATTTGCGATTGCGGGCTTTATTGGTCTTCTTATTATTGCCTCGATAAAGACAAAAAGTATTCTACCTCCATCTAGAGCTGGGAATGGTACAAGATTCAAAACACCTAGATTGATAGATATCATAGCTGTAAACATTATTAGATACGTAAAACCAATCTTTGCAGCATCCCCAACAAGTCCTGCTATACCTACTGGGCCAGTAACTGAGGATATATGTGATGTTCCATTAAAAATACCAATGATCAAATCATATATTCCTTGGAAAGTTACAGCTATCATATGTAAAGTAAATCTCAATGCTTCAACAACTGCCTTTGAGAAGGGTAGCTTCAAAGTACCAACATTGTCCATTGCTATACCAATAGCGTATTTACCTTCGACGATTCCTTGCTGTGCAATAACATTTGTATTTGACTGTTGTCCGTTTCGAATATATTTTATATCAATACCGTTTGTTTCGCTCTCATTTATTTTCATCTGTAGATCTTCAACAGACTTTGCAATAAGTTTATCTCCCGCCTTTAATCCTGCCTTTTCAGCTGGTGAGCCCTTATTCACAAAAGTAACTGCAATATGTTCATCGACAATATTTGAATGATATTCAGGATAACTACTAGTAGAAGCCAGTACTCCACTTGAAAATGCATATATAGTAAGCAAAAATGCAAAAATAAAATTAAAAGCAATTCCAGCAAAAAGAACAAGAATTTGTTGGAATTTATTTTTATGGACGAAGCTTCTTTCTTTATCTTCACCATTTATCGATTCATAGTCAGGATTTTCTCCAAAAATTCTTACATATCCACCGAAAGGAATAATATTTAATGAATATGTTGTCTCTCCAAATGTTTTACTAAGTATTTTTGGACCAAACCCTAAAGCAAAAGCATCAACTCTTATACCACATGCACGTGCAACAAGAAAATGTCCGAGTTCATGGACGAAAATCAATACCCCTAAAACTATTAAAAATATTATAACAGTCACGTTTTTATGTTGTAATTTCTTTTTCTTTCTTCGCGTACAGTTCGTCTAGCTTTTTATTTGCTTCATCAACAAACTTTTGTATTTCTTTTTCATGTCGAAATACTTCATCTTCACCTATTCCTCCAGCTTTTTCTTTTACTTTCAAATCTTTCATTACATCATCTCTATGTAGACGGATTTGTTTCCTTCCCTCTTCTAATCTTTCTTTCGCAATCTTCAATATACCCAATCGACTCTCAGAAGTTAGTTCAGGGAAATTTACTCTAAGTCCTTTATCATCAATAGTAACAGACACACCCAGATTAGCTAGAGTAATAGCCTTTTCAATCTCTTTTGAATGTGTAGTATCCCAAGGTACTATACGAATAGATCGACTACCCTCAGTAGTCATAGAAGCTACCTGACTTATGGGAGACAATGTTCCGTATGAATCTACTTTAACACTATCTAGTAATGCAGGATTTGCTTGACCAGTCCTTATACCAGAAAATTCTTTTTTTACCCAATCCTCCGTACCTGTTAATGCTTTTTTAAATTTAGTAAAATCGTAAGCCATAAAAATATTATAGCATATAAACATAAATAAAAAAGGCCGGGGTGCGCGTTACACCCCGGTTTGTTTACTCATTAACTGAACCAAACCCAACAACACTACAATCTCAGAACAACCTCCTTTACCATCGCATTCCATTCGCGCAACATCAACATTCCGACAAGGATTATTCAAACGCGATGAACATATCCATATATATAATATCACCAGCTTTTCTGATGTAAAGTGAGTTATACACTGTTATATACTCAAAGCAACAAACTCCAAAAGTTGTTTTATTGATGGTGATCTATCGTTTATATATTCACGAGCCTTAAGTATCGCATTGATAGCCCTTTTTTCTTTTATTCCTTTAGTTTTATAGATTTGATATTCCAAAGCTGCTAAAAACTCTTGTGCATCATTTTTATTTTTATTTTCATCAGATATATCCTTTGCGAACTCGTCCATAAAATCTACTTTTTCCTTTTTTGATAATTTTAAAAATTCTATTGCTTGCTCTAAAGCAATTATCCCTTCCTCAGGCTTTTCATCTGTTTTAATTATGTTTAATCTTGAACGTAAAGTTGGTAGCAGAACATGTGGTGAAGGCATAATCAAAAAGAAATGGCTATCTTCATTCGGCTCTTCAAAAACCTTTAAAAGTGAGTTTTGGGCTTCATGGGTAATATTTGATGTTTCAATTATAAAAATTCTTTTATTCCCTTGTATAAAACTTTTTGATATATGATTTTCTTTTATTTTTCTTCCATCATCTATACCCATTGTTTCGTATTTCTCATGGAAAAAATCAGGATTCTTCGAATGGTCGATACCAAATTTATCCTTTAAATATTCTTTTAGGTGATGAACAGCGTCTTTAAATGAATGAATAAAATAGGCATGATGCTCTAAAGCATGTATATACTGAAAAGGATTCATACGGTAAATATAACATTTAAAATAAATATTGTTTATACAAAAAGAAAAGGCGTACCCAGTTTCTTTGACTCCGAGAGAAGTCATTGAACTGGATACGCCTAGTGTGGAAATTGTGTTAAAGCACTTGCAGACAGTCTGCATAATTTGCTTTTAACACTTGAAACATATCTCAATGCTTCAGCCCCTCGATGTCAAACCACAGCATTCATCGCGCGATAAATACTATAGAGTATCGATAGAGAGCAATAATTAGCTATTTTTAAGGAAACGTCAGTAACCCTAAAATATAGTTCCACTCAAACCATTGCTTTTTATTTCGCCGTATCATAACCGACTCTTTACACAAAGACAATTCGATGTCTTTGGTCACTGTCATTCGGAATTTTAATACTTTGTCTCTGTGACCTAGCATATATCGTGTCGCGAAACACACGGGTAGCATCACGGGATACCACCTATTCCGCCTGCTTACTATGTGACCTTCGTCACAACCCATACACCCAGCAGATAGATGCACAGGAAATCAAAAAGCTATTCGGTAATAACTTACCATACTACACCACAACTTGTCAAGTATTTTCCATATTTTTCACTTTCAATATAGAAAAATCGCTTAACAAAGCCCTATTCTGTAAGTCCTATTTGTAGATCATGTAATCTTTTATATTCCCCACCTTCTATTTTGAGTAGTTCTGCATGTTTTCCTGATTCTATTATCTTCCCATCCTTAAACACCATGATCTTATCTGCTTTTCTCACTGTACTTAGTCTATGAGCAATAATAAAAGTAGTTTTGCCTGCCATTAACTCTTCTAGAGAATTTGTAATTATCTTTTCTGATCCTGCATCTAGAGCTGATGTAGGTTCATCTAGAATCAAAATCTTTGGATTACGCAAAATTGCTCGAGCGATAGCAACTCTTTGTTTCTGACCAACAGAAAGCTTCACTCCTCTCTCACCAACTGTCTGATTCCATTTTTCCGGGAACTTTTCTATGAAGTCTATTGCATGTGCTTTCTTTGCGGCAGATATTATCTCTTCTTCACTAGCTTCAAAGTTACCATACTTAATATTTGTCTTTATTGTATCATTGAACAATACGACTTCTTGTGGAACTACAGCTATACCAGATCTCAATTTAAATAAATTAACTCTTTTTATGTCTTGACCATCAATAAGAACTTCTCCTTCATTTGCGAAGTGATATGCAGAGATAAGATCGATCAATGTACTCTTACCTACTCCCGATTCACCAACGAGTGCAACAACTTCCCCAGCGTTTACTTTAAATGAAATATCTTTTAGTACTGGTTTTTCTTTATCATAATGAAAACTTACATTTTTAAATTCAACACCACCCTTCAAATCAACATCAACTGGATCTTTTGGTTCATAGTGTTCTTGTTCTGTGTCCAATATTTTTTCTGTTTCTTGAATATTTATTATTCCATTTTGAATTGTTTGCCAATTGCGGGCGATGGTTATAAAGGGACCGAAGACCATTGAAGCGTAAGCATTGAAAGCGAGCAGTTCACCGATTGTCATTATTCCTTTTTGAATATAAACAATAGAAAGTACGAATATTATTATTTGTGTAATAAGTATTGTAAAACGCTGATATAGATTTAGTGTTCCCCAAACCTTTGTCATTTTCATCCAAAGCGGAACAGCAAGTTTTGATTTATCTTGAATTCTTTTTTGTTCATATCTCTCCGCAGTCGCCTGCTTTATTGCAAGTGTATTACCAATAACATCAAAAGCATCACCCCAAAGAAATGATATTTGTTCCCAATAGTCTTTTTGGATACCAGCTAGAGGTTTTACTTTTGATATAAGTACAAATACATAAGTTACAAGACCTGCAATAAGTACAATAGCTAGTATAGGTTTAAGATAAATTGCAATACCGAGAGCAATAACAATACTTAATATTTGTGGAGCGAGATCTATAACAATTCTTCCCGCTATCGTCTCGAGCGCACCAGCGGCAGTATTTATTTTATTCCCGATTTCCCCAATTTTATTCTTTTTATGAAAAGACATTGGAAGATTAAGTAAAAAACCGAAACCATTTGAAAGATAGTCGAGCCAGATAGTATTAGAAAGGTATTCACTAGTTATATTTATTTTCCAATCGAGAGTGTAAGTAACTAGTTGGACTAAAGACCAGACAATTAAAAGAAAAAGGTATAGTGATACCGTATAACCAAATACTAATATAAAAGATGGATCGATAATAGCATCGAAGAATTTACCAGCAACATAAGGTATAACACCATTACCTATCGCAGATAAAATACCCATTATACTGAGTATAAAAATATTTTTCTTATATTGTCCCAGGTATCTTAATAAAACCTTAAAACCCGTATATAGATTTTCTTTATTTATTTTTTGTATTGTATCTTCCATTTTATTTATCTCTTACTAATAATACTCTTCTTATAAACATCTAGATGATCTAGCGCTATACCCGTCCCCTTCACTACGCAGAACAATGCATCGTCAGCAAGACGAGCCTTCACACCTGTTCTACGGAAAACTAATTCAGGAAAATTGCGTAGCATAGATGAACCCCCGGTCATTGTGATTCCTTGATCTATGATATCCGCCGCCAACTCCGGTGGTGTCTCCTGCAAAACATCTTTTATTGCTTTTATCATATCTCGTAATTCTTTACTTATGGCTTTTACTATTTCATTTGTTTTAACCTCTGTAGATCTTGGGAGGCCCGAGATAAAATCTCTACCACGAACATTCATAGACAGCTCTTCTTCCAAAGGGATAGCTGAACCAATATTTATTTTTAAATCTTCTGCCATTTTGTCTCCTATAGCTAGATTGAAAGTCTTTTTTATATAGTCTGCAATAGCTGTATCTATACGATTCCCCGCACATTTCACTGAAGTAGAAGCTACAATACCTCCAAGAGATATCACTGCAACGTCTGTAGTTCCACCACCTATATCAACTATCATATGTCCACGTGCCTCTTGAATAGGTATACCTGCACCGATTGCAGCAAGAATTGGCTCTTTCACAACATAAGCACTTTTTGCTCCAGCACGAATAGTTGCTTCAATAACAGCTCTTCTTTCTGTGGATGTAATGCCGGCTGGAACTGAAACCATAACTTCAGGTTTAAAAATATTCCATTTACCAAGTGCTTTATTTATAAAATATCTAAGCATTGCTTCAGTAACTCTATAGTCAGCAATCACTCCATCCCGCATTGGTCTATATGCAATGATATTGTCTGGTGTTCTACCAATCATTTCTTTTGCTTCAAAGCCAACTGCGAGAACATTTTTATCCTGTTCAGAAACAGCGACTACTGAAGGTTCATTCAAAACTACACCTTTACCCGGCAAGAAAACGAGAGTATTTGCAGTACCGAGATCGATCCCAAGTTTTTGAGAAAAGAAATTCATAATTTGTAAAGCAATAATAACCTTATTTATCAACATTTTCAATCTATTGAACTATATAGCATATATGCTATAATACTATAGTAATATTATTCCTTACTTCTCTATATTACTTTGATATTACTTTATACAAAAAACAAATGAAAAAAGAAAATCCATTATTAAATATTGGGAAAATGATTTCTGATTTGAGAGAAAGTCAAAATATGACACAGACTGATCTAGCAAATAAGATTGGTACAACACAAAGTGTGGTTGCTCGTATAGAAAAGGGTGAACAGAATCTAAGTACAGAAACTCTAGCAAAACTAAGTAGTGCTTTAAATCATGAAATAGTCGCTATTGCTCCAAAAGGCAAAGTAAATTTTCGTATTGAAGGTGGACACAAACTTTCAGGAAATATAAAAGTTAGATCATCAAAGAACGGTACTATGGGCGTGATGTGTGCTTCCCTTTTAAATAAAGGAAAAACGACAATAATAAATGCACCAAAAATCGAAGAGGTATATAGAATATCAGAAGTATTAGAAAGTATTGGAGTAAAAATAGAATGGAAAGGAAATAATCTTGTTATCACTCCGCCAAAGAAAATAAATATTGAAAAAATAGATAAAGAAGTAGCTGATAAAACAAGATCAGCGGTTATGATTATGGGGCCTTTGATCCATGATTTTAAATCTTTTTCAATTCCTCAAACTGGCGGATGTAGACTTGGTACTAGAACTATCAAGCCTTACTTTTATGCCCTAGAGAATTTGGGAGTAAAGATAGAAACGACTTCAGACGCGTATATAGTTACAAACAAAGGTGTGAGGGCTAGTGATGTAGTACTGTATGAAGCTGGAGACACAGTAACTGAAACAATACTAATGGCAGCTGCACGTATTCCTGAGAAAATGACAATAAAGTTCGCTTCTGGGAACTATATGGTTCAAGATGTTTGTTTTTATCTTGAAAAGTTAGGAGTAAAAATACAAGGAATCGGAACTTCAACACTTGTAATCGAAGGAAAAGAAAATATCGATATGGATATTGAATATGCAATAGGCGAAGATCCTATTGAAGCCATGTCACTTCTAGCAGCATCAATAGTTACTGATTCTTCAATTACAATTGAGCGTTGCCCTATTGATTTTCTTGAACTTGAATTATTAAAACTTGAGAAAATGGGATTTAAATATGAAATTAAAAAAAGATATAAAGGAGAAAATGGAAAAGTAAATCTAGTAGATATAAAGACTTATCCAAGTAAGCTCAATGCTCTTGAAGAAAAAATCCATTCACAACCATATCCAGGAATAAATATGGACAATCTTCCATTCTTCGCAGTCATCGGCGCTGTAGCGAATGGGCAGACATTCATACACGATTGGTCATATGAACAAAGAGCAATATATTATAAAGAATTGGACAATCTCGGAACAGAAAGTATTCTTGCTGATCCACATCGATTCTATATAAAAGGTCCAACACAATGGAAAAAGTCTGCAGACCTAGTCTGCCCACCCGCACTTCGTCCATCAGTAATAATCATGATTGCTATGATGGCATGTCCTGGAACCTCAATACTTCGAAATGTATACAATATAAATCGTGGTTATGAAGATTTGGCCGAAAGATTGAATTCTATTGGTGCAAAAATCGAGACTTTCAGAGATTTATAATTCAATAATACATAGAATATAGTGTCAAACGGTATTTCTGTTATACTTTCACTATGTATATAATAGAAGTAATACCAATATCTAGAAGTATTGGTTCAGATTCTCTATCATATTTCACTACAAAACTAGTTTCCCTAGGCGACATTGTCGACATTCCCCTTCGCAGTAAGAGTGTTCACGGAATAGTGATATCGATCAAAAAAGCGGAAGATATAAAAGGCGATATAAAGAAAGCAGGTTTTCAACTCAAAAAAATTGAAAAAATTAAAGGCACTGCTTTTTTTGAAAAAGCTTTTATAGAAGCGATTTCTGAGATTGCGGATTATTATGCTTGCTCGATCGGATCAATACTAAATATTCTTGTACCTGAATATATTTTTAACAATATTCAAAAATTAAAAATTAATAGTAATAATAAAAAATCTGAACAAGAAAATAAAGCTACAAAAACAATAAAAGAAAAATATGCAATTCAAGGTGATACTGAAGAGAGATATAGCACTTGGAAAGGACTTGTAAGACAAGAATTCGCTAAGAAAAAATCATTACTATTTATTGTACCCACAATAGAAGAGTGTGATCATACTTTTGAATTACTAGAAAAAGGAATTGAGGGTTATATATACAAATTGAATGGATCCTTAACTCCAAAAAAGATTATTGAAACATGGAACGATATCATAAAAGAAAAGCATCCAGTTGTAATAGTCAGTACTGGTGGTTTCCTTTCCATTCCAAGAGACGATATAGATACACTAGTAGTAGAAAATGAAAGTAGTAGATCATATAAAATTCAAAGAAGACCTTTTCTTGATATTAGACAAGTTTGTGAAGTTTTTGCAGATAAAAAAGGGATGAAAATATTTTTCTCAGATGATTTGCTTCGTATAGAGACTCTATGGAGAGAAAGTGAAGGTATGATAATCCAATCCTCCCCTTTTAAATCAAGATCTTTAAGTACTTCAAGAGATACTTTGGTCGATATGAAAAAGTATAAAAATACTGATTCAAATTTTAAAATAATATCAGATGAAGTTGATGATTTGATAAAAAAAACAAAAGACGATAGCGAACAGATGATCATTCTTGCAACAAGAAAAGGCTTATCTCCGACGACTATATGTGCTGATTGCCAGAATATAGTTCTATGTGAAAATTGCAGTGCACCTATAGTCTTGCATGTAAGTAATGATAGGAGGTTTTTCATGTGCCATAGATGTGGAGAGAGAAGATCAGCTGAGGAATATTGTAAGAAGTGTAATAGTTGGAGATTAGAATCAATTGGTATAGGAATCGATCTTGTAGTAGAAAAAATAAAAGAAAAATATCCTGATATAACAATATTTAAAATTGATTCAGATTCAACTTCCAAAGAAAAAACAGCAAAAAATATTATTTCAAAGTTCAAATCAAAACCTGGAAGTATTCTTATAGGCACAGAGATGATGCTCCAGTATATACATGATAAAATCGAGAATTCTGCAATTATTTCACTAGATTCCCTTTTTTCTCTTCCAGATTTTAGAATACAAGAAAAAATTCTAAATACCCTAATAAAAATACGTTCATTAACAACCAAACATTTTATAGTACAAACTAGAAAGTCGGATGAAAAAATTTTTGAATACGGTCTAAAAGGTAATACAAATGACTTTTTTAGAAATGAAATAGAAGAAAGAAAAAAATTCAATTATCCACCTTTTTTTACACTTATAAAAATAACTCTTGAAGGCAAAAAAGACAAAATAATTAAAGAAATGGAGGAAGTTCAAAATACTCTTGATCCTTATGAAGTCGAGGTATTCCCCGCTTTTACTCATACAATAAAAGGAAACTTCGTTTTGCATGGCCTAATCCGCCTAGAATACTCGAAATGGCCGAATCATGATCTAAATAATAAGTTAAGGTCACTTTCACCCTCAGTAAAGATAAAAGTAGACCCAGAAACACTTTTATAGTACATTTTACCTATGGAAAATAAGGAAAACCTAGCAGAATCAATAGTTCAAGTAAATAACCCGGTTTTAAGGAAAAAAGCGGTGGATGTAAATATTGATGAAATAAATTCAGAAAAAATACAAAGTATAATTTCTGAAATGAAAAAAGTGATGGCAACACAAAAAGATGGTGTTGCTATTGCAGCTCCGCAGATTGGTTATTCTCTAAGAGTCTTTGTTGTATCTGACAAAATACTAAGTGAAGCGGATAAAAAATATAAAAGTATAGGTAGAGATTTGGTTTTTATAAATCCAACAATTACAAAACTTTCTAGAAATAAACATCTGGTAGAAGAAGGCTGTTTATCAATCAGATGGAAATACGGAAAGGTTAATAGATCAATAAAAGCAACCGTAAAAGCATACAATGAACTTGGAGAGTTGATTGAGAGAGGAGCTAGCGGACTTCTAGCACAAGTTTTTCAACATGAAACTGATCACTTAGATGGTATACTTTTTATTGATAAGGCAATGGATATTCAAGATATTCCACCTGAAGATAATGATACAAAATAATAAAATAAAAATTGGTTTCTTTGGTACACCTGAATACGCAGTTACTACTCTAAATATTTTAAAAAAATCAGGGTATGAAATTTCCTTTATTGTAACTATGCCTGATCGGCCAAAAGGCAGGAAAATGATTGTCACCCCACCACCGGCAAAAGTTTGGGCTTTAGAGAATAACATCCCTGTATTTCAACCAGAAAGGCTGAAAGATGAAGGTCTGATAAATAGCCTGAAACAATTTAATTGTGATGTATTTGTAGTAATAGCTTATGGAAAAATAATTCCAGATTCAATTCTTAATATCCCAAAACATAAATCACTAAATATTCACGGTTCCCTTCTGCCGAAACTTAGAGGAAGCTCCCCTATAGAATCTGCAATATTAACTGATGAAAGAAATACAGGTGCTACAATCATCCGAATGGATAATGAAATGGATCACGGTCCAATAATAGGCATGAGAAGTGTTGATACAACTGATTGGCCACCAACAGCAGACGTACTTGGTAATGAAATAGTAAAAGCAGGAGCAAGTCTAATATCAGAGATAATACCGAAATGGGTAAATGGTGAGATAAAAGAGATTGAACAAGATCACTCTAAAGCTAGTTTTACACAAAAAATCAATAAAGAGGATGGGGAGATAAACCTAAAAGATGACCCTTATAAGAATTTCTTAAAAATTCAAGCCTATCATGTATGGCCTTGTGCTTTCTTTTTTTCTAAAGGAAAAAGAATAAAAATAACAAAAGCAGAGTATAAGGATGGAATACTTAAAATACTAAGAGTTATTCCTGAGGGTAAAAAAGAGATAGATTACCATCCAGATTTATTTGACCAATAACAAGACTTTCACCAATCATACGTGCTTTATTTGTTAAATAAAATAATACTACCCAAAAACACATAAGACTGATTAGGGATATGCAGAGCCATTGATTTACTTGTTGCTTGAAGAAAGCGGGCATTATCTTTTGTTAGTAAAACCTTTTAATATATCCTTGAGCTTTGCCCCTCCTTTTCTTAAAAATGATCTTTGTTTACTTTTTTCAGATTTTAATTTACGAATTACTTCATCTCTTAAAATATCTATTGCAGTATACAAATCATCCTTTTCTACACTCGTATAAATATTCTGATCTTTTGCAATAATATGCATTTCTGCTTTGAAAATATCACCGTTTTTATGATGATTAGTTGTCTTACCGATTTCAAGATCACATTTTGCTGTGGGATCAGATTCTAAAAACTTCCTAACTGAATCTAAATGTTTATCGATATACTCAGATATTGCTGGAGTCATACTGATTGTGGTTGTTTTAATATTTATATTCATATATTTATATTATATAACAAAATATTGTTAGTTGTGTATAAAACTGCTATTACTAATCAATCCTACGTACTATAATTATATCACTTTTAATAAATTAATTTTATTTTTATGGAACATATGATGATGGAGCCTGTCGGGCCAGAAATTCTAGGTTTTTCTTTTGATGTATTTTTAATGCTACTATCAGGTTTTTTTTATATTATTTGTTCAATAATAGTTTGGAGGAAATACAAAAATCAAAAAAATGAACTGGTCGGAGCACTACTGGCTTTTCTGATATACCAATCATTAAATATGATATTTATGGGTATTGAAATGCATACAATGAATATGGTTTATAGTAGTTTGGCTGCTCTCTCAGTCTTTGTTGGCTCTGCATATATGCTCAAATTCCCACTATATTCATTATCTAGAGGTACAAGAAATTCAATTTTCTTCCTTTTACTTATTGTAGTACTAGGACTTTTTGCTTGGTTTATGCTTAATGAAGAAAGACAGATGGAACTTATGAATTTCACACTTTGGTATGACCTAGTAGTAAATGGAATTATTGTTGGTGGTTTTATGCTTTTGCTCGCATTCAAGACTACAGAGAGAGTGTTGAAAATCAAAGCTTATGGTGGTAGTACAGGAGTTATTAGTTGTTGTGTTGCCTCAAGTGCTGCAATGATAAGTGGTTCTATACTAACTAGCGCATTCTTTGGTTTCTTAGCGCCAATTCTAATACTTAGTACACTATTTATATCTGATAAAAATAAAATATAAATGGAATCAAAACTAGAAAGAATAATATTTACTTTTCTTGGTGCAACTGCGGGGGTGGTTGTAGGTATATTCATATTATCATTTCCATTACCGGTAATTGATAATAATATTGATGTTTTTATTGTAATTCTTACTTCAATAATAGGAGCATTGATCTTTATCATTAGTGGTTACTATAAAAAAGTAAAAGTAGATAAAGAAAATGAAAAATTAAGAGGAGAAACAATTGCTCTTACTACACATGAAATGAGAACTTCTCTAACATCTACAAGTTGGGCAATCTCTTTTATTCTAAGTAACTATAAACAATATATAAGTGAAGAAGATAGAAAAACTCTCGAAGACATTTTGAAATCGATTAGAACAACAGTTATGCATACCGTGAATCTACTGGATATTAGTCTTCTGGATATTGGTAAACTTGCTATTTCTCTTGAATGGGTATCACTAAAGAAAGTAGAAGAGATGATCGGAGAAGTTATAGAGAAATATAGTATTGGAGCAAAGAAAGATGGTGTTGATTTGATTGTTGATATTGTCCTAGATCATAAAAATAGAGTAGAGATTGATAATCTTAGATTAAGAATCATACTCGAGAATCTTTTAGAGAATGCACTTCAATATACAAAGGATATTAAAAATAAAGAGATAAAAGTAAGTGTTAGTAATTCACCAACCATGTTAAATATTACTATTAGTGACAATGGTATTGGTATACCATCACACGAACAAAACGAGATTTTTGGTGAATTCTATAGAGCAAGTAATGCAAGAAGAAAATTAAGTAGCGGTAGTGGAATTGGATTACATCTATGCGAACAATATGTAAAAGCACATCATGGAACAATACGATTTGAATCAAAAGAAAATGTTGGTACCACTTTCTATATCTCCCTGCCTTTAAAATCCACAAGTGATCCAAAAGAGTTCTTAGAAAAAATATAATAAATACAAATAGCTGATATAATAAAACAATGCATAAATTAATTGTATTTGATTTGGACAATACTTTAACGAAAAGTAAGTTACCGGTGGATACTGAGATGTCTGAACTATTCAACAAACTAATTGAAATTAAAAAAGTAGCAGTGATATCTGGAGGCAGTTTCAAACAATTAGAAAAAGAACTTTTATTTACCCTTAAAATTGGACCCAACCTATCAAATCTACATATTTTCCCTACTGATGGTACAGCATATTTTATTTGGGACAACAATAGTGGCAGATGGCAAAAAATATATCAAGAATCACTAACTGAAAAAGATAAAATAAAGATTAAAGATGCATTCTCTCAAGTATTAAAAGAGGTTGATTTTGATTTTTCATCAATAACAGGAGAATTGATTGAGGATAAAGATTCTGCAATGACTTTTTCTGGATTAGGGCAAGATGCTGAGCTTGAGAATAAGCAAGTATGGGATCCAAATGAAGAGAAAAGAAGGAAAATAAAATCTCTTTTAGAAAAAAGACTCAGCGGTTTCGAGATACGTATAGCTGGAACTACTTCTATTGATATTACGCTTAAAGGATTGGATAAAGCTTATGGTATTCAAAAAATGATTGAGTACATAAAGGTGTCGAAAAATGAAATTCTATTTGTCGGTGACTCACTATTCCCTGGCGGAAACGATAATCCAGTCATAAGCACTGGTGTAAAAGCTATATCTGTGAAAAACCCAGAAGAGACAAAAAGAATAATCAAGGATATAATTCATTCATGATTAAAGCATTTGCAGAAAGGACACATGAGAAGATGAAAGATGTTTTAATGGATCCAAATGGAAAGGGTCCTTCCATCCATTACTACATGATAAGAGGAGGTAGTAACAAAAGAAACATTACAGTTTGGGAACCAGGAACTATATCAGGAGAATATATAAAAGCTTATGGACATTATCATGTAGGTGATCTCGAAGAATACTATACAATACTTGAAGGTGAAGGAATTATCTTGCTTCAAAGTCCTATCGAAAATAAAAAGATAGAAAGTTTTAAAGTAATAAAAGTTAAGGCTGGTGACAAGATACATATACCGAAGAATACTGGTCATCTAGCTCTAAATACTGGTAAAACATGGCTAGTAACATCTGATGATAGTCCAGTAAACTTTGAAGAGAAGGATCCTGTGGGTATGCCAGGTCACGCAGACTATGAATCTGTTAGGAAAATGAAAGGATTTGCATATTATGTAGTAGAAAAAAATGGCAAACCTGATTTTGTAAAAAATAATGAATATATAGATATTCCAGAAATTGAATTCGTGTTATAATTTATTACAATGGCTTCTAAAATCAGATTAATGCGTTTTATAAAGAAAGATAGAAAGCTAAAGATTCTCTTTGTAGCTACCGAAGCTTCCCCATTCGTTAAAATTGGTGGTCTAGGAGAGGTTATGTATGCCCTACCAAAAGCATTAAGAGAGCTTGGGCACGATGCTCGAGTAATAATTCCAAAATATCTCAGTATTCCAGCTGAAAAATATAAGTTTAAAGAGAATATAAATGGTATACACGTACCAGGAACAAATGGCTATACAGAAAGACCTATTATTTGTAATATAAAATCTCTTGAAAGTGACGATATACCTAAAAACTATTTTCTAGAAAATCAAGAATTTTTCGAACAGAGAGGAAGTGTTTATGGTTATGATGATGATGCTGCGCGATGGGCAGTTTTGTGTAGAGGCACATTAGAATTCATAAGATCAAAAGACAATGATTGGATACCAGATGTTATTGTAGCTTCAGATTGGCAAGGCGGTTTGATACCAAACCTGATGAAAACTGAATACAAGGATGATCCAATAATATCAAATATTGCTGTAACTTTTTCTATACATAATCTTCATTATCAAGGAATGTTTGACTATAGACATATAAACGAACTTGATTATGACGATGGACAATCTACAGCACCCGCAATTGGTGATCCTCGCCTATTAAAAACAAATTTCATGAGACGTGGTATTAGATATGCTGATGTTATAAATACCGTATCCCCAACCTATGCACAAGAGATAACAACACCTGAATATGGTGAGTTGTTGGATACAATACTTCAAGAAAGAAGATCTAGAGTTTTTGGAATATTAAATGGTATTGACTATGATTCAAATAATCCAGAAGAAAATCCACACGTTGAGAATAAGTATTCCATAAGAAGTATTGACGAAAGAGCAAAAAACAAAGCCTTCTTACAGAGAAAGTTTAATCTTGAAGAAGATCCGAATATTCCTATATTTGCTTCTTTAGGAAGACTTAGTGAGCAAAAAGGACTCGATCTAATAGCAGATACGATTGAACCATTATTAAGAAATTACAAATTTCAATTAATAATACTTGGCACAGGAGAATCTAGATTCCTTTCATATTTTGGCGAATTAGATAAAAAATACAGCCAGGTAGCAACTCATCTTTCTTTTGATAGAGTTTTACCACATATCATACATTCCGGTGCTGATGTAATACTTGTCCCTTCAAGATTTGAACCATCAGGACTAACTCAAATGGAAGCAATGAGATATGGCGCTATTCCTCTAGTAAGAAAGACAGGAGGATTAGCAGATAGTGTTGAGAAATATTCTCCAATTACAAAAACTGGTACTGGTTTCGTATTTGAAAATTATGATAAATTTGCTTTCTTTGGCGCTATGGTAGAAGCAATTGAAACTTACAAATATAAAGATGAGTGGAGAAAAATGCAAAAAAGAGCGATGGCTTCAAATTTCTCATGGACGAAATCTGCAAAAGAATATGTAGATCTATTCAATAAAGCAATTAATTTTAATAAGGAATCAAAAGAATAAAAATATGAGATGGGCAAATTTTCTTCACATGTATCAACCAGCAGAACAACAGCCTGACATTCTAGAGTCTATTGTAGTTCAATGTTATCGCCCAATCGTAAACGGTTTGATGGAGAATAAAGATATTAGACTAACACTAAATATTAATGGTGCCCTTTTTGAACTTTTTGATAAGTACGGATATAGAGACATATTGGACAATCTATATGCTCTAGCACAAGAAGGAAGAGTAGAATTTACTTCTTCAGCAAAATATCATGCTTTACTTCCCTTTTTAAATGAACAAGAAATCATTAGACAAATTAGTCTAAACAATGAAACATTAAAAAAATACTTAGGAGAAAATTATACTCCAAAAGGTTTTTTTGCCCCTGAAATGGCTTATGATTCAAAGATTGCACCTATCATTGAAAAAATGGGTTTTGAATGGATCATACTTGATGAAATATCATGTGGGGGTGAAGTAGGAAAAATTGATTACAATAAAGTCTATAAAATTAAAAATACGAAACTGAAAGTTTTCTTTAGAGACAGAAGACTTAGTAATCTAATAATGAGTGCGGTGGTAAGATCGAGTGATACTCTTTTGAATGCTTTGGGTGATGATATAAACCAAGACAAGTATATCGTTACAGCTATGGATATTGAGACATTTGGTCACCATAGACCAGGATTGGAAAAAATGCTTTTTGAAGTATTTAAAACAAAAGATGTAGAATTTATTCAGATCTCTGATGCAGATAAATTTTATAATGAGAATATCGTAATAGAACCTGCAAAAGCAACTTGGGCATCGAGCAAGCAAGACATAGACAATGGTAGTCAATTCCTCTCTTGGTCAGATCCAGAAAATATAATACACAAATGGCAATGGGCACTTACAGATTTAGTTCTAAATGAGGTTTATGCCATTGATAAAAATCATTCTAGATACGATATGATAAGAAAAAAGATGGACATTGCCCTTGCTTCTGATCATTTCTGGTGGGCATCTGCTAAACCTTGGTGGAGTATGGAAATGATCGAAGATGGAGCATTTAGACTACTTGATACATTAAGATTTATACCAGATATATCCAAAGAAAAATTGGAAAAGGGTCGTGACTATTATGAACATATAATTACAACAGGTTTCAATTGGCAAAGAACTGGCAAGATTAGACAAATGATGCAAGCTCAACAAGGAATACTTAGAATCCCATTCAAAGATCGAACTCTAGGGAAACCTGGCTCTGAAAATGTCTATTATGCTTTCCTCGATATGATGGAAAAGTTAAAAAATGATGCAGTGAAAAAGGGTGAGTATGAACAAGCTATCCTTTGGCGTGATGCAATATTTAAATTAGAAAATAAACTTGATATTTACGACACAATGAATGCTATAGATTTGGTAAGAGTAAAAATTCCACACGATGAAGTAGAAAAAACTATAGTCGAATACGAGGAGAAGTACAGGAGAATGAGAGGAGGACAACCAGAACAAAGAGGTTCATAAAATGAAAGAAAATATAAAGATATTTAAAAATAGACCAGTCGCATATTTTTGTGCTGAATATGCTTTATTTGATCATACACCACTCTATACTGGAGGTCTTGGTATCCTTGCCGGAGACTACATAAATGAGATTATTAAACAAAACTTCCCTGCTGTAGCGATAGGACTTTTTTATCACAAAGAGCACCTACATGGTCTTGAGTTGAGTCGAGAGAGAAAAACTCCAAACGAACTAGGATTAGAATTGTTGAGAGATAAAGATGGAAGTATTTTAAAAATACCAATTTTTCTAGGAGATCATACAGCGAACATACAAGTATGGAAATGGAGTAAGGGACAATTAACTCTGTATTTACTAGATACTCAAGTTGAGGAAAATAGTCCTTACGATTGGACAATAACTGATACTTTGTATGTTGAAGATAGAGACTTGAGACTAAAACAAGAAATAATACTAGGAATTGGAGGAATGAAAGTTATCAAAAAACTAAATATTAATCCTTCCCTATATCATTTAAATGAAGGACATTCTTCTTTTATGACTTCAGAATTGATTTCAAATATTGTTGAAGAAAATAAAGTAGGTTTCAATGAAGCAGTTAAGATTGCAAGAGAAAGAATAGTCTTTACAAATCATACATTAGTACAAGCAGGTCAGGAAATGTTTGATATAAATGCGATGAAAAATATCTTTTCAGAAGATTTTATCAAACTTGGTTATGAAGAATCAGTAAAAATGTTTTCTATGACCAATCTAGCGTTAAATATGTCATCAAAAGTAAATGCCGTAAGTGTTCTACACGGCAAAATGGCAAAAGATCTGTGGAGTAAATACAATAAGGAAGTGGTTACAAATGGAATTTTCATAGAGAGATGGGATAATTTGAAGTATTACAGTCACAAAGAAAGTAAGAGGAAGCTTATAGACTATATTAAACAAAAAAATAAAATAACTTTAGACGAGGATGTTTTAATTCTGGGTTGGTCAAGAAGATTTGTAGAATATAAAAGACCTTTAGCGATACTTGGTGATGTAGAGAGATTCAAGAAAATCGCAAAGGATGAAAATAGGAAAGTAGTTATCGTATATTCAAGTATAGTAAATAAAACATACGACAAAGAAAATCATTTTATAAAGGAATTAGAAGATATTATCGATAACGATCTACAAGATAATATCATTTTCATCCCAAACTACGATATGGATATAGCAAAGATGATGGTATCAGGCTGTGATGTATGGCTAAATACCCCAGAAGTCGGGCGAGAAGCATGCGGTACCAGTGGAATGAAAGCTTGTCTTAACGGTGTGTTGCCACTAAGTACAAGTGACGGATGGATAGATGAAGTAGATCTTACAAATATTGGTTGGAAAGTTCAGGATGGAGAGATAACCAAAAATCTATTGGACATTCTAGAGCAACAGATAATACCAAGTTATTATGACGATAAGAATAATTGGAATGATATGATGAAAAATTCAAGAAATCTTATTTTGAATCAATTCAGTACCGAGAGGATGTTAAACGAATACGTTAAGAAAATGTATTTACCTATTTTTTCAAAATCTTCTCATTAAATTGTCCTAATAATTTTTCAGTATTTATTTCCCTTTCACCGTAATCAGATCTTAAAACTATAATAGCAATTGGGTATACAGTACCATTTATTTCTTGGTTAAAGAGAGAGACCATAGCTTCTTTTGCTTGTTGAGTTCTTCCAGTTTTTCCTCCAATAAAATCTTCCCTCATCGAAAAAGGATTAATATTTGTTAGATGATGATATCCATGATCCGTAGTTGTAGCTATATCTATTTGATATTTTTTTGAAATATCTAGTATTCCCTTTTCTGAAGTATATAGATATTTAGTTAATGTCAGTAGGTCTAATGCACTAGATACATTATTGGGACTTAGCCCTGATGAGTCATTGAATTTTGTATTACTCATACCAATCTCTTGTGCAAATGCATTCATTTGTTCCATAAACTCTTTATACCCAAATGAATCAGCGAATGCTACGGCTGCATCATTACTTGATTCAAGTAACAATACATGGAGCAATTCATCTGGTTTGAATTTCTCACCCAAAACTAAATGTCCTGCATCACCATAAGCATCCAGAGCACTTTGTTTAATTTCAATATCTTTTTCTAAATCAAATAAATGATGTACTACAAGAGCGGTATACAGTTTACTAACTGAAGCAATCGGGAATACTTTATTCGAATTAAAATCTATATATTTCTCCCCAGTAACAAGGTTCGCAACAAGATACGATTCGGCTGTTATATACGGTCTTGGAGTAGTAGGCTTTACTATTGGTTTCTCTACAACCTTATTGTGATCGTCTATAAGTATTTTTGGATCAATCTCTGCATTATCCTCGATCTTTTCATCGGCAATCTTTGATATTTCTGGTATCTCTAATGCAACTCGATAGAATCTCTCATTAACATCTTTTATAGATGCTACTGCGATGATGATTATGAGGCAGAATATGAGTAAATACTTGTTGCGGTTCATTATTATATTATAGCAGATTGGATACTGTTTTAGATTCTATCTTGTTACTGATATATCTGGATTTATTTCACCAACAGCACTTACTTTTACTCTACCATCACTATCCTGTGATATTTGGTATTTTGTATCATAATCTAAAACACTTACAAATTTTGCCCCAGTTTTTGATGGATCAAATGGTAATGATGAAACATAGGTTGGTACTAAGCATGAAGCAATATCAGCATCACCCAAAATACTCGAAATATTTTTTGATGTACTTGCCAGAGATACACTGCATTGAAATATTCCCCTATTCTCTGCCATATTTTGTCCAACTGCATTTAATATCGCTGTTACATTCGCAACTCTTTGTGAATCTCTAGCAAGTTTAAATTGTCTAGCAGGATTTATAGCTACAAGAACTACAGCAGCCAAGACAGCAATTATTCCTATCACAACCAAAATTTCGATCAAAGTAAAACCTTTTTTATTTATATTATATTTTTTCATTAAATTTAAATTAATTAATAATAAATAAATCATAACCCTCAATGATAAATTCTATTTAAAATTAAAATGAAATCTAAATGAAATTTTTATCAAAATTTTATTTACAAAATAATTTATTGAATTAATTCTAGTCTATCATCATACAACTTAATTTTCGCGGTTTTATTTACATTAATATCTTTATAATCACCTTGAGATTCAATTGTTATAATTCCGCCTAAATCATATACCTTCATTATTTTACAGTTCAAATATCCAATCTTAATTGGATTATTTGTTCTGAAAAAGTAGTCTGAAGATAATCTTAACATTGCTTGATCTATACAATTGTTTGCATTGTAGTAATTCATCAATCTATATTCTTTTGTTATTACTTGATCAAAAAAAGAAACAATTTCAATCGATTGTAGATAAGAAAAAGCTAATAACATACTGGAGGCTAGAATCACAAGTGTAATCGATGCAAATCCCTTGTTGTGGTTTTTGTTTATCCTATTCATAAAAATTCTTTATTAACATCTTATAATCTTCATCTTTTAAAATTGGCCTCTTTTGTTGTGTATACATAACTCCAATAATTGAAGAGAATACTCCGAGAACAAGCATTGATAGTAAACTTACATATAAAATTGTTTCAATTAATGTAAAACCTTTATTCATTATTTTTTAGAAAAATAAAGCCACTATTATCCCCCGTTGCGAAGAAAATATTATCATTATCACAAACCATTCTGACTGGATTTGAGCCCAATTCAAAATCTAATACTTTATTCATCGACTCATAATCAAATACCTGAAACTCTTTACTATTGTTGTGTGTTAAAACAAGAATGTATTTTTCTCTTAACAATATTCCGTATACTCCTCCCACAATATCTTTTGATTTCATAGGTGTAGATGTAGGAAAGATAAATAATTCATGATTTGCTTGAATATTAAATCCTCCAACTGTTCTACCTAGCGCAATACTACCTTCGAATGATTCAAATACTTTACCTTCTTGAGTTTGCCAACCTGATGGAGAAAATGAATTTATCAGTATTGGATTGCTAGGATTTGAAACATCCAGTATCCTCATTTGTTTCTCGTCAGATGAAGCAAGATATACTTTATTATCGATAGCCAAAATATCATTTATTAAAGTATTTGTCTCAAAACTTCCTACAACCGTAGGATTATATGGATCTTGTACTGACACTATAGATAATTCATATCCATTCCATTTCTCGGTACCAAGATATATATACCCTCTTGAATAATATAAGGACGAAGCAAATGGAGGGGTTGTGCTTGATGTCGGTAATGGTAGTTTAATTTGTGAAATCAATTTTGGATTATACCTATCGTGTATATCAAGTACCTGTAATTGGTTTATTGTACTAGCTTGGGCCATGTACACATATGGTCCAACCACTTCAAGTGCAGATACACCTGGTCCAGTATTTATCGATGAAATGAGTTTAATACTATTAACATCATTTGTATCAAATATAAATAAATCACTTCTACTTGATACACTCGAATCGGCCGATAAATAGACGATATTGTTTCTTACTTCAACGTCGGTACTATGATTTAAAATACCAATATCAATATTATTTTGATTTAAACTATAATTCTTAATATCGAATTTTAATTTAGGATCACAATATGTCTTACCCCACGAATCTACAAAGTTAGTTTTAGAAATACTAAATAATTTATTAAAAAATATCTTAGTATAATTTCCGTAATATATATCTCCAAGACTAATATTATTTAGGATATCTTTAGACAAGGTCTCCATAGTATTTAATTCCTCTATGGACCACAACTTAATCTTGATTATCGATGAATTAAGAGTAAAAGTTGCTACTGTAAACAAAACAAGAAGCGAAAAAGAAATTATAATTTCTACCGTCAGAAATCCTCTATTTGTTATAGTAATTTTATTTCGAAATATGATTAGTGATTTCATATACAGGTAGGATGATAGATAGAGCGATAGAACCAACAATTAACCCCATTAAAACCATAAGTACAGGTTCGATAAGTGAAGAAAATCTTTTCAGAACATTATCTATGTCTTGTTCAAAAATCCGTGAACAATGACCAAACATCTCTCCCAGATTTCCTGATTTTTCTCCAAGGGACAACATATCGATAAGAATAGTGGGAAAAAAATCTTTATGCTTTGCAATAGAATTTGATAATGATATACCTTTTATTGAATCATTATATATTTCCTCATATATTACTTTGTAAAATAAATTGTTGGTTGACTCTTTATAGAACAATAGAATATCAGTTAATCCTTTACCAGAAGACAGTAGCATTTCCCCCATCCGACACACTGATATCATATCGTTTGTAACAATATATTTTGATAATATAGGAATTTTGGTAATAATCTTTTGAATCTTTAGGCGAACAAATTCATATTTTTTAAATAATAAATTGAATGATATAGATAATAGTACGAGTAGAATCACAACCACAACTCCCTTTGAGATCAGAAGATAATATATAGATTGAACAATCCTAGTTATTAACGGTAGTTGTATATTTAGACTTGAAAGTAGCGGTATTATCTTAGGAAAAATATAGAGAATAAGAAATAATGTCATTAGTATAGTAGCAATGACTATGAACGATGGGTAGACAAGGGAGCTTATTACTTTTTTCTTAATATCATTTTTCTTTTCTAAAAATAAATAGGCTTGATTTAGTGATTGAGATAATCTTCCACCCTCTTCACCATTTTTAATGAGCACAATAAGAAGATGATCGAATCTTAATTCGAGATTCTTAATACTTTTAGCTAGAGGCATGCCCTTCTCGAGATCAGAAATAATATGAGAATATACTTCTTTTCTTCTTATATTTTTATCTATATTTCTCATCACAGCGATAGATTCAACCAACGAAGTGTTTGATTCAAGTAGTATAAATAACCTTTGAGCAAAGAATATTTGGTCCGATAGATTAAAAGAATTATTTTTAATTTTATTTATTTTATTATTCATGTAGTATTCTCAATATTTCATCCTTAGTAGTAATACCCTTTTCTACCTTTTCCATTCCATCCTCATACATGGTTCTCATTCCTTTACTTTTTGCATATCTGGAAATCTCATTCATTGATGTTCTAGACATTATGTATTTCCTCAACTCATCATCAATTACCAGAGTTTCAGAAACAACAACTCTTCCTCTAAAACCTAAATCTCCGCATTCTCGGCACCCGCAACCAGCCCCTTTGCATTTTCCGCAGATCTTTCTCACTAGCCTTTGGGCAATAACTAGAGAAAGAGTCGAAGCAACTAAATATGGATCTATACCCATATCTACTAGCCTTAAAATCGCACCGAGAGATGAATTCGTATGTAGAGTAGATAATAGTAGATGACCTGTTAAAGAGATATTTGTAGCTATTTGAGCTGTTTCTGTATCTCTAATTTCACCGACCATTATAATATCTGGATCTTGTCTAACTATTGATCTCAAGCCATTGGCGAAATTTATTCCATGTCTAGTCTGAATCTGTATTTGTCTTACTTCTGGGATTGCATACTCAATCGGATCCTCCAAAGTTATTATTGAATTCTTTCCATTTGATAATAAAGAGAGTAGAGTATATAGAGTAGATGTCTTACCTGTTCCTGTTGGTCCAGTAACTAGCACCATTCCTTGGTGATATGATAGGCAACCAACTATTCTATCGATGTCATGCTCTGAGAATCCCAGATCTCCAAGCTTTGGAATATCACTATCACTTCTTAATATTCTCATCACTGCATTCTCGCCATGATGAGTAGGTATTATCGACACTCTTATATCGCAATCACAAATATTTTTAGCAAATCTAAACCTCCCATCTTGTGGTACAAAATGTATATCCGTTCTAAGTCCTGACAAAACCTTTATTCTTGATATAAGCTCGTCGTGAGATATATCTTGTAAACTATCTATATAAGTTAATATTCCATCGATTCTGAATTTAATCACTATACTATCCTTTGTGGGATCGATATGTATATCGGAGGAATTCCTATAGTAAGCATAAGTAATAATAGAATCGACAAGCTCAACTATCGACCTTATATCATGCAATACTTTTTCATTTTCAATTATTTTATATTGTTTTTCTTGCATGCAAAAAGAATAACAACGCACAATAAAATTCAAATAAAATAATAATAAAATCCGGATAAAATTCTCCTTTTCTGTGGAAAAATCTTATTTTTATTCCAAAATACCCTTATCCCACAATATAATTGCTATCGATACTTTTTTATTGTATACTATTCCCCGGCTGTTCTTTTCGTTTTTTAATGATTGGAAATACAGTCTTAAGGGATCAAAAACAAAGGAAAAACAGGAGGATAAAATGGTAATTGGTGGATTGGCCGTAACACTCGCAACTGGACCCAGGGCATGCGGTAAAAGCAAACTGCTTCGCATACTTCAAACAATTGCAGGCTGCGATTCTGTGATTTTCGGTGATACAAGTGAAATCATCGACCTTCACATCGAAAGAGGAACACCGATCGGCAGGAGACTTGCCGAATACAGGAAAGATCGAGCTAGTGGGAAGATCATCAGGAACGATACCCTGATCCTTGATGCAATCAAACAATGGATTGATTGGATGAATAGGAACAGAACAGTCAAACACGTGCTCCTTGGCGGTAGTCCGAGGAGTGAGGAACAAAGTTTGTTCTGGAAGAGATACCCTGGTGAGACTAGAGTTCTCCATATCACGGTCAAAAACTTTGATATGTTGTTGAAATGTGTCTCGATTCGCCAGGCGGAAGACGGCAAGTCACGTTCTGATGAAGAACTTGAAGCCTTGAGAGCTTCGTGGAGAGATTACAACGAAATGGTTGTCCCAGGACTCAAAGTATTCAACGGACACGCACTCGACCTTGATCGTTCCGAATCTCTTTTGAATCGTGTTGAAAGAGCAATTGAGCATATTTCTTTGCCCGATCATGTACGCAAGAAATGGCTTCGGAGACTTCATACCCGGAGCCATCCAGCTAGAGTCGAGATTTCGAGACTCGAACCGCAGAATAACTGAGAGTGGAAACTCACAAACCGACCGCCCTATTGGACGGTCGCTTTTTTATTATCAGATTTTTTATTTATATTCCAATCTAAACAGGCCAATCTTCTACAATCAACATTCTTTTATTCTCCATCGGCATATCTTTCCATATTTCTTCGGTCACAAAAGGTATAAATGGATGCAAAGTCTTTAATAATTTTGATAGAGTATGTAGCAAGAATTGTTTTCTTGATTTTATCTCTTGTGCTGTTCCTTCTTTTAGAACTTTTTTACTCTCTTCTAGAATCACATCAGCAAATCGGTGCCAACTATAATGATATAGTTTTTCACTAGATAGATAGAATCTAAAGTTATCCATATCAGATGTAACATCTTTTATAATCAAATCAAATTCTTCAATCATCTTTTTATCCAAATCACTCCAATCCTTGAAATCCTTATCATATTTCTCACCTTCCACAGAAGTTAATACGAAACGAGTAATATTCCATAGCTTATTAGCAAAATGTTTATAACCCTTTATTTTGTCTTCAGAGAGCGACAATGATGCTCCAGGAGTATTTCCCACTATCATGCCCATTCTAAATGCATCTGTGCCAAATTTGGCTGTTAAATCAAGAGGGTTTATAACATTCCCTTTACTCTTACTCATCTTTTTACCCTTTGCATCTAGAACTACTCCATGAAGATATACAGTCTTAAATGGTACTTTTCCAGTTATATAAAGTCCAAGCATTATCATTCTACTTACCCAGAAGAATATAATATCTCCAGCAGTTTCCATTACGTCTGTAGGATAGAAATCTTTAAAATCTTTACCGTCTGGATATCCAAGTGTTGCATAAGGCCATTGTCCAGAAGAAAACCAAGTATCAAATGTATCATTATCTTTTCTCAAATCACCCCCACACTTCTTGCATTGTTTTTCTTTATCTTCCAAATCAACAATACCCAGATCACATTTATCACAAATCTTTGCAGGTATTGGTATTCCCCAAACTATTTGTCTTGAAATATTCCAATCGATTATATTTTCAAGCCAATGAGTAGAAATCTTTTCATATTGATCAGGAATATATTTTATTTCTCCAGACTTTATTTTCTCTAGAGCTTTTTCTGCCAAAGGCTTCATGCGTACAAACCACTGACTCTTTATTTGTGGTTCGATAGTTGTTCCACACTTATAGCAAGTCTTTATATTGTGTTTATAGTTTTCATCAACTTTTTCAACCAGTCCTTTTGATCTTAATTTTTCTATTATAAGTGGACGAGCTTTACTAATACTTAAACCTGCAAATTCTCCTGCGATAGGTAAAAGCTTTCCTCTTTCATCTATTACTTGTTCTTTATCCAGATTATGTCTTCCTGCAATATCAAAGTCCACAGCATCGTGCCATGGTGTAATAGTCATAACACCAGTACCGAATTCCATATCAATTGCACTGTCCTTAATAACAGTAGCTTTTACTTTTCCATTTATCCATTCAGCTTCAAAAGTATCGCCGTGTTTATAAGCTTCATATCTTTTATCATCTGGATGCATCACAACATATTTGTCTCCAAACTTTGTTTCTGGTCTAGATGTACCTATAGTAAAAGGTCCGTATTTTAGATAATAAAAAGGTTCAACTTTTTCTTCATCCTTTATTTCAAGATCAGAGAATGAGGTCTGATGTTTTGGACACCAACTCACAATCTTTTTGCCTCGATATAGCAAATCATCATCAGAAAGTTTCTTGAATGTTGAATATACTGTCTTTATTACACTTTCATCCAAGGTAAATTTTGATCTATCCCAATCACAAGAAGCTCCCATACTCTTTATCTGTGATTTGATATTTGTAGAATTTTCTAGAGTAAAAGCCATGATCTCTTCATAGAGCTTTTTTGGTTCCATTTCAAAACGAGATCTCCCCTCTTTTTCAAGTTTCTTTTCATATACTACCTGTGTCTCAAACCCAGCATGATCAAGTCCAGGTAACCAAAGAGATCTATACCCTTTCATTCTCTTATAACGAATCATGATGTCCTGTATCGTCATAACAAGACCGTGTCCGGCATGCAATGAACCATTAGCATTTGCAGGTGGCATAATAATAGTAAAAGGCTTACCGTTTTTGTCAGTCAAATCCTTAGGTAAATTGTCAGGATTAAGAAAACCACTTTGTAGCCATTCGCCATAGATGCGACCTTCTACATCAGTATGATTGTATGGTTTAAGGAATTTCTCATTCATATATATGAATAATATCAGAAATATGTATTTTTTGCTTTATTTGAGTTTTTTTATGTCATTCTTTAATATATACGAATATTATTTGACTTTTATATCTTAATATGATATAAACATAGCAGTAGTTTTAGAAATTAGTAAACACCACCCCAAAGTACCTCGAAATATGATACCCACTCATACAGATGATGAAGAAACGGAATCAAATCCTATCACACGCGAAAGGATTAACTCCTTTCTGAAAGCTCACAAATTCAAAATCCTCGCCGTGTTACTCTTTGTGATTGGGCTGGGAATTTGGTTTTGCTTGCCAAGTTCGAAATCGATTATTTCAAAAGAAATCGATCGCGAATTGGAAATCGATCGACTGAAAAAAGAAAGGGACCAGCTTAAAATCAAGATGCAACTTAATGCGATTGAGTCCTTGTCGCTCTCGAATAACATTTCCGAACTTCTGGGAGGAAACGAGAAATTGATCAATATCATTGTTAGCAACAAAGCATTTTCAAGTTCCACCTCCTTGCCGACATCGAGCGCAGCAAGTGTTGCTACTGTAGTGCAAAGCGCGCCCACCCCAATCACGGTTGAAAACCCGAATAAGTTTGATGTCGGCCTCGTCACTGTGAATGGAAACGGTGATGTCACGGTCAACATTGATCGCAATGGCAGTCAAGAAAGTGAGAGAGTTCTACAAAGCCCTGATAAAGCTGAAGATATAATTTCTGGTACTAAGCCAATTGGGGCTGAACCAATCAAAAAAGTAATTCCCCCAAAAGGTAATGGTATTAGATACTACATCCCAAGCGGATGGTCAGTAGACTATGTATACTATTGCTCTGAAAAAGACTTTAAAGTCTACTTGAACCGAGGAACTAGACGGATTCCAATATGGAAACCGGTTAACGTTTCGGATGATGGAATTTCTGAGTCGATTTGGATCAAAAATACCTCATCCAGGAGTATCGAATTGATATTCACCCTCACCCCTGCGAAGGAGTGATTTCGAATACATGAGCCCGAACCTAATACGTTCGGGCTTTTCTATTACATGGCTTTAAATATGAATACTTTTGTATTATTTAGATATAAAATATCATTTGACTTTATATACAAAATGTGATATTATACATACATATAGTTGCTTACTTCTACGTACTGTGTACGAGTGAAGAAAAGCTTTGACAATCAACAGATATTAGAAAATGAGCAAAACCGACAGAACTGTTTGGGTAGTATTATCGATACTACCTTTCGTAATTGTATTCTTAGCTTTGACCCTCTTAGGAGTCAACTTCGAATACACGACTCTAACCTCACTTGTATTGTGGATAATTATCTACTTCTTCTGGATCGGAAAACATTTTTGGATCCAGGTAGACCCAAATCATGGAGTGGTTTTACAAGATTACTTCAAAAAAGAAGTAGCTGAGAAAGATTCTAGTGTGGTTGAAAGTAGTGTTGTTAATCAAACAACAGGTACACCAACCGCAGATAAAAAATCACTACGAATTCCAAATGGTCAAAGGGCAGTCTTTAGCGGTTTGAATTCAAAGTTACCTTGGGAATTCCCCGCAGCTCCACCAATCAATATGGTTAAGGAGACTGATTGTGGTGATACAATAAGTGTACAAGGAAAAGACTCCTTCCGCTACACTGTTACATACAAATGTCCGCTTACACCCGTAAGGACTAAATATCTTCCAAGATTCTTGATGGTGGAAGAGAAGACTGCAATCTTTTTCTTCAAATCACATGTTGAGTCAAGGATAAGGAAAATGTTTGCTGAACGTGGTGGAAAAGAGATTTGTGATGATATCACAAAATTTTCTGAAGAATATTTATCAACCTTGTTTAAGGGTGATCAAATAATCACAGATGAAGAAAATCACTATGGTCGTTTTACAAACACACCACTTATTACAGACGCTAAGGTGGAGAAGTCAGGTCAGGATGCAGCCGAAGTTGGCGCAAGAGCAGATAAACTCGCTAACGCTGTCGAAAAACTAACCATCAAAGGGATAAGTGCAAATGTAGCTGCGGCACTTCTTGAAGGAAAGGATGTTGAACTCATCGATATCGGTGGCAACAACATAGATCCTTCTATGGCAGCAATGCTTGCAGCTAGAAATAAAGGGAACAATAAAGGTAAAGGAAGCAAGTGAAAATTGAAAATATCCTAAAATGGATTGGTTATTCACTTCTTTTTATTGTCCTTGTTGGTTGGGGTACGTACCGCCGACTACCAAAGAAGGATGAATCGAGGTCAGCAATCTCAACCTCCTCCACAACCCAAATCAAGTTCGGTGTGATGCAAATCATCACCATCAACAAGATTACACCCGTAGAGGTGCAAATCTTTGATGGCGAGAATCAATCAAACATAGTTATAGGTCAAATGGATGAAAATACTCCTTATGCCTATTACTACAACCGCGGATTACCGAATGAAGATAAAGGAGTTGTCCCGGCTTACAAAGATATTGCGAAGCTCGGATTCAAACCTAACCTTCAGAGGTATGGGCTGGTGAAAGTGGAACTTTCACTACCGAAAGACGCTCCGATGGAGAGTGCACAACTATACTACATTATCAAGAAAAAATTGTAGTACACAAAAAGGGACCCACAAGGTCCCTTTCTTTTTTATATATTATTATATTAAAGGAATGGATCAGGAACTTCCAGTGTATTTGAAATAAGTCTAATTATTCCAAAAGCAGATAACATAATAAACATTCCAATAACTCCCCACAATATACTGTTTTTACCATTTGTCCTTTCTTCTGTTCCCTCTTCATTTGCTATCATCTTCACAATACCATAAGTAAAAACAACAAACGCTCCAAAAAATACGACACCGATCAAAGGATTTATGATATTCTCAGAAATCTTTGATATCAAACCACTAATTGTGGGGTTCGACATTATTTTCGATGCAGATTGTGCATTTGCTGTCTTTACTAAATCAAACATATTAGTTTGGAACTGATGGTGGTCGAGGAAGCTTAATATTATTTACTGAATTAGGAGTCGAATTTTGACCGAATCTAAATGAATTTGTAAGTAGGAATACTAGACCCCAAATAGATAAGATAACGAAAAGTCCTATAACTCCGTATAAGATTGATTGTCCCCCTTTCTTTCGAGCTTCTTCATCTTCGGCACCAAGGATCAAATACTTTACAACACTAACAATGATCCAGAGTACTGCAAGTGAAATTGCAATCTTGATAATAAGATCACCGATATTTGTTGCTTTTTGTGCGACTGTATCGATATCTGTAAGTACTTGTGCGAATGCAAATACTGGTGTAGATGCAAGAACAAATGCTATAAGTTTCTTCATAAATTATAATAATTGATTAATAGTAACGTAAGAATTATAACAACAATACATCTTATCCACAAATAGGTATGTGGATATGCTAAGGAGTCGTATAGTCACCATTTACACCAGGAACCAATGTCCCACCATCTACACCTCTTGGTCCAGGTAATGTTCCTCCATCTAAGCGAACATTGTCAAAACTAGGTCTAGAATTGTTTACAAACCTAAATGAATTCGTTAGTAGAGACACTAGACCCCAAATAGATAAGATAACAAAAAGTCCTATAACTCCGAATAAGATTGATTGTCCACCTTTCTTTCGAGCTTCTTCATCTGCTGCACCAAGAATAAGATATCTCACAACACTAACAATAATCCAGATTATTGCTAGTGAAATCGTAAGTTTAATTATCAAATCACCTATGTTTGTCGCTTTCTGAGCAACGCTGTTTATATCTCTCAATGCTTGAGCAAATGATACGCTTGGTAATAATACTAACAACAAAATAATTATTTTTTTCATATTTTAATATTATGGATTAGTAATAGTTCCACTTTGACCGCCTGTGCTTGGTGTACCTATATTATTCGATGAAGATGGATTAGTAATGGTTCCACTCTGACCACCCGTACTTGGTATACCTATATTATTCAATGAAGCTGGTTTCTGATTGTCCAGATTCAAAGTATTTTTTAATAATGCAACCATACCCCAGAATGAAAGTATTACGAAGAAACCAATAACACTAAAAAGAACGTATTTACCAGCTTCAGTCTTATCTTTTTCTGTAAAGAAATACAGGTATACATTCCAAACAAATGTAACTACAGCAAAAGATATAATCAATCCTAGACCTATATTTAAATAGTCCACCACAAGTGAAGCAATATACTTTAAATCCTTCCCTGCAGCAAAAGTGATGCTTGGTAGTAGTGATATTAATGCAATTCCAATTTTTATTTTATTCATATTATTATTTTAATAATTGTTCATTTACTAATCCAGATGATGTAAGGGTATTTCTCACAACCTCTACAATTACTTTGGAACTAATGAGTATTGCTGTACCTATAATAGCAGCGGTAAACCATTCTTTTGCTTTTTCTATCTCACCTGGATTACCTTGTGCCATCACAAGTTTAAATCCTACCCAGATAAAAGTAAAAACAGCTACTATAGATCCAATAAAAATTGCTAGATCAACTAGAGACAATAATAGATCTTTTAAATTTTTTGCTTTTATTGGACTTTCGAGCTTTATCATTTTTGCTGGTGGATTAGAGGTTGTACCACCACTTGTCGGTGGAATTGATGAATCACCACCACTTGTCGGTGGAACCTGTGCAAAAACAAAAGTCCCTGTAAACGATACAAGTATAGCTATCAATGCAGATAATAATATTTTTTTATTCATTTTATTTACCTATAAAAGCATCAAAACCAGAATTCTTTTCAACAAACCAATCAACAACAGTCACCACCGATATCCACGCTACAAGCATAATTATAAACCCAGATGCCACTGATTGGAAGATGCTTTTCGCAGTACCGATTTTACTTGGATTACCTGTCATATATAAGATACCTGCATAAGCGAAGGCTACTGTTGCAATAGGTATAGTTATATAGAATAGCCAGTTTATTGCATACTTTATAGTTGCCATAAGCGCATTAAAATCACATACTCTTTGTCTCTCTGTTTCTCCAGGAGTAATAACTCCATCACACTGAACAAGACCACTATAATCAAGTTTCTCTTGGGCAAAAGTAAAACTCGGCAGTATTGATATTGCCAAAATTATAATAAATGCAATTTTTTTGATATTTTTATTTATCATTGTGATTTTAAAGTAATGTTTAATTCTTCACTAGCTTGATTCAAAGCATTATAAAGACTTGATCGTCCACTTGTTACACTTTCAACCAAATCTGTAAATATTGTATTTGACTTCTGTGCACTAGTATCAAGCCAGCCCTTTGAAATCAGTGCAGAGTCCAAAAATATTGACATGTAAGGATCTGTGGAACCACTTGCAACAGCATCTCTTCTTACAGATGGTAGATATGTAGCCTTTGACAGAAGTGATAATGCTTCAGTCGATGTTAGAATTTTGATTATTTGATAAGTAGAATTCTGATCTTTTGAGCTTCTTGATATCGATAAGCCGTACATTTTTCCAAATGTTGCCCGATTCTCTCCATTCTTACCTTTCCATTGTGGCATTGGAGCTACGTCATAATCAATATTTGGATTCTTTTCTCTCAATTCTCCGATTTCAGATGCAAAACCAAAATATGTTGCTAGATTACCTGATAAGAAACTGTTTTTTGAACTCGGTAGTGATCTATTCCATGAATAATATTGTCCGAGTGGATTTGAAAATTGTACATAAAATGCTAAAGCTGGAGAAGATGTTTTGGTACCGGTAAACTGACTGTCCCCCAAAGCACTAACTATAGACTCTCCATCATTGTATGTGACAGGATTACCTTTCTGTAAAAATAATGTACTTAAAATCTCTCTAGCATGATTTATATTTCTGAATTCGCCCATAGCTATAGCACTTCTTCTAATATTTGAATTTTGATCCTTTTGATTTATTCTTGCAATTAAATTTGAAAAATCATCCCAATATGCAGGATATTTTGCTATTCCAGCATTTGTAAGTATTGTGCGATTCCAATACATAACCATTGGATCAACAATGAAAGGTATCGCTCTTATACCTGTATTTGTAATATACAAATCAGCTTGTGGAATATATGTATTCTGAAAATCTCTTTGTGTTAAAACTGTATTTGGTATTTCTATTATTTTATCACTAAAACCAAGTATTTCGTCTTGAGCAATCAAAATAGCATCTGGACCTTTTCCTCTTGCTAGTTCCTCGATGTATTGTTTCCTAAAATCCGAACTAGGGATTTCAAAATAGTTAATAGATAATGGTGATGTTCTATTTATATTTATCTTACCGACAAGATCATTGAATGTACTTTCTGGAAATGTACCCCAAATAGTTATTGATGGTAGTGATGTTGATGTACTATCACCTTTAAAAGTCGCAAACGCTACAACACCTGCTATTATAAAGATTACAAATATTGATGTAAGTATTATTTGAAATTTGCTCATTTTAGATTTTTTTAAATATCATACCATAATGATGATCTCCAGCATCAAATGTCTTCTCGATTTTGAAGCCATTTTTCTCAAAAAGACCTTGAGCTAAAGATTTGGGGACCGCTTCAGCTGGCTTCAAAGCACTACTACTATCCCAATCAATGACCATCACTTTCCCTCCTGGTTTTAACAATCTTTTTATTTCCAAAGCGACATTATCTCTGTTCTTTGGATCGATTTGAAATAATGTATTTGAAAAAACTATACGCTCCGCTATAGCTTCGCGTACCTTCGTACCTCCAAGTTTCTCTACATCGCCATTTATGACTTCGATATTGTGTAGACCAGCACCCATAGCTGAATTTTTTATTCTTACAAGTAGATCTTGTTGAATATCTACAGCATAGACTCTTCCAGATGGGCCAACTTTTTTTCCCAACTCTATAGCATAGAAACCAGAACCTGATCCAATATCAACAATCTTCATACCATGCTCAACACCAAGTTCTGCAATATTTTTTATTGGATCAGAAAACATAGAGGTATTATAACATAATAAAAATGCGCAATATATAAATAATGCACATTTTTATTTATTATTTATTTTTAAAGACAAATAAGACTTGCTAGTGAATCCCCATCTCTTAACTTCATAACTCTAACTCCCTGAGTAGATCTTCCTAGTGTTGGTATTTCATTTAGATCAACACGTATTACCTGACTCTTTTTTGACATAGCTACCATTTCTTTTATGTCCTCTGTTACAACCTTCGCTGCGATCAAAGGACCAGTCTTCTCGGTAACATTCATAGTTAGAATACCTGAACCTCCTCTATTCTGAACTTTGTATTCATCAAGTTTTGTTTGTTTTCCGTATCCATTTTCACCCATAACGAATAGCTTCGGATTCTTTGCATCCTTTGCTACAACATCAGCACTGATAACTGCATCATCTTTACCTAGTTTGATAACCCTAACACCAGTTGCATTTCTACCCATTTCTCTTACATCCTCTGCTTCAAATCGTATTGATTGACCGTCTTGTGTTGCAATAACAACCGTATCAGATTTTGAAACAAATGAAGCTGATATCAATTCATCTTTATCTTCCAAAGTAATAGCGATAAGACCTGATCTTCGAACATCATGGAAATGCTTTGCTGAACTCTTTTTACCTGTTCCATTCTTTGTAACCATCATAAGTGCGAGACCATCTGCTTCTTTTTTATTCTTTGGCATTGGTAGAATAGATGTGATCTTCTCACCTTCAGAAAGTGATAGGAAGTTCATAACAGACTTTCCTCGAGTAGCTCTTTTACCTTCTGGAAGATCGTACATTTTTATTTGATATGCTTTTCCTTTATCAGTAAAGAATAGTAAATCATTGTGTGCATTCGCATATACAAGATGTGTGATAAAATCTTCTTCTTTTGTATCCAAATCAACTACTCCAACACCACCACGCTTCTGTTGTCGATATTCGTCTGGATTTGTCCTCTTTATATAGCCACCCTTTGTAAGTACGAGTACACTTTCTTCATCTGGTATCAAGTCTTCAGGATTAAAGTCTTTCAATCCATGCTTGATAAGACGAGTTCTTCTCTCATCTCCATACTTTGCTTTTATTTCAGTTAATTCATCTTTAATTATTCCTCTTACTTTCTTTTCACTACCTAGAATTTCTTTTAGTTTCTCTATTAACTCTTGTACTTCTGCCAATTCGTCAAGAACCTTCTTTCTTTCAAGACCTGCTAGCTTTTGTAGTCTCATTTCAAGAATTGCTGTAGCTTGTTTCTCTGAGAATTTAAACTTCTTCATCAAGTTTGCATGTGCTTCCACCGCGTCTTTTGAACCACGAATAAGAGTGATGATTTCATCGATATGGTCTAGAGCTTTCTTTAATCCAAGCAAGATATGTTCTCTTTCTTCAGCTTTATTTAAATCAAACTGTGTTCTTCTTCTTATAACCTCAACTCTATGAGTAACAAATTCTTCTAGAATAGACTTTAGAGAAAGTGTTTGTGGAACACCATTTACTAGCGCAACTGTGTTTACATGGAATGTATCTTCTAGTTGAGTATGTTTGTATATATAGTTTAAGACTTTCTCTGGATATGCACCGTTCTTTAGATCGATAACGATTCGCATCTCTTTATCTGATTCATCTCGAAGACCCTTTATACCTTCTATTGCTTTGTCTCTTACTAGATCTGCAATTTTTATTATAAGTTCAGCTTTATTTACTCGATATGGAATAGAAGTGATTACTATTTGGAATTGTCCCTTTTTATCTTCTACTATTTCTGCTTCTCCACGAACAACGATACCCCCACGTCCTGTAGAATATGCATGCTGAATATCTTTTTCTCCATACATAATACCTCCAGTTGGAAAGTCTGGACCTTTTATAAACTGTAGTAGATCTTCTGTTGTAGCGTTCTTATTCTCTATCAAATGTGTTGTGGCATCGATCACTTCAGAAAGATTGTGAGGTGCTATATTTGTTGCCATACCCACAGCAATACCTAGTGTTCCATTCAAAAGAAGATTAGGAACTGCTGTTGGAAGAACGACCGGTTCTTTTCTAGTACCGTCATAGTTAGGTCGGAAGTCTACTGTATCCTTTTCTATATCTCTTAGAAGTTCTGCAGCAGGACGTGACATCTTCGCTTCTGTATATCGCATAGCTGCTGCTGGATCACCATCGATGTTACCGAAGTTTCCTTGGCCTTGTATAAGCTGATATCTCATCTTAAAATCCTGAGCCATACCAACCATAGAATCATAAACCGCAACGTCACCGTGTGGGTGATAGTTACCAAGCACATCTCCCACTACTACAGCAGACTTTCGAAACTTAGCAGAAGCAGTAAGACCCTTTTCATGCATAGCATAAAGGATTCTTCTGTGTACAGGCTTCAAACCATCACGTACATCTGGCAGTGCACGCGCTGTAATAACTGACATAGCATAGTCGAGATATGACTCTCGCATTTCTGATGTAATGTTTCTAGCGACGATTCCAAGAGCAGGATCTCGTGGTTCAGGTTCAGCAGTAATTTCAGGTTTTTTTGCCATAGTTTTGTGGTATTTTTGATAATTTTATTTAAAAAGTATATCAAAAAACAAGTACTTTGTCGCTATTTGATTAGGTTGACATATCATATTTAGTATCATAGAATATCGGCAGAATGAGTACAAGAAACATCCTATTTGAAACGGCAATTACTGCCCTCATCACAACATTATTCATCATCGGTATCATAAAAGGTAACGTGATGATTTGTGTCTTAACATGGATCGTTGGAGGTGCTTTTGCTTTCGAAATCAATGTTGGCATACATTTCCTACTTTTCCAAAAGCGGAAAAAGAGACACGTATGGACACTCTGCCTATCATTCATAATTTTCGGTTTAATTGGACTTTTGTACAGTACATACGCATACTTTGACTGTTATCTCTCCAAAAGCAAAAAGTAGATTATGTTTGAAATTCACTCAAAAATCTCGCTTGTGGCTTTTAGCCCAAGCGATTTTCTTTTTTAAAATTTATTTTATCTCTTCCCTCCTTTTACTTCGATTGGTGCACTATATTCGATTTTATTTGAACCTGAAAACATAGATTTTAGATCATCAAAAAGTCCTGAAACTGAAGCAGTAAGAGCTGATGCTGGAGCTTCGACTTTTGTTACTGAATCTGTATCCTTTTTATCCAAAACTATCGGTGTCTTGTGTAGGCCGTAAGAAGCAATCCAACCTACAAATATTAGAGTTGATATAGAAAATGAAATCAAAAAAGCATATCTTTTTTTAATATGTTCAGGCTTTGATCTCATATTTTCAATATGTTCAAGCATGTTTTAATTTTAACATAGAAAAACCAAACACAAACTATTCATTCACTGAATCGAGCAGAATAATATCACCTTCTTTACCTTCAAGATCCTTTTTCTTAAGTGTAAGCTTTGATTCTGATTTTGGATTCTCTCCTGCTTCTTTCAAAAAGACTTTCAAAGCATCATTTGCTCCAACATCGCCATAATGCATCGGTATTATTATTTTTGGTTCAAGAGAAACCGCGAGTTTATATGCTTTTACCGGATCCAATACTCCATCTCCACCTATTGGTACAAAAAGGATGTCTATTTCGTCCAAAGCTTCTACTGTTTCATTCTTCAATTCTGAATTGTTCAAAGCACCGAGGAAACAAATGTTCATATTTTCCAAAGATACTGTATATATAGTATTCACTAGATCTTTTCCACCATACTTTGACTCTGAAGGAAGTCCTTTTATAAAAACCTCTTTGACTTCATATTCTCCAGGACCTGATATAACGAAAGGCTTTTTGTCTCCGTGACTTACCTGCTCAACACCGTTGAAATCAGCGTGATATGTAGTAGAAAGAACAATATCTGCACCAAAACGACTAGATTTTAGTTTTGAATCTTTTGAAATAGGATTAAAAGCCAAAGTTGTATCTCCGAATTGAACCTTAAAAAATTCTCCTCCGTAATATGTAATTATCATAGTAAATGCATTATAACAGAAAGATATGTTATCGTTAATAGATGCAAGAAAATATATGGGAAAAGGAGTATAGAAACCCCACTCTAGTAAGTCTTAGTGATATCCCGGCTCAATGTGTGCGTGATTTTGCGCGTTTCTTAAGAAAAGAAAGAGGTATAGAGATTGATAATAAAAATATACTAGACCTTGGTTGTGGTAATGGTAAGAATAGTCACTATATAGCCGAACAAGGACTAAATAATAAAATAACTGGAATCGAAATATCTGAAACCGCTCTTTCATTCGCAAAGAATCTAGTTCCAAACGGAGATTTTATAAAACAAAGTATTGGAACTCCTCTCAACTTCCCTGATGCTTATTTTGATATTATTCTTGATGTTACTTCTTCAAATTCTTTAAATGAAAGTGAACGCGCTATTTATTTAAAAGAAATTCACAGACTCCTAAAGCCTGATGGATACTTTTTCCTAAGAACACTATGTAAAGATGGGGACAAAAACGCTCAAAGTCTATTAAAAACAAATCCAGGCAAAGAATATGATACTTATATAATGCCTTCGCTTGGACTTACTGAAAGAGTTTTTTCAAAAGAAGATTTAATAAAAATGTATTCGATATTTGGCGAACCTTTATATTTAAAAAAAGAAACTCACTATACAAAGTTTAACAATCAGTCATATAAACGAAACTTTTGGGTTGGGGTGTGGAAAAAATAGACATTTCCCCTTTTTTATACTATAGTACCCTCCAAGGCATTTATATTATTTATTTAATATTTAAGCCATTTATTAACAACTATATACGCTAAACCCGCACATTTATATTATTAGTTTAAAAAGCGGACCGTATATTATAAATATGATCAAAAAAACAAAAGAAGTAGTTAAGGAAGTAGTGGCTGAAGAAAAGCCAAAGAAGGTTAAAAAGGAGAAGGTAGTCGTTCCACCAAAGCTTGATACAGTTATGGACAGAATAGTTCATGATTCAGCTAATCCACCTATAATCGGTGACTTGGTAGAAGGACCAGTTATAAATATAGAAAAGTCAGCAGTTTATATCGACCTAGCACCTTTCGGTACTGGTATTATTTACGGTCGTGAATACATCACAGCTAGAGATATAATAAAGAAAATAAACATCGGCGATGTCGTTGCTGCAAAAGTGGTTGAAACAGATAATAAAGAAGGCTATATAGAACTTTCTCTAAAAGAAGCTCGACAAGCACTTATCTGGAGTGAAGCTGAAGTTGCAATAAATAATAAGACAACTCTTGAACTTCCTATTATCGAAGCAAATAAGGGTGGACTTATCGTTCAATGGCAAGGTATTTCAGGATTCCTACCAGCTTCTCAACTAAAGACAGAACATTATCCTCGTGTAGCTGATGGCGACAAAGATAAGATTCTAGAAGAATTGAAGAAACTAGTTGGAACAAAGATTTCAGTTTCAATCATTTCAGCAATTCCAAAGGAAGGTAAACTTATTTTCTCTGAAAAGACACCAGAATCAAAGGATAAAGAGAAGATTGTTGGAAAATACAAAGTTGACGATGTTATCGAAGGTACAGTAACAGGAATCGTAGACTTTGGAGTTTTCGTAAAGCTTGAAGATGGTCTAGAAGGTCTAGTACATATATCAGAAATCGATTGGTCACTAATAGAAGATCCTAGAGCATTGTTTAAGGTAGGACAAAAGATAAAAGTAAAAGTAATTGAGATCAAAGAAGGAAAAGTTTCTCTATCTCTAAAGGCTTTGAAAGAAAATCCATGGGTAGAAGCTTCAAAGAAGTACAAGAAGGATCAGCAAGTTCAAGGAGTTGTTATAAAGTTCAATAAGCACGGAGCTTTGGCATCTATTGAAGAAGGAATTGCAGGTCTAGTACACATATCAGAATTCGGTTCTGAAGAAAAACTAAGAAAGACTTTGGCACTTGGAAAATCTTATGACTTTAAAATCACTTTGTTTGATGTAAAAGAACAAAAGATGGCATTGTCATTTATTGGAGAGAAGAAATAATTTTCAACAATACAAAACAAAAACCGCTTCAAGCGGTTTTTGTTTTATTTATTTGCATTAAACACACTCATAGCCTTCTCTCTCCCCTCTTTGATCAAAACTGGAATGATTTCTTCTACAGTCTTCCCCATCTTTTTTATTACTTTCATTTCATCATCCTTAAACTTACCGAGTATAAATTTCTCTATTTTTTCATCTCCATGCGGAACTTTTGCATCGCCCTTTGCAGTTTCTGGAGCAACACCGATTCTTATTCTTACAAAAGCTTCAGTTTTAACAGATTTTGTTATTGATTCAATACCATTATGTCCTCCTGAACTTCGATTGTATGAAATTCGTATTTTCCCTAAAGGTAAATTGAAGTCATCATATATAACAACTAGTTTTTCAGCAGCCTTTATACTTTTTACTAAGACTGCAACAGATTTACCAGAATTATTCATAAAAGTATCTGGTGCAACTAGCTTTACTTTTTCTTTCCCTACTTTTATTTCACAAACATGAGCATTTATTTTTTTATCAAAAGAAAATTCTTCATCTGTTAATGATTGTAAAATAATTCTTCCAGTATTGTGACGAGTATTTTCATATTCTTCACCTGG
>CAZVQB010000002.1:0-70459 GCA_964629235.1 uncultured Candidatus Saccharibacteria bacterium | reverse complement strand
GTCCAACCTTATAGCCTTCCAATCCACGGTTCTGAACGCATCTAACCACTCCCGCCACGATCTACGAAGAAGCCTAAATGGCTTCTGAGTAGAGCGTCTGATAGGAAAGAAAGACGGATGAGAAAGGCGCAGGCACGACGGTGCCGAGCCGGGGTCGCAGAATTTTTCAGCAGAAAAATATAACTGACCGAATCTCGCTCTCTTATCCCTAATTATACTACAATACCCCCATGGAAAATAATATACACATGGAAGGTATGTCAGGTGCATTCTTTGGTCTTGGATTCGGACTCTTTGCTCTAGGATCTATTCTAATGATTGTTCTTGCAATTATCTCAATATTTTTAAAAGGGTATGCTCTTTGGACTGCAGTTAAAAGAGATGAAAAGGGTTGGTTTGTCGCTTTACTTATAGTAAATACACTAGGTATTCTTGAATTAGTATATTTATATGGAATAGCAGGCAAAACTATTGATGATTTCAAAGCACTATTTAAGAAAAATGATACTAGTGTGCCACCGTCAGCGCCTCAACAGTAGTAAACCCTGATTTCAAAAGAATATCTCGTGCTTCTTTCAATGTACTTCCTGTAGTACTCACATCGTCTATTATAATTATTTTAGAATCGTCAATTGGCCTCTTTACTACATGGAAAATACCCCTAGTATTGATAATTCTATCTTTTTTATTTTTAAAAGTCTGTTTCTCGATATTTTTATTTCTAATTAAAATATCAAAGTCTTTTGATATCAGATTGTCTTTATTTAATCTTAATAATTCATCAATTATCAATTCACATTGATTATATCCTCGCTCTTTTCTTCTTTCTTTAGATATGGGTATTGGAATAAGTGTGACCTTTCCTTCGATTTTCGACAATTCGCTATTTAGTGCATAGCAAGCGCATTGAATAGCGTGTTTATTCTTTTTATACTTTATTTGCCAAACTAATTCTCTAATTATCTGATCTCTGTATGAATAAATTGATTTTATAAAAGGGAATTCAGGTTCATTTGATCTTTGAGATATTTCAAATAGTTTTTCAGGAGTGAATGAACGCAATATGACCTCTTCTTCTCTAGGAGGAAAAATAAAATCTATAATATATTGGAGAATATCTTTCATCACAGTATTTTACAGTATTTTTTGAATGTTTATATTCTATACATGTTATAATATTTGTATGGATTTTATAAATAAGCTTTTCTCTTCATTATTTTCTAAAAAAGAAAAAAGTGTGATCGGTATCGACGTAGGTTCTTCTGCTATAAAAATAGTACAGATTAAGAAGAAAAGAGGAAGAGCTGTACTTGAAACATACGGTGAATTGGCATTAGGTCCATATTCTGGTATTGAAGTAGGTAGATCAACTAGTCTTCCTAGAGAAAAAATAATTGAAGCTTTAAAGGATATCTTAAGAGAATCAAAAACAACTACACTTTCATGTGGAGTCGCTTTGCCTTTATCATCAAGTCTTATAACCTTTATTACTATTCCACACGTTCCTGACAAACAACTTGCTGATGTAGTTTCTATTGAAGCTAGAAAGTATATACCAGTCCCTATGAGTGAAGTAATGTTTGATTATTCAATTATTCCAAGAGAAGATAATTTCTCTAGTGATGATCAGGATGTGGATACAAAAAAGGATCCAAATAAATCAACAGAAAAACAACCTATGGATGTGCTTGTCGTTGCTATTCATAATGAATATATAAACAATTATCAGGCTATCGCTAATGGAGTTGGGTTACAACCCGCATTTTATGAAATAGAAATTTTTAGTTCAATACGAGCTGTGGTTGAACAAGGGATACAGGCAGTTATGGTAATGGATATGGGGGCACAAGCTACAAAACTATATATATTAGAAAGAGGGTTGTTAAGAGCTTCACATATTATAAATCGTGGGTCTCAAGATATAACCCTTGCAATATCAAAATCTCTCAGTTTAACAGTAAATGAAGCTGAGAATTTAAAGAGATCATTTGGATTACAAGGTGGTCCGGAGTATAAGGAGTTAACAGAAGTTATAACAGTAAATCTAGATTATATATTCTATGAAGCAAATGCTGCTTTGCTTAACTATCAAAAGAAATATTCAAAGAATATAAGTAAAGTTGTACTTACTGGAGGTGGAGTATTGCTTCGTGGTTTTACTGATTTGGCAAAAATAAGTTTCCAGACTGAAATTGTTTATGCAAATCCATTTGGAAAATTGGAAACTCCGGCATTCTTGAGTGAACAATTCCTAAAGGCTGGACCTGAGTTCGCAGTTGCAATCGGGTGTGCATTACGTCGATTGTCTGAAATAGAGTAATCAACTATAATTATATTAATGGACACTAAATTCCAAACATCGTTCATTCCCAAAAAACCAATTTTGATGGATCAGAAAACAATAAAGCATAGTGGAGGTGCTAGTGTCTTTATGTTTATATCTGTTATGATTTTTATATTATCACTAGCTGGTGCGGGTTTTACTTTTTTTTGGAAAGATGTACTAACTAAACAACAAGCTTCTTATCAAGTTGAATTGGAAAAAGCAGAAAAAAGATTTGATATTGCTTTAATCGAAAAATTAAAGAAAGCCAATACAAAAATTGATTTAGCAAATCAACTTCTAAAAAATCATATAGCTGTTTCTGAGGTTTTTGACATTATAAATAATCTTACGACTGAAGGAATACGTTTTGATAATTTTGAATTCACTTCGCCTGTTGTTTCTGGAGATTCAGCTCGTATCACTGTGAAGGGAACGGGTAATAGTTTTAGTTCAATTGCTTGGCAATCAGATGTTTTGGGTCAATCGATAAAATATGGAAAAAATAAGGTTGTAAAAAATCCAGTTTTGGGTGATTTGGTACTTGATGATAAAGGAAATGTCGGTTTTACTTTGACAGCAAGCTTTGATACAAGTGACATTTATTATGAGAAAATATTAACTGGTGATTCGGCGCCAAATAATCCAACACAATAATATGAATAAGAATGTTACACCATTAATACTAATAGTCTTGGCGGTTGGAATATACTTTACCTTTACTCGTGCGAAAATTGATGAATTACAAGCTATAAGACAAGTAAATGCTCAGTATGAACAAGCACTTGAAAATTCTGAAAAATTGATAAAGGTTAGAGATGCTGTAAAAGATAATTACAATAAAATCGGCATAGATGACCAAGAGAGATTAGAAAAAATTCTACCAGATAATGTCGATAATGTTCGTCTTATAATAGATATAAGTGGAGTTGCAGCAAGACACGGTATTGTAATGAAAAATGTAAAGACTACTACTCCAAAGGATGCGTCCGAACCAGTTGCTAATCCTGGTATTGATCAAGTTTCTGGTGATGGTTCTACACAAAGCACATATAGTACGGTTACTCTTAGTTTTGATGTATCAAGTAATTATCAAAATTTCCTAAACTTCCTAAAAGATATAGAGGCAAGTCTAAGAATTATTGAGATTTCAAAAATTACAGTAAAATCAAACGACACTGGTGTATATGATTACAATGTAGAAGTTAAAACATTTTGGTTAAAACAATAATATTATGCAACAACAATCACCATCAAAAGGAACATTCATCGCTTTGATACTAATAGTAGTAGTGTCACTTGGAATTTATTTTTATTATAAAGGAACACCAACTGACACTGGTTCTTCATTGACTACTACTAGTACCGTTGCATCAGTTGGTGCTCAAGCCGCTGCTAGTAGGGTATTGATACTGTTAAACACGATAAGTTCACTTAAGATTGATGGTGAGATTTTTAAATCTCCAGTATATAATTCTTTGGTTGATTATACGATAACTATTCCAGAACAGAATGTCGGTCGACCAAACCCGTTTGCACCAACTGGAGGTGCTTCAGTTCCATCGTCTACCTCGATAAAGCTACCTAAAGGTTCATCGAATTAAAATTTATGAGTATAGTTGATATTTTACTAAATAAAAATCTTATAACCAAAGATGATGTTGCAGAAATAAAGAAAATCGCTGCAAAAGGTGAGGCTTTGGATAAAATACTAATTGAAAAAGGCATCAGACCTGAAGATATTCTTACAGCAAGGGGTGAATTCCTGAATATTCCAGTAAAAGCCCTAGGTGATACTCTTGTGCCTTTTGAAGCACTAGATTATATTCCTGAAGAATCAGCAAAACATTATAAATTCGTACCAATTGGGTTACACGATAGCACTCTAGAAGTTGGAATTGTCGATCCGGACAATATTGAAGCTAGAGACGCTTTGAATTTTATTGCTTCTAAAAAAAATATTCCTTATAAAGTTTTTTTGATTACTATTGATGATTTTCAAAAGGTAATCGATTCATACAAAGGTATCGGTGGAGAAGTGTCAAAGGCTCTTACTGAACTAGAATCTGTACTATCTGTAGATAAAGCAGCAACTATTGATATTGCCCAAAGTAAAACTGAAAAGAAAAATGATGCAGTTATCATAGAAGATGCTCCTGTTATAAAGATTGTGGCTACTATCGTCCGATATGCTACAGAGGGCAATGCCTCTGACGTTCATATAGAACATATGAGAGATAAAGTTCGTGTTAGATTCCGTGTGGATGGTACTTTAAACACAAGTTTGGTTCTTCCACCTCAAGTACACAATGCGGTTGTGGCTCGTATTAAGGTTTTGTGTAATATGAAACTTGATGAAAAGAGAAAACCACAAGACGGTAGATTCTCTGCTCGTATAGATGGAAGAAAAATCGACTTCCGAGTTTCAACATTCCCAGCATATTATGGAGAAAAAGTTGTGATGCGTATCCTTGATCAAGAAAAAGGAGTAAAAAAGATTGATGATATGAGTTTAACACCAAAGAATCTCGCTTTGATAAAAGATGCAATTACAAGGCCATACGGACTTATTCTCATTACTGGTCCAACAGGTTCCGGAAAATCAACAACTCTATATTCTATGTTAAATGAAGTCGATCGAGAGACTATGAATGTTCTTTCTCTTGAAGATCCGATTGAATACAATATGGATGGTGTGAGTCAATCACAAGTTCATCCCGAGATTGGTTATACTTTCGCATCTGGACTTAGAACAACACTTAGACAAGATCCAGATATAATCATGGTGGGTGAGATCCGAGACAAAGAGACTGCGCAGCTTGCTGTGCAAGCTGCGCTTACTGGTCACTTGGTATTCTCAACTCTACACACCAACAACTCTGCTGGTGTTATTCCGCGTCTTATAGACATGGGAGTAGATCCGTATCTTATTGCCCCTACCCTTATTCTAGCTATTGCTCAAAGACTTGTTTCTACATTCCCACCTGGAGCAGGAAAACCAATACCGGTAGATGGAAGTATAAAAATGATGATTGATAAACAATTTTCTGATTTACCAGAACAATTCAAAAAAGAAATACCTTTTTCAGATACAGTATATGGAATAGAGCCGACTCCAGACTGTCCAAAGGGTACTAGAGGACGTATGGCGATATTTGAAATATTCAAAATGGATAAAGAAATAGAAAATGTGATTCTGAAGAGTCCTACTGAATTAGAAATAAGTAGATTGTTAAGGCAAAAAGGTATGATTACTATGAAGGAAGATGCAATGCTAAAGGCATTTGAAAAGAAAATACCATTTGAAGAAGTGAATAAGCTCTAATTTATTATGATATAATATATACATGAAACCACGCTCAATACTTTTTGTAGATGATGATAAGTTTCTGTTAGATATGTATTCTCTGAAATTTTCAAAGAATGATTTTATAGTTCATACATCAGCAGATACGGAAGAGGCATTGAAGTTGATTAGAGATGGATTGGAACCAGATATTTTACTTTTAGATATTGTAATGCCAGGAATGGATGGTATCGAATTACTTTCAAATTTAAGAAAAGAGGGTTTGGTAAAAAAATCAGTTATAATTATGTTAACAAATCAAGGCCTTCCTGATGATATCGCTAGAGCTAAAGCTTTGAATGTAGATGGTTATATAATAAAAGCAACAACAATTCCTTCTGAAGTTATGTCTGAGGTAGAGAAGATTTGTTCACATATTAAAAAATAGTTTTTTCATAATTAAATCATATGGATTATAAAAGAGATATAGAAGAACTTGTTACAACAGTGATAAATGAAGGCGCATCAGACCTTCATCTTTCTGAAGGTAGAAATCCGCTTATTCGAGTCTCTGGAAGTCTTATACCTCTAGCTAAGAAATCTGTCATTACAGCAGCAGATATGAAAGGTTATATAAATACTTTTCTTTCTGATGAAAATAAAGAACTCTTTGCTAAAGATAAAGATGTAGACTTTTCTTACAGTCTAACAAATGCAAGATTTCGTGGAAATGCATACTACAGGCAAGGACTTATATCTATTGCACTTAGACTTATTCCAAAACAAATCAAAACTCTTACAGAGTTGAATCTCCCACCTATCCTTGAATCTTTTACTAGAAAACAACAAGGATTCTTTTTATGTGTAGGTCCGATTGGGCAAGGAAAGAGTACGACTTTGGCTTCTTTGATTGAAATAATAAATCAAACTAGAAATGAACATATCATGACAATCGAAGATCCTATCGAGTATATTTATGAATCGAAGAAATCCATTATTGATCAAAGAGAGGTTAGAATAGATACACCAGACTTCAAGAATGCTTTGATTGCGATGTTTCGAGAGGATATAGATGTTGCTTTGGTAGGTGAAATGAGAGATCCAGAGACTATATCTACAGCAGTAACAGCAGCTGAAACAGGTCACTTGGTATTCTCAACTCTACATACAAATACAGCATCACAGACAATTAACCGTATCATCGACTCTTTCCCAGCTTCGCAACAGGATCAGATAAGAGTACAACTTGCTGGAAGTATGACTGGTATTTTCTCTCAAAGATTGATTCCTAGAATATCAGGCGGTCTAATACCTGCATATGAACTTTTGATAAACAATTCCGCTGTAGCAAATCTTATTCGAGAAAAAAGAATACATGAAATAAATACTGTTATAGAGACAAGTTCTGCAGAAGGTATGATTGATATGAATCGTTCACTAGCCGAACTCGTAAGAAGAGGAGAGATTAGTCCTGAGAATGCATATATAAATTCAGTTAATCCAAAAAATTTAGAAAGAATGATATAATATTTTTACAATGCTTTTTAATTATCAATCAGTAGATCAAGCTGGAACACCACAAAAAGGCTCTATAGATGCTGCAAATGTTGATATCGCTATTGCATCTCTACAGAGAAGAGGTTTGGTGATTACTTCTATAAACGAAGCAGATAAAAAGACAGGATTACTTTCAATGAATCTATCTTTTCTTGATAGGGTTTCAAACAAAGATATAGTTATTCTTTCAAGGCAGTTGGCAACACTTTTTGAAGCACAAGTTTCTGCTTTGAGAATATTTAGACTTTTAGGTGCAGAAAGTGAAAATAAAGTTTTGGGTGCAAAATTGATTCAAATAGCTGATGATCTACAAGCAGGAAGTCAGATATCTGGTGCACTTGAAAAGCATCCAAAGGTATTTTCAGAGTTTTACGTGAGTATGGTAAAAGCAGGTGAAGAATCTGGTAAACTCAATGAAACTTTTGCATATCTAGCTGATTATCTAGATAGAACATATGAACTTGTATCAAAAGCAAAGAGCGCACTTATATATCCAGCTTTCGTTATGATGACTTTTATAACTGTGATGATACTCATGTTTACTATGGTTATACCAAAGATTAGTGCAATTTTGACTGAGTCTGGTCAGGATATACCAATTTATACAAAAATAGTTTTGGGAATTAGTAATTTTATGGTTGCAAATGGTTTTATTATGCTCGCTGTTGTCATGATCGTAGGGTTTATAGTTGTAAAATATGTAAGAACACCTAGTGGAGCAATTGTCTTCGATCAATTTAAGCTCAATATCCCTTATTTAAGTAATCTTTTTAGAAAACTATACTGGGCTAGACTTTCTGACAATATGAATACTATGCTTATGTCTGGAATTCCTATGATTAGATCATTGGAGCTTACTTCTTCAGTTATTAACAATAGTATATATAAAAAAATAATCTCTGATGCGGTAGATTCAGTAAAAGCAGGAAAGACAGTGTCAGAAGCTCTATCTGGTAATGGAGAAATTCCTGGAATTATGATTCAAATGATGAGAGTTGGTGAAGAATCAGGAGAACTTGGAGCAATACTTAAAACTTTGGCTAAATTTTATTCAAGAGAAGTTGTAACTGCTGTTGATGCTCTAGTAGATCTTATAGAACCAGCTATGATCGTTCTACTTGGACTTGGTGTTGCTACTTTGCTCGCTTCAGTCCTTATACCTATTTACAACGTGGCTAGTTCGCAATAAGTTGTCCTATACTTATCCCCAAACGATATTGCACTATTTTTTTGAGGTTTGATATACTTACGGCATAAGTTAATTATTAGTTTATTTATTAAGTTAATTATTTCGTTATGAAGAAATCATATTTGCAAAAAGGTTTTACATTGATTGAGTTGCTTGTAGTTATCGCTATTATCGGTATATTGTCATCAGTTGTTTTGGCTTCACTAAACACAGCACGTTCAAAGGGAGCTGATACTGCTGTAAAGTCAAACCTATCTGGCGCTAGAGCAGAGGCTGAATTGTTCTATGATAATGGAACATCATCATACGATGGTGTATGTGCACTAACAGGAGCAAATGTTATTGGTGATAGTGTTATTGCTGCGAATGCTGCTTATGGAGTTGCTGCACCAACTTTAGCTGATGGTACTGCTTCAACATATAACACATCACAATGCCACGATTCATCAACAGCTTGGGCAGCAATCGTTCCACTTAAGGCTTCAGCGTCTGGAGCAATAGTAGCTTGGTGTGTAGATAGTACAGGAGCTTCAAGACAAGTTACAACAGCTCTTGCCGCTTCAACTTATGCTTGTCCTGCGTCTTAATACTATTTATTAGTATTTTGTATACATTAAAAAACACCCTATGGGTGTTTTTTAATGTATAATTTATTTATGATTTCAAAGAAATTACTCTTAGTACTTGTTGCTGCTATTATGTGTGGTGTTATTTATGTAATTCCAAATATTCTCTTTATAAATAGTGCTAGTTTTAGTGGTATACCAATAATGAATACCGATGCAGAGTCATTGTACCTAAATAAAATTCACGGAGTATACAGTGGTTGTACGTTTAATTGTAATCCTTTTATAAAAGAGTATGGCTATAATTTTCCACACTTCGATTCATCTCTTTCATCAATGATACTAGCAATGCCAGGCATCTTGATGAATATAAATATTTTAGATTTAAAAATTGTATATGAATTCGTATTGCCAATCATTATTTTTATTTTATCTTATTTAATTATCAATAGAATCGCTAAAGATTCGCCTCTGTCTATTTTAGGATCCCTATTAATCGTTTTGGGGTATAATCTTCTAAATTTTGAGGATTTACTAAATATTCACGATCTCATCAATTTATTTAGGTTTAGAGTAGAGGAAAATCAGTTTTTGATATTCTCCAGACCGGTTAATCCACAATTTAGCTCATTATATTTTCTTTTGTATCTGAATATTTTATTTTTGGCAATTAAAAAGAATACTAGACTATGGTATATCATCCTCGGTATTTTCTTCTGTATATCATTCTATATTTATTTTTTTACCTATGCGTATTTAACTGTCCTAAATTTAGTTCTTATCGGGATTTATTTTTTTAGAAAGGAATCCGACAAACTTAAGGGTCTTGTTGTTAGTTTCGCATTAGGTATGTTATTGGCTATTCCAGTCTTTTATCAAATTGTTAATCTGATGTCACATGAATACTATTTAACTATTCCACATGAATACCTAAGGATGAGTCATGTTCCGGATGTCAGTCTATTTGGTGTATCAATTTTTGTAGTCTGCTTCATTCTGCTCTTTCTGGTTTATAAAAGAAGTAAAATCATCAGTGATGAATTTATATTTATTTCAGGCCTAATATCTGCATGTTTTTTAACTAGAAATGAGCATGTTCTAACTGGACTTGTAATGCAATATAGTCATTTTGAAATGTATGTATTCAGTCCGATTTTGGTTATTGTTGTAATTTATTTTATTAAAGAATTTTTAAGAGATAATACAAAATCAAAAACCAGTATTGCAATAATATTCTTACTATCTATTCTTTGTATTGTTAATTCGATTTTGATCCAAATTAATTCATATAAAAATTCTCTAGACTATACTATTTACATTCAAAGATACATCCCCATACTTGAATGGATAAAATCTAACTCCAAAGACTCCGTATTTATTGCCCCGGAATCTCTTTCACAGTACATTCCACTTTATTCAAGAAATTATGTTTTTTGGACATTATATGCTGGTCAATGGATATCAAAACCAGACAGAATTTATGATGCTATGAGTTCAAATATAAAAGAAAAGATATTAAAAAACCTAGAAAAATACGATATTCAATATATTATACAAGATAATCACAATGATCTGTTAAAATACTCAAATTTGAAGAGGGTATATGGTGATAATTTATTTACAATATACAAACATAATTAACTATACTTAATATAAAAAACCATGGTAAAATATTATACATATAGAACTCCATATGAATGAAGAAAAGATTACATATTTTGGTCAAACTGATGCCAGAAATAAAAAGGTAAATTTTGGTATTAAAGCCAAAGATAGAACAAAGCATGTCTATGTAATAGGTAAGACAGGTATGGGTAAATCCACTTTACTTGAAAACATGGCTGTGCAAGATATAAAAAATGGGGAAGGTATGGCTTTCCTTGATCCTCACGGTAAGACAGCAGAATTGCTACTAGAGTATATTCCTGAGAATAGAAGGCAGGATGTTGTGTACTTTGCACCTTTTGATATGGATTACCCTATATCATTTAATGTACTTGAAAATGTTGATCATGATAAAAGACATCTGGTTGTATCAGGGCTCATGAGTACATTTAAAAAAATCTGGCAAGACGCTTGGTCAGCGAGAATGGAGTATATCCTTACAAATACTCTTCTGGCTTTACTTGAATATCCTGATGCAACTCTACTTGGAGTAAATAGAATGCTTTCAGATAAAGAGTTTAGAAAACAAGTAGTGGCGTGTGTTACTGATCCATCCGTAAAATCATTCTGGGTACAAGAGTTTGCAAACTATACAGAAAGAATGGCTGCCGAAGCTGTTCCTGCAATTCAAAATAAAATCGGTCAGTTTACAGCAAATGCTTTGATACGAAATATGATCGGTCAACCTAAATCCTCTTTTAATATTCGTGAAATGATGGATAAGAGTAAGATCTTCATAGTGAACCTGTCAAAAGGAAGAATCGGGGAATCAAATGCCAATCTTTTGGGAGGAATGATAATAACCAAGATATATCTAGCTGCGCTATCTCGTGCAGATGTTTCTGATAATGTTATAAAAAAACTTCCAAACTTCTATCTATTCGTAGATGAATTCCAGTCTTTTGCAAATGAATCCTTCGCAGATATTCTTTCTGAAGCCAGAAAATATAAATTAAATCTTACAATGGCTCATCAGTACATAGAGCAAATGGAAGAGGAGGTTAGAGCTGCGGTCTTCGGAAACGTTGGAACTATGATTGTATTCCGTGTGGGTGCTTATGATGCAGAAGTCTTGGAAAAAGAATTTGCACCACAGTTTACTGCTGAAGATATTGTGAATCTTGGAATATTTCAAATATATTTGAAATTGATGATCGATGGTATTAGTTCGTCACCATTTTCTGCTACTACATTGCCACCTATTCCTCTACCAGAGAAGTCTAATGCAACTGCGGTGATTGAAGAATCAAGAAGACAATTTGCAAGTAAGAGAGTGGATGTAGAAAAGAAGATTGAACTTTGGTTAGCGCCAATAAAACCTATTATTACCCCTAAAAATCCTTTACCAGCGGGGACTTCAACACCAGCGCCTAATCCAACACTAACACCTACTCCAAAACCTACAGTTCAATTAGCTACACAACCTATAAATCAAAATTTGCAAGACAATACGAAAATTGTGGATAATCATCCAAACCCAATAGTTCATAAAGAAGAAATTAAAAAAGAAAAAGTTGAAGAAAAGATTGTAAATCATATAAAGCCACATCCCACTCTTCCAAAATTGAAATCAGTATCCTTAAATTCCCTAACAAATATACCTAAAGTTCACAATCATCATAAGGATGCACACCCACAAAGGATAAATGAATTGAAGAGTGCTTTGGCATCAGTTTTGGCACATAAAGATGAACATATTAAAAAAGATTTAAACAGTATAAATCAAACCAATACTCAAAATAGCCATAAACCAAATGAAGTGCATAAAAGTCATACAAATCATCAGGAAAAAAGTGACACAAAAAGAGAGGTTCCTGAAGATGTACTTCGTGATGTACTTAAGGTAAAGTAATAAAATGGAACAAGCTAAAAATGAACAAAAAAGTAAGAAAATACTCATTTTTTCTCTAGTTTACTATCCAAGATTCATAGGTGGAGCAGAAATAGCAATTAAAGAAATTACAGATCGAATCATTCCATCTGATATTGAATTTGATATGATAACCTTGAGGAAACAAGCTCCTAAGTTTGAAAGAATAGGGAATATAAATGTATATAGAGTTGGTTTACCTTGGTTTGGTAGCAATACAAAAAGTTCAAAGATATTCCCATTATCTAAGTTAATTTTTCCAATCTTCGCTCTTATAAAAGCATTACAACTACATAGGAAAAATAAATACGATTTAGTATGGTCAATGATGGCAAGTTATGCAGGATTTACTTGCTATTTATTTAAAATATTTAATAAAAACATTCCATTTGTTCTTTCAATACAAGAGGGTGATAATTTTAAAATTCGCCAAGGAATATTTAAGACATTTTTTACAAAAATTTTTGGAAAAGCAGATATGGTTCAAGTGATATCGAATTTCTTATCAATGTGGTCAAAAAATATGGGAACGAAATCCCCGATAATTGTCATACCAAATGGTGTTAATTTTTCTTTATTTTCAAATATAAAAAGTGAAAATGAATTGAGTAATTTGAAAAAGAGTTTAAATAAAAAAGATAAAGACATTTTCTTGGTAACCACAAGTAGATTGGTTGAAAAAAATGCAACTATAGATATTATCGACTCTCTAACTTATCTACCAGAAAATGTGAAATTCCTTGTCTTGGGTACTGGTCATGAAGAAGAAATGTTAAAGCAAAGAGTAAAGAAATTGAATCTCGAAAATAGAGTAATTTTCTTGGGTTTTGTTAAACATGAAGATATGCCAAAGTATTTACACATATCAGATATATTTATAAGACCATCTTTGTCTGAGGGTTTTGGTAATTCATATATAGAAGCAATGGCGGCAGGAATTCCTGTAATAGCAACACCAGTTGGAGGAATAGTAGATTTTCTTAAAGATGGAGAAACAGGTCTTTTTTGTGAAGTAAAGAATCCAAAAAGTATAGCCTGGAAAGTTGAAATGCTTCTGAATGATAAAAGTTTAAAAGAAAAAATAGTTAAAAATGCTTTGGATATGGTGGAAAGAAAGTATCAGTGGAACCTTATTGCAAGTGATATGAAGAATAAGGTATTCTTAAAGGTAATATGAAAATTCTAATTTCATCAGGTATATACCCACCAGATATTGGGGGTTCAGCTCAATATGCTAGGAATCTTTATGAAACCTGGAAAAAGCAGGGTCATGATGTAAAAGTTGCTGCATATCGTTGGGAGAGAGCATTCCCAAAATTTCTCAGACATTTTCTATTTTTTCTAAAGATTTTTAGAAAAGGTTGGAATGCAGATTTGATCCTTGTACTCGATACATGGAGTGCAGCAGTACCTACAATGTATGCATGTAAGCTTATGAGAAAAAAATATATCATAAGAACTGGAGGGGATTTCTTATGGGAAACATATGTAGAAAGAACCGGCGACTTGGTTCTATTTAAAGATTTTTATAATACATCACTAAATAAACTTTCTAAAAAAGAGAAAGTGATATTTAAAGTCGGTGGTGATTCTATGAGGAATGCTTCGGCAATAATCTTTAGTACGAAGTGGCAAAAGGATATTTTTGAAAAAGTATATAGTCTTGATTCAAAGAAGAGTACGATTGTTGAGAATTTTTGTGGAGAAAGAGATGAACAAATTGAGCCAGAGAATAGAGTCTTTGTTGCTGGTACGAGAGATTTGAAATGGAAAAACTTGGAATCACTTAGAGATGCATTCAAAATTGCTCAAGATAAAGTCAGAGGAAAAGGTTTTGATGATATTGAATTCGATACCACAAAAGCAGTTTATGATAATTTCCAAGAGAGAATGAGACGATCTTATGCTGTTATTTTAAATTCTATTGGGGACATAAGTCCAAATATGATTTTTGATGCAATAAGAGTCGGTACCCCTTTTATTCTTACAAAGGAGAATGGTATATCAGATAGAGTAAAAGATTGCGCAATTTTTATAGATCCAATGAATAAAAATGACATAATTGAAAAGATTGTCTGGATATCTGATCCAAAAAATAGGAAGCTGCAAGCTGATAAGGTAAAAAAGTTTAATTGGGTTCATAGTTGGGAGAATATTGGGAATGAAATCATTTCAATTTATGAAAGAATCAAATAATGTCTACAAAACAACATATAAAGACTATTCCAATCATTCGGTGATAATGGTTTCAACTGATAGACAAATACTTGTAGAGAAAAGTGTCGTCAGACAAAGAATGCTCGAATATTCAAAGCAGTATAAAGAATTACATATTATCGTCTTTTCAGATTCAAAAATAGAAGATAAGGAAATTGCTCAAAATTGTAAAGTCTATTCTACAAAATCATTTGTAAGATGGAATTATGTAAGTGATGCAAGAAAGATTGGTGTAAAGATTATTGATGAAATCAATCCAGAGATACCAATACTTATAACTTGTCAGGACCCTTTTGAAACTGCTTTAGTGGGTAAATGTTTAAATAGTAAAAGAAAGAATTCAGAATTGTTGGTACAAATTCATACTGATTTGTATAGTCCGTACTTTATTGATGCAAGAATCGGTATTTTAAATTCTATTTTAAATAGAATAAGACTTTTTATATCTCGTTTTACTTTAAATCATGCAAATATAATAAGAGTGGTATCGAATAAAATAGCTGATTCACTTGTTAAAAGAGGATTTAATCCGGAAGATATAATAGTAAAACCTATAGATATAAATATTGATTATATAAAGAATGATAAAACATCTTTTGTTTTAAAAGAGAAATTTCCTCAATTTAAGAACATTATTCTTATGATTTCAAGGATCGAAGCTGAAAAGAATTTCTCAATGGCTATAGATGCGATGAAGATTGTTTTGGCTAAAAAGCCTGATACAGGACTCGTGATAGTTGGTTCGGGAACAATGCAAGATTATCTTAAAAGAAGATCTGAAATTTTAAAAATATCAAAAAATATTGTATTTGAAGGGTGGCAGACTGATTTGACTCCATACTATCGAGGTTGTGATGTTTTTCTGGTTTGTTCATGGTATGAAGGTTATGGACTTACTTTTAAAGAGGCTGAAGCGAATAATTGCAAAATAATTTCGACTGATGTAGGTATTGCAAAGGATGTTGGTGCAACTATTGTGAATTGGACAAGTGAAGATATTGCTACAAAAATTTTAGATAATATAAAATGAAAATCGCTGTTGTCGGAGCTGGAATATTCGGTACAACTACTGCAATTAAACTCGCGGAAAAGGGTTTTAAGGTTGAATTATTTGAAAAAGAATCAGATATTATGATGGGTGCTTCTGGTGCCAATCAATTTCGTCTTCATATAGGCTATCATTATCCAAGAAGTGATGAGACAGCTATATCCTCTAGAGATGCTGAAATTTCTTTCAAGAAAGAGTATAAGGACTCTGTTGTTACTGATAATGAACATTACTATTGCATTGCATCACAAGGGAGTAAAGTTACAGGTAAACAGTTTATGGATTTCTGCAAAAGATGTGATTTAGATTTTGAAATTGCAGATTTACCTTATCATAAAAAAGATAAAATCGATCTATTAGTTAAGGTTAAAGAATCAATAATTGATTATCCGAAACTTAAAGAAACGGTTCGTGAGCGTTTAATAAAAAATAAAGTCAAAATTTACACTGATACTATTTTTTCATACGGCTCAAGCGATCATGATTATATTATAAATTGTACTTATGCAAGTCTAAATTCTGTTATTGAAGATAAAAAAAATCATAAAGAATATCAATTTGAGGTTTGTGAAAAACCCCTTATAAAATTGCCAGATGAATATAGAAAGAAAAGTATTGTAGTATTGGATGGACCGTTTTTCTGTATTGATCCTTTTGGTAGAACAGATCTACATTTTATGGGGAATGTAGTGCATGCTATACATTCTACAAACAATGGATATTATCCAAAAATACCCAAAAAAATAATTCCACTTTTAAATAAAGGTCTAATAAAGAATCCTCCAGTAACAAATATAAAGAAATTCTTGAAATCTGCTTCAGAGATAATCCCTGATATGGCAAAAGCTGAGCATATCGGTTCAATGTATACGATAAGAACTGTATTGCCAAATAAAGACAAAACAGATGAACGGCCTACGGTCGTAAATAGACTTAATAAACGTTTAATACAAGTTTTCTCTGGGAAAATAGGTAATTGCGTTCAAGCAGCTAAAGATGTTTTGAATCTTTTAAAAAAGAAATAGTCTTTAATATATCAATTGAAAAATCGATATCTACTAGGGGATTTGTATGATTCTTAATATCATTTATAAAGTTTGATATTTCCAGGTCTAAGGCTGTGGTATTGTTAACTTCAATATTGTCGGTATTTTGATTCGTATTAATTTTCTTTAGTTCGTTATTAGTCCAAATGTACGAATTTTTATCTGTTTTAATAGTGATAGATTTTCTTTTTTCTTGACTAACCCTGTTTATATTTATTGATACGTGAACACCCTGTGTACTTTTTGCTTCAAGAATGAATATATCACTTTTTGTTATATGTGGATGATTCGTAATCGATAATGTTTTTGTATCTATATCAATTCCTAAATATTTTAATATTGATATTTCATGAGTAACCAAGTTTTCAATAATATCTTCACCGAAAGATCCCCATTTATTCCATTCAAAATGTATGCTGGTGATTTTTTCATCTCTCAATATTTTATTTATATGGTTACAAATCGGGTGATGAATAAAGACGTAACCAATTGTAACGATAGAATCATTTTCTTTTTGAATCTTTTTTAATTCTTCGAATTCTTCAATCGTCTGAGTTCCTGGCTTTTCTATAAATACATTCTTTTTTGCTTCAAGTGCTTTTTTTGCAAGTTCGAAATGAGTCTTTATTGGTGTTGCTATGACGATTGTGTCGACAGTTTTGTCTTCAAGTATTTCTTCATAGTTTTTTGCTAATATAATATTTGGGTATTTTTCATTTATCCATTTTGTATTTTCTGCAGAACCGTTGTGGAAGCAGTATTTAATATTTACATTCTGTTTACTAAAAGTATCTGTCAGGTTTTTACCCCATCTACCTATACCGATAATTGCTAGGTTTAGTTTTTCATTCATGTTTGATATAGTATGACAATATTATTAAGGTGACAAGCATAAATATATGAAAATCTTATTCGCCGCTGGAATCTTTTATCCTGATGTTGGAGGCCCTGCTATACATGTTTTAAAAATAGCAGAAGCTATGCAAGCAAATGGTTTCGATGTAACTGTGGTTGCTTATGGAGATGATAAAACCAATAGGCAATTTCCATTCAAAGTTATTCGAGTTTCTAGACGTTTGCCAAAAGTTTTGCAGTGGCTCTGCTATTATTCAATAATCAAGTATAAAGCAATTACTAGTAAAGCCATATACGCTTTCGACCCTACTGCTGCTGGATTACCAGCGTGTCTAGCATCAATCATCTTTAGGAAGCCTTTTATCATAAGAATTGGAGGTGACCCCATCTGGGAAAGGACAGTTGAAATGGGGAAGAGGTTTATAACTATTGATGATTATTATAAGCAAGGATTATATAAAGTAGATAAGCCAATTCTATACAAATTAATAAAATTTATTATAAAAAGAGCGGACAGAGTTATAGTTTACGGTCAATTCTTTAAAGATTTTTATGTAAATTATTATGATGCAAATCCAAACAAAATAATAATAGTTAAAAATCCCGTAGTAAGAAAAGAAAAAGCCAGTCCTCAAATACAAGACATACCGACGCTACTTTTTGCAGGAAGATTTGTTAGTTATAAAAATCTAGAATTAGTTATTGAAGTATTTAGCAATATTATAAAAAAGATTGGTAAAGGAAAGTTTGTTTTGGTCGGAAATGGGCCAGATAAAAATAAACTAGTGGACCTGGTCGAAAAAATGGGAATAAAAGAAATGGTGATTTTTAAAGATTCAGTTCCACAAAGTGAATTGTTTGACTATATTAGGAACTCAACCGTGTGTATTGGACCAGCTCTTTCGGAGTTTAATCCAAACTTTATACTCGAATCTCTTTCTTTGGGTAAACCAGTGCTTCTTACAAAAGGTAATGGTCTTTCAGTCACTCTTCCAGAAGAATTTTTATTTGATCCATACGATAAAAAAGAATTGGAGAATAAAATGCTAAATATGTTCGATAAAAATTACTATCCAAATATGGTGGAAATTGTGAATTCATTGCCATTAAATCAATCTTGGGATGTAGTTAATGATACTCATATATCAATAGTTAAAGATGTTATAATAGGTAAAAAAATATGAAAAAACTTTCCATCGTTATTCCTGCATATAATGAAGAAAAGACAATTCAACAGATAGTGGAATTGGTTAAAAAAGCCGATATTGGGAATCTAGAAAGAGAGATTATTATTGTTGATAATAATTCAAAAGATAATACTTATAATATTGCGAGTTCAATACAGGGGGTAAAAGTTGTTAAAGAAACCATTCCAGGAAAAGGTGCGGCAGTAAAAAGAGGATTTAAAGAAGCGACAGGAGATATATTTATCATACAAGATGCAGATCTAGAATATGATCCAAATGATTTTAAAGCCGTCATTCAACCGATACTAGATGGTAAAACTGAATTGACTCTAGGGGTTAGAATCGAAGATCGACATACAGGGAGAAAATTATTGTATTTTCTTGGCACAATAGGGAACTTTACAATTACTTGGCTTACAAATATTTTATTTTTAAATAATGCAGGTGAATATGAGGGATGCTATAAAGCTATATCAAAAGAATTGGCAAGAAAAATCGATGTTAAGGCAAATAGTTTTGATTATGAGAACGAGTTAGTTTGTAAGGCTTTGAAAATGGGATATAAGACTGTAGATGTACCAATACATTACAACCCACGAAGTTATTCAGAAGGTAAGAAAATAAATTGGAAGCATGGATTCATGATACTCGGTACTATTATAAGGACAAGATTTACAAAATAAATATATGACACATTATCAAAAATTTATTGATGAAAAAATGGTTTTGATTAGTAAAGAGAAAATAGTTCTTGATATTGGAGGAGGTGATCGATTCCAAAAATGGCTTGAACCATATAAAGATCTTTTTAAAAATAGTGATTATAAAACCATGGATTATGATGCACGTACAGGTGCAGATGTTGTTGGTGATATACATGCAATACCACTAAAAGACGAAAGTGTAGATGCGATAATATGTAGTTCTGTACTTGAGCATGTAAAAGACCCTATTAGAGCAGTTTTGGAGCTTAAAAGGGTATTGAAAAGAGGAGGTAAGATATTTGTTTATGTACCTTCTATATATCCATACCATGCAAGAAAAGGCTCATATCCTGACTATTGGAGATTTTTTGATGATTCACTGTTATTTATGTTCGAAGGCTTTTCTAAAGTTGAACTTATCAAAGCAGGTGGATACTTTAAGACTTTATCCTTCTTTTTTCCAATGCAACATAAATTGAAATTTATTTTGCATCCAGTATCAACTATTCTTGATAAAATTTTTGGTACAGCAAAGCGAACAACAACTTACGGTTATTATTTATATGCAATAAAATGAAAAAAATAAAAGATTTAATTAAAGGAATAATTGAGAAAACAGGTTATACTATTACTCGCACAGATGTAAGGATGGATTTTATTTCTTGGGCGAAGGATAGTGATTTTGAGAATGCTTATAAAAAAGTAAGTCCATATACAATGCTTGAAAGAGATAGATTGTTTATGCTTTGGCAATTCGCAAGACAGGCTAAACGTTTCCCTGGAGCAATGGCTCAAGTAGGAGTATTCCGTGGTGGATCAGCGAGACTTATAGCTCATGCAAAAGAGGGAAATGGTAAGAAGTTTTATCTTTTTGATACTTTCAAAGGAATGCCAAAAGTAAATGAAAAAATTGATTTACATAAAGAAGGTGATTTTATAAATACTTCTTTGGAAGGTGTAAAAGAAATTTTTAAGGATGCAAAAGATATAGTTTTTTGTCCAGGTTTTTTTCCAGATACAAGTGCTCCAGCACAAAATGAAAATTTTTCTTTTGTTTATATCGATGTCGATATCTATCAATCAACACTTGATTCACTAAATTTCTTTTATCCAAAAATGTTAAAAGGAGGATTCATGTTCTTCGATGACTATATGGGTAAAAATACTCCAGGAGTTAAGAAGGCATTAGATGAATTTCTAATTGATAAAAAAGAGATACCTATAATTACTACAGTAGGTCAGTGTGTGATTGTTAAGCAATGAGAACCAAAATAATTAAAACAATAAAATATATTATATCTGGCGGAACCGCTGCCATTGTTGACCTGGCTTTCTTGGCAATATTTGTTGATATTTTTAAAATAAACTATCTGATATCTGCTGTCTTAGCTTTTCTAATAGCATTTTCTGTTAGTTTTATGTTACAAAAGTTTTGGACATTCCAAGATAAGAGTACCGAAGGAGTTCATAAACAAGCAACTATCTATTTTATTGTCTCGAGTGCGAATCTTGGTATAAATACACTTTTAATGTATTTATTTGTAGATCATTTCCATATTCATTATTTCTTAAGTCAAATACTAGCTTCAGGTCTACTCGCTATAAGTAGTTACTATATCTATTCAAGGTTTATTTTTAAAAACAATGCGATTATTCCCACCCTTAATAATCAAAACGAAAACAACTCTTAGTGATTCTATTATATCTTCGAAGGTACTTTTTGATATTCCTTTATTCCGATTTAAGAATTCTATAGGTACCTCTACTGTTTTTGCTCCAGCTTTTATCATATTATAAAGAAAATGAATCTTATATGCATGTCGAAGAGAGATCAATTGTCCTTGTTTTAATGGCATCGAGTCTTTAAATTTATCAACCGTCGATAGTTTGAATCCTGAAGTTGCGTCATTTATTCCAAGTCTTAATCCTACACTTATTACAATATTTCCGAATGAACTAATAGCTTTTCTATACCAAGGCCATTCCCTAGGGATAGTTCCTCCTTTTATATATCTTGATCCGATTATATATTCATATCCCTGATCTAGTTTTTCCACCAACTTCTTTATATCTTTTGGATTGTGTTGGAAATCACCATCAAATTCCATGAAAGCATCCGCACCAAGATTGTTTATTGCATAATTCATTCCTTCTAAATATGCGTTCCCAAGACCACTTTTATTTTTTTCAACTATTAGTTTTATATTGTTGTATTTATTTGATTTGTTTTTTACATTCTCTTGAGTATTGTCTTTTGAATTCCCATCAACGATAAGAATAGAAAATATATGATTCTTTATTTCTTTTGTTTCAGCAATAACTGCATCGAGTAAGTTACCGATTGCTTCACCTTCATTGTATGTTGGTATTATTATCGTGATTTTCATTAGTCATTCAATTTATATATTTCTATCTCCGGTCCGAATTCATTTATTCTAAAGAAAGGTAATAAACTAGGTCCGATCTCAGTTTTTGAAAGGGAATAGTTACTTTCATTATTACCATAACTTACTATAAGTTTAGCATCTTTTGTAAGATTTTTAACATACTCAAATTGTTCAGGTTTATCTAAGAAATCTCTTTTACTAAATATCAGATATTTATAACCATTCTTTTTTACATAAACATCAATCATTTTGTAGAAATTGTCGTTCTCAACTGTGTATAGATTCAAAGCATGGAATGTTTTTTCTTTTATCAAACCATCTCGAATACTCAACATATTTTTATCATTTGTTCTTAATGATTTCGCATCGATGAACTGTTGTTCCAGTATCCCACTTTTATTATTTGCTATTCTCATGAGATTCGCATAGACAATAACCTTGTCATGAGCTTCTGCATTAGCATTCAACCATTCTTTTGCTTTTATTCTTGAATCATTTGTATAACCAAGATAACTAAGTCTTAAAGAGAATAATATTGGAATTAGAAGAATCAAATAAATAAAAATTTTGGAATATTTGTTTGGATATTTATTCCTGATTTCATTTATTCCTATTGCAGATCCAATCGTTAAGAATAATACGAGAGGTAAAAGGAAACGGTATTCAAATCTGAAAAATACATAGAATATCATGCTATAAAACACTGTAAAAATAATAGACGTCACATAGAACGGTTTATATTTTTTAAGACCGAGATATAAACCAATAAGACTGAGTAGTACTAAAACTGGTTCAGTAGCGATGAAAGGGAATGGAAAAACAAAAGGACTAGTTATAAAGCCCAAAAGAGTCTTGCCACCATGTAATGTTGTGTCTGGTACGAAACCAAGACTTGCAGGGTAAAGAAGAACTGGAATAAAAGATAAAATAGCCACAATAAAACCAAGTTTGTACATAAATAGACTGGTCAAACTTTCTTTTATACTTACTTTATCGTACGTGATATACCAAAGGAAAATCACTACAGAGAAAAGAATTACTATTGTACTTATGCCAGTTCCAATACCTACAGTAATTACTGAAAATATATATCTTTTTTTAATAGACCAATTCGGACGTGTAAGTATAAAAAGACAAAGTGTATAAAAGAAAAGTATTGGTACCCAGTGTTTGCCTGTGATTGAAAGGCTTATAAACATTAAACTTGTTGAAGAAAGGATTGCAGAATAAAGCGATGCAGTTTTACTTTGTGTTAATGATTGAGTTATTTTGTATATTAAATAAATGGTTAATGTACTAATAAAAATCATTATTACTCTCGCTGTTAGGAAAAATATCGAAGGATCGCTAGCTAACACATTCTGTAATTCACTGAGGTTTCCATCAAAGCCAATCCATGATAGTGCTATAGAAAATAAAAAGAAGGGAATATATAAATAACTAATATAAGGAGGGTAATACATGAATGGCTTGAAATCAGCTTCATGTAAAACTGGTAAAAGCGTCTTTAATTGAAACATCTTCAATGTTGTAAGTACAAAAGGTGGTTCATCATTGTATAACCAGAATGGTAAACCATATTTGATCATTACTATACGAATTAGAAAAGCAAAAAGTAGTATATAACTTAATGGATGTTTGATTATTTTCTTAATCATAAATTATTTAGTTACTGTTTCCACTGGACTTTTATTTACTGAATGTATTTTTGATTTGAATTTATCGAATTGTAAGAATAGATCTAGACTAGTACTTGCGATAAGGATAAGAATCGTAATAGCAATTTCCCATTTCATTTTTCTGAAGTTATTTTTTAATATATATGCAACATAGGCGAATAAAGGCAGAGACATTATAACTAGTGGAAGTCTATGTCTATTTGCTATAACTGAAATTATTGGAGTTACGGTCAATACTACAAAAGTTGAAGCAAGAAATATGTCTGGTAGAAGGAATTGTTTATTTATCCATCTTTTAACAACCATTGTCCCATACAATATAATACTTCCAAGTATTATAAAGTTTTGTAGTATTGATATGAGGATTGTAAGTATCTGATCAGTCTTTCCAAAATAATGGAACCAAAAACCAGAAGTCTTGGTAAGAGAAAAGAATATTAAAGCTTTTTCAATTAGTATTTTTGTAGCTTGAATAGGGTGATGTAATACAAAATCTTTATACCATTTTTTTGCTTCATTATTTAATTCTACTGGAGATGGGTATTTCTCTTTTAATTCTTTATAAAAAGGAAAATCAGAAGTAAATTCTCCATGATTGCCAGGATAGTTGCCACTTAAGAAATTCAGACCATCAGCGCTAGAGTGAAAAATAAATTGATTATAAACATGATAATTTCTTATAAACCAAGGAACTTGGATTAAGATAAATGGAATAGTAATAAGACATATAGCAAGTATTGAACCAAGCTTTTTTCTGTATATTGTTGCTCCACTTAATAGTATAAATACTAATAATCCAGTAGGACGAGTAAGGGTTAATAATCCTAAGACAAATCCTAGAATGATCCATAATCCATATTTTATTTTCGGATCGTGATTGTAGATCTGTGACCAAATAAAGAAAGAAAGAGTTAAAAGAAATAGGAAAAGGGATTCAGTCATTATCATTGCATTCAATTGAATTATATCGATGAGTAAGCCAAAAACAATCATTGAACCATAAAGGATCTTTGTATTTTGATTTATTACAGGGAATAACTTTAGACTCATCAAACCAAGCATTACGATAGTCAAAGCATAGAGTATTGCTTGGAATAACCAAATAATCCAAAGATGTTTACCAAAGAATAAATAATTTGTTGCTAAGAACAATTCATACCCAGGACCGATTCTTGTTATTGAACCATCAAGTTCTATAGGTACATTGAAGCTTGATCTATATTGTTCATGCTCAACTATATTTGTAGCAATTTCATCGTATGCTTCAGCATCTACAGCTGGTTTTATCTTGTATGATATAGAATAAAGGAAATTTACGGATACGATTATTAAAAATATGATAATGAATGCCTTTTTGGATATATTTTTCATAAAATTGTATTTTTTAAGATTATATATGGTTATGACAATTTATGATAGTATATTAAGTTATGGATACAAACACTCAAAAAAAGCCGTCATTTATGGCTATTTTCTTAAAAGGGGAAGCCGTTTCAACCTTTTGGAATCTTGTAACAAAAGTAATAGGTCTATTGAATACATTCTTAACTATTACATCACTTACTTTGTATCAGTACGGTGTATTCCAACTCCTACTTTCTTTTTCAGGTGTACCATCTGATGTTTTGAATCTTGGTTCAGCTATTATTTCAAATGAAATGTCTCGAGCAATCGCTGACAATAGACTTAGTGATGCAAAGAGAATTTTCTTAGAATATTCTTTGGTTAGAATAGTTATAACTTTCACTGCTTGGGCAATAATATTCTTTGGTTCGGTTTATATTTTTAAATCTTACGATATCGATTTCGTAAAAGATATGAGAATGATTTCTTTTGTGATATTGAGTGAAGGGCTGTTCGTCCTTATACGATTACTATGTCTAGTCCGATTGAAGTTTTCAGTAGTTGCTCAGAGATATACTATAAATAAAGCTATTCAATCTATTGTACTTATTTATTATTTCTTACAAGGCAATCTCGGTTTGAAACAATTGATACTATCTATAATAATCGCTTCATCACTCAGTGTTTTGGCGGTTTCATATCAATTCTTTAAAGTTTATTTCAAATGGAGTCATATAGCAGTCACTCCAAATGTATTGTTGTGGAATATTTTCGTAACATACGGAACATGGGATGTGCTTCGACAATTTATAAATAAAATAACTTTTAGAGTTAAGCCTTGGTTAGTTAAATTCTTTATAAATACTGAAGCGGTAGCTATATATTCTATTGCTGAGACTATTGTTACTACAATTCAAGATTTAATGCCAAGTAATACCATGCAATCACTTGTTCCACTTTGGATAAAAGATAAACATTTATCAGTTAAAATGTTTTCTTATGGAATAAAATATTTTGTACTTGGAAGTATATTGGTGGTTATATCAGCAATTATTGCAGTTCCACCGATTATATATACTTTCTTCTCGAAATACGAACAATCAATACCGCTATTCTATTTTATGCTTTTAAATTTACCAATATTTGCGGCGGGAATAATAATAGGCAACTATCTCATAGCATTAAGAAAGCAAAAGTACCTTTTCTTTTTACATTTATTTAGAAATAGTCTTGCACTTGGAATTATTGTCTCAACACTACCTTTCATTGGTCTTTGGGGTTTGGCTCTTGAATTCGTACTTGTGCCTTTAATTATGGTTATTGCAAACTATATATATACGAAAAATCAGGACAAAGGATTCCATTTCGATTTCAAGATCATTTTTGGTTTTAAAGAAGAAGATAAAATTATTATTCGAAAGGGTATATCAATAGTACGAGGTTGGTTTGTTAGATACGGTCTACTTACTCAATAGTATTACTGCGGCTTTATAAATATCATTTATATCAGTATTTCGTATTGCTGAAATAATTTCATCTTTAGTTCCACGTTTCTTAAATACAAATGAACTAGGTTTTATATCTCCTCTAGGAAGAATTTGTATACTCTTACTGTCTTTTGGTGGTTGTTCATTCGGATCTACTGGACCAATTATGTCTATCAGAGGTATTCCTAGGGCATGCGCAATATAAATAGGACCAGTATCAACCGCAATATAAAGCGAGAATGTTTTCATAAGAGATGGTAATTCTTCCAAATTAAAATCAGTTGCTTTAATGAAACGAGGATTATTCACGCTGGATATTATTTTATCAATCCTTTCTGAGTCATTTTTAGATCCTATACAGCAAACTATGTTATCCTGATTTTCTAAAAGTTTATTGATTAATTTTTCAAATCTTTCATCACCAAGTTCCTTTATTTTATTTCCTGCAGTTATGCTTATTCCTATTATTTTTTTATTTTCTCCAAAGTTTTTAACAAAATCATTTGCCTTTATTTCCGCTGTACCACTTAGGTATATTTCTTTTTTATCCTCAGGATTATTTATTCCAATGAAATTCAACAACTTTATATGGTGAAGTGGTAAATATGTATGATTCCTGTATAGTAATCGATGATTCGACATACAATCAGTAAGTCTTTCTGTAATTGGAGGAGTTTCTACTACAGTCTTGATTCTATGATTTATACAACTCCAAAGAGTTAAACAAGTATTTATGGATGTTGCTGTAAGGTTTATTGAATAGTTGAAATTTTCTGATTTAATTTTATTTATTAAACCAAAAAATGAATAGTCTTCATAAATAATAAAATTATCAATTCTTTTGTTGTTTTTTATAATTCCAAATGCTTTTTTCGATACTAATACAGATACATAACTATCAGGATATGATTTTTTAATATTATAAAATACACCAGTAGAACAGACGATATCTCCAATTCTAGAAAGTTGTGGCAATACAAGCACTCTCTTTTTCTCACCTAGTTTTTTGCTCTTAATTTTTGAAGATAGACTAAAAAAGGGATAGAGAATCCATGATGAAATTATCCAGAGTAGCAGAATAGGTTTTTTCATGTGGTAATAATAACGATTATAACATATATGCTACAATACCTTTCTATGAAAACAGTATTTCTTTTTATTTCTAACTTTGTTTACTCATCGGATTTTTTACGTACAGATTATATAAAGTATTTATCAACAAAATACAAAGTAGTGGTATTCATGTCTCCACAAGCTTTTTGTGAAGACAATAAGCCATATTTTAAATCAGAAAATGTGACTTATGTTCCTTGGAAATTGCAAAATCCAGGATTTTGGAATCTATTTGGTAAATATTTTAGGTATTCAATAATCCGTAAATACGATTTTGAACCGGTGGTAGTTAGGAATAAAGAAAAGGGTATGAAAGATTGGAGAAGAAGATTTTTAAAGTATTTTTCTTATATTGCCCCTGCATCTTTTTGGACAAATGATTTATTTACTAAACTAGAGAAAATTTTTATACCAAGATCAAAAGCCCTTGAAGAAAAGATTAAAGAATACAAACCAGTAATGTTTCTAACAGCAACTCCAGGATTCAGTCATCCTGATGCTGAAGCAATAATATATGCAAAGAAATTTGGTATAAAGACTGCAGCGATAAATTTTAGTTGGGACAATCTTCATAATGGAGGCGTGCATTTTAGAAGACCAGATTATCTAATAGTTTGGAATAAAATAATAAAAAATACTGCAGTAAAAGAATATGGATATTCAGAAAACAATGTATTTGTCTCAGGTACAATGCGTTTTGATTCTTATTCTGTAAATAATCCAAGTGAACTCTCAAGAGAAACTTTCCTTTTGAGTAAAGGATTAAATCCAAAAGAAAAAACTATACTTATAACTACAGTTACAAAAGGGAATTATCCTGATGAAGATATTCTTCTTGGAGAACTATTGAAAGCTCGTGATCAAGGCAAATTTGATGGTAAACCAAATATTCTAGTGCGAATGCATCCAAAAGAGGAGTTTGATAAATTTAAAGTATATATTGATAGTAAAATACCAAATCTACATGTTGAATATCCGGGCAAATTGCTTTCACAAGAAATGGGTACGAGAATTGAAATACATGAGGATGATATTTTGAATCTAAAGTTAACTCTAAAATATTCTGATGTAGTTATAAACTACGTTTCAACAATGACCCTCGAATCTTTTATCTTTGGAAAACCAGTTGTAAATATAGATTATCCAGAAAAGTATCATAGAGCATACAATTTCCGTCACTATAAGCCAATTGTTGATGCTGATGCAGTTTTCCTCTCAAAGAGTTTCGATAATATCGTTGAACATGTTAATATTTGTTTGAAAAATCACGATGTAAAAAAGAAGCAACAAGAAAAAGTATTCAATGATTTTATTTTCTTTAGAGACGGTTTGTCTTATAAGAGAAATGTAGATTTTTTAGAAAAAATTATCTAGTCTTTTATTAATTTTTAAAATTGAAGCAATATTTTGTTGTGATATACTTGTTTATCATAAAATGTCTTTCCCATACAATACAATTGAAAAGGAGAATATTGTTTGCAGTTTCTGTTTAAGTAACAATTATAAAATCCTGTCAAAAAAGGGTACAGATGGTCTAGCTTTAAACTCTGTTATTTGTAAAAAGTGTGGTCTTATATATATAAATCCGAGAATGACGAAGTCTGGTTATAAATTCTATTATGAAGAAGAATACAGACAAAAGACTATAAACAATGGCGAGGCAGGTTCAGATTTTGATTGCAAGAGATTATTTGAATCGACTATAGGACATGGCAAATTTTTGGGCGAGCTTATATCACCATATCTAAAAGTAAAAGGAAATATAATGGAAGTTGGCTCTGGAGTCGGAGGTGTTTTGAAAGGAATGAAAGTATATTTAAATAGAGAAGTAATAGGTCTTGAGCCGTCAAAGGTAGAATCGGATTATGCGAATTCTCAAGGAATAAAGACTTATCATGCTTTAATCGAAGATCATAATAAAAAAGAAAAATTTGCAGTTATAGTTAGTACTCAAGCTCTTAATCACTATTTGGATCCGAGATACTTTTTCAAATGGGCACATGAATCTCTTTTTGATGATGGACTTCTTGTTGTTGAAGTTATGAATTTCAGGCAACAATTACAAAAAGCAGGAAAGTATGAAAATAGTGTAAAGATTGACCATGTCTATATGTATACGCCTGAAGTTCTGAGAGATTTTATAACGTCAGCTGGATTTGAAATCCTTTTCTTTGAAGCTGATGAATATACAAAGAAGAAGATCATGCAAGGAATTCCAAGAGTGCATATTCGCATTGTGGCCAAAAGATTGAATAAAACTCCTTTTAAGGATTTAACAATAGGTAAAGGTAATTATATTTTTACTTTATTATCAATAAACAAATATTATATTTATTTAAGATATTTACTTACTGTACGTCTGCAGCAATTCCTTAAAAGATAATGAAAAAGACAATTTTTATAACTAGTTTTCATCCACTCATATCAAGAAATATTCTTTCATCTGGAATCCTGGATGTACTTGTTAAAAATAATATAAAAGTTGTAATAATTGCTCCAAAAAATAAAGAAAGTTTTTTTAAAGAAAATTTTGAGAGAGATGACGTTATTGTTGAAGGATTCGAATTTAAAAATACCAAGAGAGAAAATCTATTAAAGTATCTTTCACTAACAGCATTAAATACGAAAACGCTTTATATAAAAAGAAAGACAGAAATGAAAGGTAGCGGAATGTATTTAACTTATTTATTATCAAATAAAATAGGTCATAAATTCGTAAGATTTCTAGAAAGAGTAAGTTATAAAAATAAAAGATTTGAGAAATTATTTGATCAGTATAAACCTGATTGCATATTTTCTACCGATATCCAAAGTGAACTTGATATTGCAATATTGAATGAGGGTATTTTTTCGAATATTAAAACTGCAGGAATGGTTCGTTCTTGGGACAACCTTACTTCAAAAGGTCTCATAAGAGTTATACCTAATAAATTGTTAGTATGGAATAATATCATTAAAGATGAAGCGATATGTCTTCAAGAAATAAGAGAATCAATGATATCTGTTATTGGAATTCCACACTATGATGATTATAAGAAAAATGTGTTTACAAATAGAAAAGAATTTATAGAAAAAATAGGTGGTGATCAGGATAAAAAGTTAGCACTCTTCATACCGTTAGGTGATCGATATTTGAGAAATAATACAGTTGATAGAGATATTGTAGATATTTTGGATAAGACTTTACCAAAAGATTATCAACTTCTAGTCAGGCTTCCACCAGGAGATTATGTTAGAGAATTAGAGAATAATCCAAAATTTCCAAATCTAAAGGTTATATATGATAGAGCAAAACCAAAGTTCGATAATATCAAGATTACAGAAATCGATAAAAATGACGATGTGCATTTGGCTGAAACCCTATTCTGGTCAGAGTTAGTTATCAGTTCACCATCAACTTTTGTTCTTGATTCAGCATATATGAATAAGCCTATAATTCTTTTTGGTTTTGATGGATATGAGAAGAGAGAATATTTCGATAGTATAAGAAGATATTACGATTATAATAATTTTATTCCAGTAATAGAAAGTGGGGGAGTGAAGCTTGCTGAATCTATGCGGCAATTCAAAGATTATTTAGATGAGTATGTTAAAAATCCTAGTCTAGATAAAGATAAAAGAAAGAAATTAGCTGAGATGGAGGCAGGATTTTTGGATGGTAAAAATACCGAAAGGCTTTTCAATGCAATATTAGATTTGATAAATAAATGAAAACAATATTTATAACAATTTTTGAAGGTGTAGAAGTAAAGAATATTCTACGAACACCTATTTTAGAGAATCTTCTTTTTAATAAAGATATAAGAATTGTTCTTTTTACAAAATCGCAACAAAAAGTAGATTATTATAAAAATGAATTCAATGATCCAAGAATAGTATTTGAATTTGTTGAACAAAAATCCATACCAATGTTCGATAGTTTTTTCTCAAAGATGAAGTTCACTTTACTTAGAACTGAAACTACAAATTTAAAACGAAAAATGGTCAGTGATTATGAAGGGAGATTTTTTGGATACTATTTTGGTAAAGTATCGAACTATATTCTTGCTTGGTCTTTGATAAGAAAAATTGTGAGATATTTGGATTTTCTTTTAATAAAAGACAATACATATAGTGAGTATTTTGATAAATATTCACCAGATCTTGTTTTTACCGCCCATCTATTTGAAGAAATTGAAATCAATCTATTAAGAGAAGCAAAAAAGAGAAAAATAAAAACAATAGGTTATATAAACTCTTGGGATAAGGTTACTTCAAGATGTATTTTAAGATTATTGCCTGATAAAGCTATAGTTTTTAACGATATCGTCAAAGGAGAGATGATGGATTTTAATGAAATGAATGAACAAGATATTTTTGTTAGTGGTTTACCACAATATGATTTTTTCTATACAAGGAAACCTATTCTAAGAGAAGAATTCTTTAATAAAATAAAAATTCCTAGTGATAAAAAATTGATAGTATATGCTCCGATGGGTAGAGCATTTAGTTCTGCTGATTGGGATATAATCGACCTATTACAAGAAATGATTTACTCAAAAGAATTGAAATATGAATGTGAATTGTTGGTAAGATTCCAACCAAATGATTTTGTTGATGAAGAAGAAATATCAAAGAGACCAGATCTAAAATGTGATAAACCCGGTATACGTTTTGGTACAAAAAGAGGTGTTGATTGGGATATGAATAAAGCAGATCTAGATCATTTACAGGATACTCTTTATCATATGTCTGTCTTGGTTTGTTATGCTTCAAGTATTAGTATTGATGCAAGTATTTTTGACAAACCAGTAATAAATATAAATTTTGAAATAAATAAAATTCCAAAATTGTTAAAATCTCCTGTACAATACTACAGAACTTGGCATTATAAGAATGTATTAAAGACTAATGCTGTTGATTTGGTAAATAATAGACAAGAGTTATTAGATTCAATAAATAAATATTTAGATGATCCATCAGTAAAGAGTAAAGAAAGAGAGAACCTGGTAAAAGAACAGACAACATTTACAGACGGTCTATCAGGGAAAAGAATTGCAGATTATATAATTAATTTAATTAAATAAAATGGAAGGATTTGACTACAATAAAAAGAATCTTGAATACATAGCATGTAATCTTTGTGGTGGAAATGATTTTAAGGTAATTGTTAAAAGAAGTGTAAACAATCTTAAAGCAAATACAGTAATGTGTAAGAAGTGTAGTTTGGTTTTTATTAATCCACGTATGACCGCTAAAGACTATGATGAATACTATATGTCTTTTTATAGACAAGACAGGGCAAGTATAAAGAATCGTGAATACAATTCAGATTTAGAGAAGAATTTTGAGAATGCTAGAAGATTCGGCAAGGCTATAGTCGGTTATATGGGTAAATATGTAAAAGATGGACTTACTATTGATGTTGGTTCAAGTACGGGTGGAATACTTTTTGGTATGAGAGAGTCTAGGAAAAATCTAGAACTACTAGGTATTGAACCTTCGCTTGAAGAATCGGGTTATGCTGAGTCAAAAGGCGTAAAGACGATTCGTGGACTTTTTGAGGATGTGAATATGGACATTAAGAATAAAGTAAAAAATATTCTATGTGTTCAAAGTTTAAATCATCTTTTGGATCCAATGAAATTTCTAAATTGGTCACACGAAGCTTTAGAACCAGGAGGACATATTTTCCTTGCGGTAAAAAATTGGAGACATCAAGTAAGAAGAATGGGAAAACTTCAATCAGGAGTGCAGATCGACCATGTATATATGTTTACACCAGAAACACTTTCTTTAATGTGTAAAAAAGCAGGTTTCGTAATTGTTTATATGGATGTTGATGAAGGAAAGAATCAAGAACAAATTAAAAAGCAAAAACAGGATGGATTGAATACTCATCATATACGTTTGGTTGCAAGGAAGGATACATTATCAAAAGATATAGAAATCCCGAAGAGTATTTATCTAAAAGCGCGCATGTCTCTATCACCAATTTTGGTTAAAATAGTATATCTAATAAGATACTCAAATAGATTTGCATTTTTGCGAAAAATACTGCATATTAGCTAGACTATGAAGAGAAAAGTCTGTTTCGTTATTACAAGTTTTATACACTACAGTCGTAACTTTCTTATTCTAGAAGAACTAAAGAAAAGAAAAGATATTGACCTACATATAGTAGTTGGCGGTACAGCTCTATTGTCTCGCTATACATCTAAACTTGCAGATATTAAAAAGTTATTAACTGATGATGGATATGATAAGTTATATGAACTTCATTTTAATCTAGAAGGTAATGACACAATCGTAAAAGCAAAAACGACAGGACTTGGAATAATAGAATTTACTACACTTTTTAATCAGATTAAACCTGATGTTGTTGTGGTAAGAGGTGATAGATTTGAAGTTCTGTCAGCTACAATTGCTGCTGCATATTTATCTATTCCAATAGCACATATAGAAGGTGGTGATGTATCTGGATCAATAGATGAAAGTGTAAGACACGCTATCACGAAGCTTTCTCATATTCACTTTACAACAAATGAGCCAGCAAGGAAAAGAGTATTGAGACTAGGAGAAAAAGACTCACACGTTTTTAATTTCGGTAGTCCAGAAATTGAAGTGGTAAAGAAATTATCAAGCAAAAAACATAAATTTGATTTAAATACTACTGGAAGTGGAGCGATGTTCGATCTCAGTAAAGGATATCTGATGGTAATGTATCATCCTGATATTATGGATGTTAAACATGTACATGAAAATACAAAAAAGATACTTGATGCAGTACATAGTCTAAAGATTCCAACACTCTGGTTTTGGCCAAATGCTGATGCGGGTGCAGAAGATATATCACATGAACTTAGAATATTTAAGGATGAAGTTAAAGGACATAAAATACGCTTTATGCGTTATATGGGTCCAAAGGATTTTATTTGGTTGTTAAACAACAGTCTATGTTTGATAGGGAATTCTTCAGCTGGAATAAAAGAGTCTTCTTTTATGGGTTTACCTGTTGTAAATATTGGAAATAGACAATTCAAGAGATTGAGTGCAGAAAATGTTATTACTGTTGATCATAATGTAGAAGAAATAAAAAAGGCTATACAGAAACAAGTCAAAAAGGGTAGATACGAATCATCAAAATTATATTTTTCAGAAAGTACAAGTAAAAAGATCGCAGAAGTTATTGCTACTGTACCTCTTTATACTCAAAAGACATTTGTTGAATAAAAAATCCTCATGTTTCCATGAGGATTCGAAAAATAGTTTTATATTTGGTGCACCTCACTTTTTGTTGTTGAAGTGAAAATAAAATCGTAGGCTTTCCTATCCATAAGCACATAGGCAATGGCAAAGAGAGGAATAGCAACTAGTTTGCCAATGGTTATCTTCTCTTGAAAGATAATATAACCAAGTAGCATGGCACCTAATAAGTATGTACTACTCATGACTAACTTCTTTAGTGCAATACTCGCTCCGTCCCTATAGCTCAATAAGTTGAATGACCACATTGCAATGACTATAAGTCCAATCAATGCAGATGTGAACCATAAAATCTTATTGTCTGTAAAACTCAAAAACAAAGAACTTCTACCGATCAATATTATGACAGTAGTCGCCAGTATAAGTGCAACCATACCACCCCAAAAATTTTTGAACATAGGTGATATGTTCTTTATCTTTTGAGATATACCTTGGTTGATTGATAAGCACAACATATTACCAAATGAGAAACAAACCCATGTTGGTAATGATTTGATGTTTGTTGTTGGGAAGTTTAAGACCGCCCAACCTGCAATAATTGCAATGATCATTCCAAGCCACTCTTGATTACGTGGTTTGTATTTAAAAAACACGATATCAATGATCATCCCTGGTACAATTGATAGGGTTATGATGAATGTGTTTACCGAGACATCACCACCCTTAAGAAAGGTTATGATACCGAATACTGTACTACTAAAGGCAACAAGTCCGAATAGCATGGAACCGAAGATTCCCTTTCTATCAATAAGTAATCCCTCTTTCTTTATCAAGAGATACGTTAACGCAAAGATCACTTGAGTCAAACCAATTATACCAGCCACAAGTAATGTGCCAGCAAAGTTACTCGATGCACTACCAGCAATCTTTTGAAATGAACTTGAAGCTGTCTTCATCAGACCTTCGAGTACAGCCCACTTCCTCCAATTTTCTTTAATCATATATAAAAGAACAAAATTTTTTAAAACCTTATCATTAATATATATATTTGTCAATATTAGCTATTTAATATTGAATAAAATCACCAAATAACATAGGATATAACATATGAAAATAAAAAAGCCTGTTAAATCCTATAAAGCCGGCAAGAATAAAAATTCAAAAATAGTGAAGCCTCACGCTATCTCTAAAATCATATCAAAGGATAAAGTTTTTGTTATTGCTGAAATCGGTAAGAATTTTATACAAACACAAGAATCTCAACCTCTAAAAGTCTATATTAAGAATGCAAAAAAGCTTATTGATGAAGCAGTAAAAGCAGGTGCACATGCTGTGAAGTTTCAAACTCATGAGGTTGAAGATGAACAAGCAAATATAAATGTCGTTTCTCCGCACTTTAAAGGTAGTGATAGATATTCTTGGGTTAAAAGAAATACAGAAGAAGCACCTATAGAATTTTTCAAAGAAATAAAAAGATATTCAGAAAAAAAAGGAATTATATTCTTCTCAACTCCGATGTCTAGAATGGCAGCGGTTAAACTTGAAAATCTAGATGTACCTTTTTGGAAAGTAGGTTCTGGAGATGTTCAGGATCATGTTCTTTTGGATTTTTTAACGAAAACGCAAAAACCAATAATCATTTCAACAGGAATGGTTAGTCACAAGGAATTGGATGACGTTGTCAACTATATTACAAAGCGTGGGTCACCAATTATTATTCTATATTGCGTTAGTGAATATCCATGTCCTCCAGAAGCATTTAATCTTTCTACTATAGAATATTTTAAAGAAAAATATCCTCATGCAATCATTGGTTTTTCTGATCATTCAGTTGGAGACAATACTATTCCTTTAGCTGCAGTAAAAATGGGTGCACAGGTTATAGAAAAACATTTTTCTCTAGATCGAGGTCTTTGGGGTTCAGATCATAAAGCTTCAGTTACTCCAGAAGAAATGAAACAACTAGTCTCTGGTATTAAGAAAAATGAATATAAGAAAATAGATACAAATATTTTCTATGGTCAAAAGGAAAAAGAATTGGAAGGTGCACAAAATAAGTTTAGACCTTATTTCAATAAAACACTTGTTGCATCAAGAGATATTAAAGCTGGAACTATAATCACCAGTGATATGGTCTATGCTATGAGACCAAGACTTCATCTAAATGGAATTTTTTCAAATTTTTTTCATGATATTTTGGATAAAAAAATAATAAAAGATATTAAGAAATTCGAACCACTTACAGAAGAACATGTTGATAGGGAATATAGAACTCCAAATGTCCTTGGTGTTATAACCGCTCGCGGAGGATCAAAAGGCATTCCGGGTAAGAATATAAAGAAACTTGGCAATAAACCTCTTATTGCTTATACAATCGATGCTGCAAAGAAGAGCAAATTGATAAATCATCTTATTGTTTCAACAGATGACAAAGAAATTGCTGATGTATGTAAGAAGTACGGAGCAGATGTACCTTTTATGAGACCAAAAGAATTGGCTCAAGATGGAACTCCACATCTTCCGGTAATGCAACATGCAATTGATTTTTATGAAAAGAAAAATAATATTACTATCGATTATGTAGTTATACTTCAACCAACTTCACCATTTAGAACTATAGATGATATCGATGGAACAATTCAAAAACTTATAGATACAAAAGCAGATAGTGCTGTATCAATAGTTGAAGTTCCAAGTAATGTGAATCCAATTAAAATTAAAAAACTCGAAGGAGATTTCATTAGTGCATATTCAGTTCCAGAAGTAGAGGGTACAAGAAGACAAGATCTGCCTGTAGCGTATAAGAGAAGTGCAGCAATATACTCTATGAGAAGGGATTTAATTATGAAAGAAAATAAGCTTTATGGAGATAAGGTCGCAGGATATATTGTACCTAAGGATAGATCGGTAGATATTGATTATCCACTCGATTGGATTATAGCAGAATATATGCTGAAGGAATTAAAGAAAAAAGGATTTAAGTTTTAGTTAAATTACATAACATGGCATACAGAATACTAAATACAATCGGAAAGGATTTTGATCCGGAGGCAAAGAAAATCTTAAATACTTTAGGTAAGGTTGATTATGTTATACCTACAAATCAAGAACTATCAAAAAAAATAGAAAAATACGATGTAGTGGTCTGTGGTTTGGGACTAAATTTTAATAAAGAAGTTTTGTCAAAAGCAAAAAATCTTAAATTTCTTGTTACAGCAACTACAGGATTGGATCATATTGATATAAAATACGCTGAAGAAAAAGGTGTAAAAGTTCTTAGTCTAAAAGGTGAAGATGATTTCTTAAATACTATTACTGGTACCGCTGAACTAGCTTTGGGATTACTCATATCTTCTTCAAGGCATATTCCAAGTTCAGTCCAGTCTGTTTTAAAAGGGGAATGGAATAGAGAAAAGTTCAAAGGACACTCATTGAACGGTCAAACTTTAGGAATAGTTGGTCTTGGAAGACTCGGAAGGTGGATGGCTATATACGGCGAAGCCTTGGGTATGAAAGTTATATTTACTGATCCAAAAGTCGAATCATCAAATCTAAATTGGAAAAAGGTTGGTTTTAACGATCTTTTAAAGAAAAGTGATTTTATTTCTATACACATACATTTGAATCCAGAAACAGAATTCCTTTTCAATAAAAAGACTATGAGTCTTATGAAAAAAAATGCTTATTTAATAAATACTTCAAGAGGTAAGATCGTTCATGAAGGTGATTTGATGACTGTAATAAAACAGAAAAAGATTGCTGGATATGCAGCTGACGTTCTTGATGGTGAGATTTTATTTACAAAAAATAGTTGCAAGAATCATCCACTAGTAAAGTTTGCAAGAAAAAATCCAAATGTAATTATAGCTCCACATACTGGAGGTATGACTTATGAATCTAGAAGAGATACTGATATATTTATAGCCAATAAATTAAAGAAATTTCAATAGATAACATATTCATAATATGATATCATCTCCATATTATGAACAATTCAACAATAAATACTTTAATTAAATACGCAATTATTATCGGTTTAGCAGTAATTCCATTTATTCCAACTTACGTTGTTAATTCTTTATTTTTTCCATTTATAACAGGTAAAGGGTTTGCTTTTAGAATAATTGTTGAAATTGTTTTTGCTCTGTGGCTAATCCTTATCTTCAGAGAAAAAGGTACAAGTATTGTTGGAACAGATAAAAGTGTTCTTCCAAAGTGTAATGCGATCTCTGTTTCTATAGGTATATTTGCTTTCATTGCTTTGATTGCTGATCTCGCTGGATTAAATCCACTGAGAAGTATCTGGTCAAACTTTGAGAGAATGGAAGGTTGGCTCATGATAGTCCACCTTTGGGGTTATTTCATGGTTTTGTCTTCGGTCTTAAAAACAAAAGAAAGTTGGCACAAATTTTTCAATGTTGTAATTATTTCAGGTTTGATAACAGCACTTTATGGTTTAACACAATTTTTTGGTTGGGCAGAAACACACCAAGGAGGAAGAGTTGATGCATCACTAGGTAACTCTGCATATATGGCTGTTTATATGTTGTTCAATGCTTTTATTTCTGCATACCTAGCAATAAGTTATTTTGCAAAGAAACATTTGTTCTATTCATACTCTATTGCTGCGGCATTTTTCTCTTTTATAATGTTTCAGACAGCAACTCGAGGAACTATTATAGGTTGGACAATTGCAATCATTGTTTCTTGTGCTATTTATACAATTTTTGGTAGAAAGAATAATGGTCAATCAAATAAAAGTAGAATATTTTCAGGTTCAATTATTATCTTTGTGATTGTTGTCGGTGTATTATTCTACTTCAATAGAAATGCCAACTGGATTCAAAAGAATGAAGTACTAGGAAGATTGGCTTCAATATCAATTTCAGATACAAAGACCCAAGCAAGAAGATTTATCTGGCCTATGGCAATAAAGGGGGTTGTTGAGAGTCCAAAGACAGCAATTATCGGAGTTGGGCAAGAAAATTTTAACTACATATTCAATTCACACTACAATCCAGAAATGTGGAAGCATGAACAGTGGTTTGATCGAGCACACAGTGTTTTCTTAGACTGGTTTGTTGCTGGAGGAATATTAGGATTACTTGCATATCTTGCGCTATATTTAATCTCCCTAATTTTTATTATTAAGAGTGAAAAGACGATTGGAGAAAAGTCAATACTAATCGGTCTACTAGTTGGATATGCAATACATAATGTGTTCGTATTCGACAATCAAACAAGTTATATAATGTTCTTCACATTACTCGCTTTTGTTCATTCACTAAGAAAGAATAAGGATTTGTCTATATTTGAAAATTACAGCAAATCAATATCTGAAGATGCTGAAACAATAAGAGATTATGTGTATGTACCTATTGTAGTGATTCTATTTGTTGCATCAATGTATTTTGTAAATGTCCGACCTATACAAGCGAATACAAGATTAATCGGAGCGCTAATTGCTTGTTCAAATCCTCAAACTGTATCTGTGGTGCCGTTTGAAAAAGTATTTAAACTTGGTCAAACAGTTGCAAACCAAGAGGCTGTTGAGCAATTGTTGAACTGTTCTGCTAATGTAATACAAGACCCACAGATTCAACAAGATAAAAAGGCAGCATTCTATGATTTGGCAAAAAAGGAAATCGAAAATCAAATAAAGAGTACACCGAAAGACGCTAGAATATACATAATTGGTGGAAGTTATTATAACGCTATTAGAGATTTCAATACTGCCACCCCATTACTTGAAAAAGCAAATGAACTTTCTCCAAATAAACAAAGTATAATATTTGAACTTGCTGTTAATTATTTAAATATTGGTAAAAATAAGGAGGCGGTTGAGATATTGGATAAAGCATATCAATCATCAACAGATAATCCAATAGCCAAGACTACTTATGTTACAGCTCTAATAACAGCAGGTGAAGAAGCAAAAGCAAAGAAAATTTTTGGAGATGATCTCGAGGTATTTAGTGATCCAAGAGTTATAAACGCTTATGTATTGTCAAAACAATATGATAAAGCTATCGAAATATACAAAAAGATATTAGCAAAAGATCCAGATAATCAAGAAGTGTATTCATCTCTAGCTTATACTTATCTATTAAATAAGCAAGAATATCAGGCTATTGAATTGTTAAAAAAAGCAAAAGAAAGATTCCCGCTTATAAAATCTCAGGTTGATGACGCTATTAAGCAAATACAAGAAGGTAAATTTAGGACCCCATAATATAACCTCTTCCTGGAATATTCTTTAGTATATCCTTTTTACCCTTCACATTTATTTTCTTTCTCAGGTTTAGTATATGTGCTTCTATAGTATTTGAAAATGGGTCACTATCAGAATTCCATACATATTCCATTATAGAACCTCTTGAAAGTACAATACCTTTATTCCTCATAAGGTATTCCAATAGATCATATGTTTTTCTCGTTAGATAAATAGACGTTTCGCCTCTTTTTACTGTTCTTTTGTGTGTATCTAGGATTAAATCATCTACTATTAAAATTGGGCTTTCAATTTTTCTTGGCCTACGCGCTAAAGCTTTTATTCTTGCTTTTAATTCTTCAATAGAAAAAGGTTTGGTCATATAGTCATCCGCACCTTTTTCTAAAGCTTTGACTTTCTTCTTTATATCTTGATGAACTGTTAAAAAGATTATGGGTGTTTCGACGCCAGAAGCACGTATCTCCTCACATACTAGAACACCATCTTTTGATGGTAGGGAATAATCCATAATTATGACATCGTAAAAGTTTGTTCTAGCTAAGAATGATCCATCAGGTCCATCCTTTGCGACTTCTACGGAATAAGTACTTTCAGTTAGATTGTCTTTTATAAAACTGGAAATATCTACATCATCTTCAATAATCAGGATTTTCATAATATTTTTTATGGCTTGATTATTGAATAATTATGGCTCTAAATCAAATTTATTTGTGGAAATCTAATATAAAAATTTTATCAAAAATTTATCTAATTTATGGTATAATATCTTTACAAAATAATCTTCTATGTCTAGTATATTTTCTCTTATTTCTCACAACTTACAGGCAATAGTGGAGCATGGAGGTTATCTCTTTATTTTAATCTCAACTATATCTGAAGGAATACCTATATTTGGTCAATTTATACCTGGACATAGTATCGTTATAATATCTGGTTTGCTAGCAAAAATTGAAGTATTAAATATATACAAGGTTTTTATAATTGTAATGCTCGGAGCAATAATTGGTGATATCATAGGTTTTTATTTGGGAAAAAAATACGGAATATCACTTCTCACAAGATTTGGACAATATTTTTTTCTTAAAAGGGAATTTATTGATAAAGCATTGTTGTTAGTTAAAGAAAATACTGCAAAAGCAATAATACTTGGTCGATTCAGTCCTATTACAAGAACCCTCTCACCGTTTTTGGTTGGTGCTAGTGGTACTCATACAAAAAAGTTTTGGATATTTGATTCTATTGGGGTATTTATTTGGGCAACGATGTCTATATTAGTGGGATATATATTTGGTGCTAGTTACCACACAGTATCGACATTGTTAGGAAAATACATTTTATTCGCAATTATTCTAGGATTCTTTATTGTTTGGGGGTATCGGTTTATTAACAAGCAGTTTCATATTTTTGCAAAATACGAACTCTTAACTTTAGGTTTTAACCTATTTGGGCTATATTTATTTTTTAAAACATTACAAGACGCTATAACTGATAAGGTTTTTTTACTCGAATTAGATATTTTTGTAAATGATTTCTTTTTTAATCATTCAAGCGAAGTATTTCGAGATTTGATGTATGTGATAACCAATATATTTAGTCCAACTTTTATAACAGGTATTAGTTTCTTTTTGATTCTGTATTTGATTTATAAAAGAAATTACTATTATTCTCTAATCTCAATATTTTCTCTAGGCGGTGGTTATATATTTACTTTCATTATTAAAAATATAGTTATAAGAATCAGACCAGAAAATGCATTTTTGATCGTAAAGGGATATAGTTTTCCAAGCGGTCACGCGGTGGCAGCAACAATCTTCTTTACATTACTTATATATTTCTTTATTACAAAGATAAAATCAATGGTAATTAGAGAAATATTGGTTGTATTGTGTGTATTGTCTATAATTCTTACAGCATTCAGCAGGGTGTATTTAGGGGTTCATTGGCTATCAGATGTTCTAGCAGGTATAGGTTTTGGCTTATTTTGGGTAACTTCTATTATCCTCCTTGTAAAATATGTAAGTATTGTACTAGCATTATTTAAAAAAGCTGAAGATAAAAATAACTTTAAATAAAATATCGTTTACTGTATAATATCGGTCTATGTATAAATTAGTAATAATAAGACACGGACAGACAGTTTATAATATTGAAAAGATGTTTTGTGGTTGGACAGACGTTGATCTAACAGAAAAGGGAGTTGAGGAAGCCAAAATCGCAGGTAAAAATCTAAAAAATGCAGGTTTTGGTTTTGATTTGGCCTTTTGTTCAGTTCTAAAAAGAGCAAAAGATACTTTAAATACTGTAGTAAATGAAATTGGTATAAAAGATTTACCAATAAAATATTCTTGGAGATTGAATGAAAGACATTATGGAGCTTTGCAAGGACAAAAGCATGCAGATATTGGTGCAAAGTATTCACCAGAACAAGTACATAAATGGAGAAGAAGTTTTAGTGATAAGCCACTTCAATTAACAAAAGATGATCCAAGATATCCAGGACATGATCCAATGTATGCTGATCTGTCAGAAAGTGAATTACCCCTAGGTGAATCACTAGAAGATACTATCAAGAGAGTAATGCCATATTGGAATTCAGAGATAGTGCCAGCTATAAAGAGTGGTAAAAGAGTTTTAATTTCTGCAAGTAACAATAGTATAAGAGCAATGGTGAAGCATATAGATAATGTAAGTGATAACGATATCGTTGGAATTGAGATAAAGAATGCAGTTCCGATAGTCTATGAACTAGATGAGAACCTAAAACCTTTGAAGAGATACTATTTGATGGCAGATGGAGTAGAGCAACCTCTGTAATGCTGAAAATATATACAAAATATATATTTTATTGTGAAATATCACCAATCATTACACCATACCTAAAAAGTACCATTTTATATGGCTTTTTCACCCAATGTTTTGACTCAGTGTCAATTAAATGAGGGAAAGGTCAAGTGACTTGAAACGACGGTATAATTTGTACACACAGGAGCTAATCAACCTGTGATTGATAATAATATGGCAAAGACACCAAAGCCAGCTGCACCAGCACCTGCAGCGCCAACACAAATGTAATGTTTGTGTCGAAATCATAAAAATAACCTCCAAATTCTAGATCTGGAGGTTATTTTTTATTCTATTTGTCTTAAATAATTATTTACTTTCTACCTTGAATACTTTATTACCTCGGAATACCGCTTTTTTACCAAGCAATTCTTCTAGTCTAAGTAATTGATTGTATTTTGCAACACGGTCTGTTCTTGAAAGTGATCCAGTCTTTATTTGTCCTGTTCCAGTTCCAACTACGAAGTCTGCAATAGTTACATCTTCTGTTTCACCAGATCGATGTGAAATAATAGATGTAAATCCAGCTTTCTTTGCCATATTTATTGCATCTATAGTTTCTGATACTGTACCAATTTGATTTAGTTTAATTAGAATAGAATTTCCAACTCCTTTTTCTATACCAACTTTTATTCTATCGATATTTGTTACGAATAGATCATCTCCAACGATTTGGACTTTCTTACCAAGCTTCTCAGTAAGTAGTTTGTAACCATCCCAATCATCTTCTGCCAATCCGTCTTCGATAGATACTATAGGGTATTTTGAACACCAATCAGCATAGAAATTCACCATTTCTTCTGAAGTCAAAGTTCTATTTTCAGATGCTAAATGGTATTTACCATCTTTGTACAGCTCTGTAGCTGCTACATCTAGAGCGATGAATATATCCTTTCCAGCTTTGTATCCAGCTTTTTCAATTGCTTCTAGTATAAGCTTTATCGCTTCTTCGTTTGAAGAAAGTGATGGGGCAAAACCTCCCTCATCACCAACTGTAGTAGATAGTCCTCTATCGTGTAGGATCTTCTTTAGAGCGTGGAATACTTCGGTACCGTATCTTAGAGCTTCCTTGAATGATTTTGCTCCAGCTGGCATAACCATGAATTCCTGGAAATCCATAGATTTTTCTGCATGTTTACCGCCATTTAGAATATTCATCATTGGAACTGGAAGTTGTACTGTATTCCCAGTCTTTGCGATTTTATTGAAATATTTATAAAGGGGAATTGTTTCACTTACAGCAACCGCTCGTCCGAAAGCCATAGAAATACCAAGAATAGCATTTGCTCCCAATCTGCTCTTATTTGCAGTACCATCGATTTCTACCATTTTCTTATCAAGTGATCTTTGATCAAATTCTTTATTTATCAAAGCTTTTGCAAGTATAGTATTTGCATTTTTAACTGCTTTTTCTACACCCTTGCCTCCATATCGCTTATTGCCATCTCTTAGCTCTACAGCTTCATGACTACCTGTAGATGCACCGCTTGGAACAGCGGCTCTTCCAAAAGAACCATCCTTAAGCGTTATATCTACTTCTACTGTTGGATTACCTCTAGAATCAAGTATCTCTCTAGCGTGCAAGTATTTTATTTTTGCCATACGGTTATATTTTAATTAATAATTTTGTAGCGAAATTATATATGAGTTTGAGTGGGAAAGCAAAATAAAAATAAAGAGTTAAGGTACTAATTCGTATCTTTAATATTTAGTATAGGATAAAGAGTAAGTAGGCATATAATTCCAAGAATTACGAATAAATAAGGCTGAGTTGTATATGAAAGACCAACAGTAGTAATAATAGGTGCAATAAAATATGATAAGGGTCTTGTAATTCTAAACATACTCAAGACTTCAGGATCTCTCTTATCTGTTTTTTTGAAGAAATAAGTTTCAATCATAATTTCTGCTGTTGCAGCACCAATACGTGTTAAGAAAAGAGCAATTGACCAAATCATGATATTTTTTGTATCGAAAAAAACCAAAGATGCTGTTGTTATACCAATTATTGTAAAACCGATTGCTAATAATTCTTTTTCACCCCATTTTTTATCTGCAAGTTTACCAAGAGGAAATTGAACAAGTACAAATGGTATTAGCATTATAGTAAAGATTACACTTATTTCACTCCAATCGAATTTTATATATTCATGAAGATACATAGGTGTATAGACCACCATCCAAGCATAAAAAGTCTGTAATACTATGTTTATTATAAATATTTTACTAATGTCCTTATCTCTTAGAATTTTTAAGAATGTTTGTCTAGCTGAAACCTGTACGTAGTGCGAGTCTCTAAAATCTTTAAAATTTTTATGGATCAGGTATATAAGTGGAAAAAGAAGAGCAAAACCTGCCATATATATACCTCTATAATTATCGCCAATAACCAACATACCTCCAAGTAACGGTCCAAGTATCCAAGCACTGTTTGTAGCTGTCATTACCATGCCTCGTATACCTCCTGTATGACCTAAATCAGTACTTTTTTGTAAAAAAATATCAATAGTAAAACCGATTAAACTAATCATACTGGAAGCGATTATAAATAAGAACAATAGGGTATTTTCCGAATTCGATGTAATCAAACCATAGAAGACAAAAATTTGAATAAGAATAAAGGCAATTGAGGTATTTAGATTTCCAAATCTATGCAGGATGCTATCCATCGATAATAGGCCTACAATAGTCGTCAGTGATATTATTAAATAAACAATACTTACAGTTTTATCGTCTGTAATAGCAGATAGAAAACTCGAATTGAAATATGCTGGTATACTGATATGTAGTGCAAGGAAAAAAGCGATTACACTTATACTATAAAGTGCACTCGCTTTTTTTATACTGTGATGATGCTTCATTGATGTTAATTATAACATCAAGTTTAAATAGTCAGTAATACAGGGATAACTATAGGTCTTTTCGCAGTCTTTTGGAGTAAGAATTTACTTACATTGTCACTAATACTTGTTTTGACGAAATCGATATTTATAGGATTCATTCCTTTTGTAGATTCATCAATTGTATTTTTAATTATTATTCTTGTGTGATGTAGAAGTTCTTGTGATTCTCTTAGATAAACGAATCCTCTAGATATAATATCTGGTGATTTCTTTAGTTTACCTGTTTGAGAATTTATAATTGCAAAGACAATGAAAATTCCGTCCTGAGCGAGCATTTGTCTATCGCGTATAACAACATCCTGTATATCTCCAACAGAGAATCCATCAACCATAACGATACCAGACGGTGCTTTTTCTTTTATTTTAACTATTTTTGCTCCACCATCTTGTATTTCTATAACTGATCCATTGTCAGGAATTATTATTTGATCCTCAGTTAATCCATTGGTTTCTTTCGCTATTTCACCGTGCACTCTCAACATATAGTGATAACCGTGAACTGGTATGAAGAATTTGGCATTTATTTTCTTGTGTATCCAAGCTGTTTCATCATGATTTGCATGTCCTGAAGAGTGAACATCAGCAATTCTATAGTGAATGATACTAGCACCTTGCCTTGAAAGATTGTCTTTTAGTTTTTGAACTGCTCTTTCATTTCCTGGAACGATAGATGAAGAAAGAAGGATAGTATCTCTTTTATTTATTTTAATATACTTATGTGTCTTATTAGACATTCTCATCATTGCTGCGAATTCATCACCTTGAGCACCAGTTGCTAGAACTACGATTCTCTCAGGAGGGAAGTTATCTATTTCTTCAACTGTAATCAAGGTATCTTTTTTAGGTTTCAAAAGACCAAGATTCATACAAATCTCGATATTTGTTTTCATACTTCGTCCTTCTACAACTACTTTCTTTCCATATTTTTCTGAGAATTCTATAATCTTTAGCATTCTTTCTAGTAGAGAAGCGAATGTAGCAATAATCAATCTGCCCTTTGTATTTTTTATTATTTCTTCAATATTTTTATGAACAGTTTTTTCAGGTATTGAAAAACCAGGATTTTCTACGTTTGTAGAATCAGCCATTAGAAGTAATACTTTTTCATTCTTAAAAACTCTATCGTATTCAGCTTCCTCTGCTTCAGTTGGTATTCCTTCTACGTGATCTAGTTTTAGGTCACCAGTATGTACAACTGAACCGAATGGAGTTTGTATAACAACTCCCATAGCGTCTGGAATGGTGTGAGTTACAGCAAAGAATTTTACCTTCAATGCACCCAATGATATGGTTTCATCTTTTTCTACTATCTTTATGTCTAGAGGTGGAACATGAGTAAATTCTTCCTGGCGCTTCTTAACCATTACTGATGTAAGCATTCTTGTATATAGTGGTGGATTACCGATTCTTGGCATTACATAAGGAATACCACCTATGTGGTCTAGGTGACCGTGAGTTATTATCACAGCTCTTATTTTATCCTTTCTCTCCTCAAGATACTTGGTGTTTGGAAGGATATAATCGATTCCAGGAGTGTTTTCGTCTTTAAATTGAAAACCAATATCAATAACAATTATGTCATTTCCATATTCGATCATGGTCATGTTTTTACCGATCTCTTCTACACCTCCAAGCGGAATTATACGTATAGAGTTTGGTGCCAAAGCTGGGACAGTATCTTCAACCTTTTTATGCATTTGTGTAGCATCAGGTGGACGAGTTGGTCTCATTCCATGTGATCTAGATACAGGCCGTCTCGGTCCATGATTTGAATGTGAACCTCTGGTATGGCTTGTTCCTGCATGTGTGTTCGTGTTTGCAGTTGTATTTGTGTTCACATTCGTATTTGTTATTGTATTTGTTTTTGTGTTTTCCATTTTATTAATTATTTATTTGTTTCTGTGTCTTTTACGAATATCTCCCATACTTTGTCCGTCTTGATATACCATTTGTCTATACCTGAGAATCTGTCTGATGGACTTGATATTGTCTTCATATCATATCCTTTTATTTCTTTTGACATCATATATAGATATTCTGGAGAGTAAAGGAATATTGCTGGTACATCATCCTTTATTATTTCTTCAAAAGACTTATAAAGACTGTCTTTTGTTTTTTCATCAAATGATGTTCTTGCGTCTTCTAATATTTTATCTGCTTTACTATTAACATACATTGATACATTCAATCCTGGAGAATTTCTTTGTGATGAGTGCCAGAATGCATATAAATCTAGATCTTTATTTATTATTTCACCAAAAAGTAATGTATCGTATTTTCTAGTCTTAATTATATTTTGTGAAAGATCCCCGAATTCATAAACTTTTACTGTAACTTTTGCACCTAGTTCCTCCCAACTTTTCTTTACCATTTCAGCAATTAATTTCAATTCAGTAGAATCAGCAGTTGATATGGATAGTTCTAGTGTTTGCTTTGTAGTTTTTGTTTTTTTCTCAAGAATCCCATTTTCATTTATTGCCCAACCAGATTTCGACAATAGATCTTTTGCTGATTGGATATTCTTTTCAATATCAATTTCTTCTTTCTTGATTGTACTTGTCGCTTCATTAAGAGGTATCGGACTATTGATACTTACAGCATATCCATAAAGAGCTTTTTGGATAATAGCATCCTTATCTACCACCATATTCAAGGCTTGTCTCACTTCTTTATTTGCTAAAACTGGTAAGTTGTTTTGATTAAAAAATACACCAAAAATTCTTGGAAGGGGATTGTGAATTATGTTTACATTCTGAGTTGATGAAGATATCTCATATGATTTTTGAGGAGAAATTCCCGCAAAGTTATTTATTATTCCAGACTTAAATGCATCAATAGCCATATCTTCATTTTGGTAGAAGATTATATTTATGTCTGAGATAAAAGGTTCACCATTATGATATTTATTAAATGAAGAAAGGTTATAAGAGGTTGGAGTGCCAGCTTTATCTTTTACTATATTATTTACTTTATATGGCCCAGAACCTATAGGCTCAAGGTTTTTTTGATTAAAAATAAACTGTTCTGGACTTTGATTTTTCCAAATATTTTTAGGAATGATGCCAATAGTAGTATTTGAAAGAAAAGGGGCATAAGGTTGTCTCAAAACAAACTGTATTTCAGTAGGACTAATTTTTTTGATTATTACACTTGCCCAATCAACATATTTTGGACTTTTTATCTCATTATCCTGTATTTTTTGTATAGTAAATTCTATGTCGTCAGTTGTTAATTGCGTTCCATCGTGAAATCTTATATTGTCTTTGATTTTAAAATCATAAACTAGACCATCTTCTGATACTGTATATGTTTCAGCAATATCCTTTACTATTTCATCCCCATCAAATTTCATTAAACCAGAATAAATAAGATTTGAAAGATTTTTGTCTGTCTCTGTGAAAGCTAATACAGGATTAATAGATCTTGGAAGACCAATCATTCCTTCAGAAAATGAACCACCGTGGGCAGGTATGGGTATTAAAAATAAAGAGTTGACTTTCCAAGCCAAAGAGAGTGCACTAATTAAAGCAATCAAAGTAAAAAAAGCAAAGACAACCTTTTCTGTGGCTGAAAAAGCATGAATAGTAGCGAGAAATTTTTCACTTCCCTTAAAGCGAAACTCTTTCATATAGTGTATAGATTTTAGACAATGTTAAATAAGACTCAAAAGCGCTGAAATTGCAAAGAGTATTGCAACTATAATTGTTACAATGAAGAGTTGTTTCTCGAAGCCTCGTCTTGTGTGGAATGCAGAACTAAAATTGTCACTACCACCAAAAGCACCACCGATTTGTGCTCCAGTTCTTTGAAGAAGTATTGCTGTTAAAAGTATTACAGCAAGTACAATCTGTATGTACGGTAGTATAGAGGCGATCGTCTTCATTACGGAACACTATAGCATAGCCAGTTTAAACGTGCAATATTGCTTATGATCATTCGTTACTATAAAATTTAATTCCATTATGATAAAAGATACAAAAAAGACGAAAACAAATAACAGTTCAACAGTTATCATACCTCTATCTGATAGAGTTTTAATAAAAGAAGATTCAAAGCATAAAGAAAATAAAACAGCGTCAGGAATTATTATTCCAGTTACTGTAAATGAAGATAAAGGAGGTAAAAGAGGAGAAGTAGTGGCTGTGGGTCAAGGTAGAATAGAGGATGGAAAACTTGTACCTGTATCTGTATCAGTAGGTGATCAAGTTCTGTTTCAGTGGGGAGATAAAGTAAAAATAAATGATGAAGAATACTATATAGTAAAAGAAAGTGAATTATTAGCAATAATCAAATAAAATATGTCAAAGAAAATCCTGTATAACGAAGACGCAAGAAAGTCACTGAAAAGAGGAGTAGATGTAGTAGCAGATGCTGTAAAGATTACTCTAGGTCCAAGAGGAAGAAATGTTGTCTTGGATAAGGGTTATGGTTCTCCAACAATTACAAATGATGGAGTGTCGATAGCAAAAGAAATATCTCTAAAGGATAGATTCGAGAATATGGGTGCAGAGATTATAAAAGAAGTTGCTACAAAGACAAATGATATAGCAGGTGACGGAACAACAACTTCAGTGGTCCTTACTCAAGCAATAATCAGTGAGGGAATGAAGCATACAACTATGGGCGTAAATGCTATGGGTGTAAAGTTCGGAATAGAAGCTGCTTCAAAAGATATAATTACAGCATTAAGATCAATAGCAAAACCAATAAAAACTGACGAAGAGATACGCCAGGTTGCAAATATTTCTGCAGAATCATTGGAGCTTGGAACTATCATTGCAGATACTATCAAAAAGGTTGGAAAGGATGGGGTAGTAACAGTCGAAGAATCACAAACTCTTGGATTGGAATCTGAAGTAACAGAAGGTATAGCTTTCGACAAAGGCTATATTTCTCCGTATATGATTACAAATACAGAGAGAATGGAAGCAGAATATAGTGATCCAGCTATTCTTGTTACAGACAAAAGAATCTCTTCGATAAAAGAAGTTCTTCCTTTATTAGAAAAATTAGCTCAGTCAGGTAAGAAAGATTTGGTAATAATTGCAGATGACGTAGATGGCGAGGCCCTCTCTACTTTTATTGTGAATCGTTTGAGAGGAAGTTTTAATGTTCTCGCTATAAAAGCTCCAGGTTACGGTGATAAGAAAAAAGAAATGCTAGAGGATATAGCGGTAACTATAGGTGCTCAAATTATATCTGAAGAAATCGGAGTAAATTTTGAAAATGCAGATATTTCTATGCTAGGAAAAGCTAGAAAGGTGATCTCAACAAAAGACAATAGTGTAATAGTTGGTGGAAAAGGTAAAAAGTCAGATATAGATGAAAAAATTTCACAATTAAAAGCGCAAAGGGATACTTTGGATTCAAAATTTGAAAAAGAAAGAATCGATGAAAGAATCGCAAAGTTAAGTGGTGGAATTGCAGTTATTCGAGTAGGTGCTGCTACAGAAACAGAGATGAAATATCTAAAATTAAAGATTGAAGATGCCGTAAATGCTACAAAAGCTGCAATCGAAGAAGGAATAGTCGCTGGAGGAGGAGTCGCTCTTATAAAAGCTGCACAAAAAGTTAGTGATAGTCTTACAAATAAAAAACATCCATCAAAAGAATTCGAACTCGGATACTCTATTGTTCTAAAGGCAATGGAATTTCCACTGAAGCAAATCGCAGTGAATGTAGGGAAAGATGATGGTTCTGTTATTGTAGAAAAAGTAAAAAATGGAAAAGGGAATGCTGGCTACGATGCCCTAAAAGATGAAATGATCCCCGATATGATAGTTGCAGGAATAGTAGATCCAGTAAAAGTGACTCGATTGGGTGTTTTGAATGCTTGTTCAGCGTCATCAGTATTGCTTACAACTGAAGTTGCTATTGCCGAAGAGCCGAAAGAAGAAAAAAACCAAAACATACCTTCATCTGGTCTAGACTACTAATATCTGTTATAATGTGTGAATATGAAAAAAATATTAGCTTTCGTTATAGTAATTATTATAGCAGGTGCAGTTATTTGGAAGTTTAATGGACCAAGTATAACTTCTCCTGTAGTTTCAGGTGGTGAAAATACAACCGAGAATACTCCTCCAGTACCTACAAGTCAGACAATACCAGTATCTACAAAACTTTCTGAATATAAGAATGATGAACTTGGATTTTCAGTAAAATATCCAACAGCATGGGAAAAGTCAGAAGCTCCTAGTAACCTTACTCTTGCTATTCCAGTCAGTGCTTCAAAAGACAAGAATTCAATAGGTAAATTGGAAGTGAAAGTTGATATCGTGTCTGGAAAGTGTGCTTTTCCACCTGTAACAACAGTCAAAGAAAGATCGAATCTAACAGTCGGTGATTTAACTCTAAACATGATTTCTATCTCAAATACAGTACAGGGTAGAAATTATTTTAACAGAATGTATTCACTACAAAACAATTCGATTTGTTACCTATTTACATATTCTTCAATTGTTCTAACTCCAGCTAGTAAAGGGTTCAAGGGTGATGATGTAAAGTTAGTATCTACAAACAATACAAAGCTAGTTGATGAAGCAGATACACAATTCAAAGATATGGTAAAGACATTCAAATTCGTAACAGGTCCAGCTGGAACAGACGAGACAAAGGCTTCCCCAAAGAAATAGTATTTACTAGTTAATAAAATTAAAAATGAATAAAAAATTAATTATTGTTATAGTTGCAATACTTGTAGTAATAGCTGGATATACAGCTGTAACTTATAACAGTCTTGTAACGTTAAATGTAGATGCTGACGCACAATGGAAGCAAGTAGAAACAAACTATCAAAGACGTTTTGACCTTATTCCAAATCTTGTAGAATCAGCAAAAGGTGTGATGAAACAAGAACAAGTAGTATTTACTGCTATATCTGATGCAAGAACACGATATTCTGGAGCTTCAAATGTAAATGATAAAGCTATTGCTGCAGGACAGATCGAAAGTGCTCTAAGTAGACTTTTAGTTATAGTTGAAAGTTATCCTTCACTGAAATCTTCAGAGACAGTACAATCTATGATGTCACAACTAGAAGGTACAGAGAATCGTATTAGTGTTGAAAGAATGAGATTTAATGATTCTGTAAAACTATACAATTTGAAAGTAATGAAAGTTCCAAGTTCAATAATTGCATCAATATTCGGGTTTAAAGAGAGATCATACTTTGAAGCAGTAAAGGGCGCTGAACAAGCTCCACAAGTAAAATTCTAAAATGAAGAAGGTTGCTTTATTTGCAACAATAATATTTGCATTTAGCATTACTATCGCTAATGCTTTTACAAGCCCTGGAAAACCACAGGGCTTTGTAAATGACTATGCAAATATTTTATCTAAAGAAAATAAAGACCAAATAGAATCAAAATTAAACGATCTTAATAATAAAACCACAATACAAGTTGCGGTTGTGACTATAAATTCACTCGATAATGAGACCATTGAAACTTATGCTGTAAAGCTTTTTAAAGAATGGGGTATAGGTAATTCAGAGAAGGATAATGGGGTATTGTTTCTGATCGCGCCAAATGAAAGAAAAGTAAGAATAGAAGTTGGTTACGGTTTGGAAGGTGTATTAACCGATCTACAATCAAATGGAATTATTCAAAAAATAGTTCTACCAGAATTCAAAGCAGGGAATTTGCCAAAAGGAATAACTGATGGAACGAATGCTATTGTTTCTGTGGTGACAAGTGATGTTGATTATTCAATAAAAAATGAACCTAGTAATACTAAAATAGATGGAAAATCTATTGAATTTATTATTTTTATATTCTGGACAGCAATAATTTTCTTTTCAAGTTTGCTTGGCAGAACTAAATCTTGGTGGCTTGGTGGTGTTATAGGTTTTGTTATTGGTATTGCTCTTGGTATAGCTTTTGGTTTTACACTTAAAATCATAATTGCAACAATAGCTCTTACTATTGCTGGTCTTATCTTTGATTATATTGTTTCAAAACATCCACCAAGTAAAGGGGGAGGTGTTTGGCCACTATTTATAGGAGGAGGAAAGGGAGGATCATCCGGTGGTTTCGGAGGGTTTGGGGGTGGAAGTTCTGGTGGAGGAGGTTCAAGTGGATCTTGGTAATAAAAAAGCCACGATTTTTGCAAAATCGTGGCTGTGAGTGGGTTGTGTTTATTGACCCTCTGTTGTCTTGAAATACTGACTGAGACCTGGATAAGTAATTCGCATCTCATCTTCGGCTTTTTTGAACAGTGCTTTCTTATTCACATCTACACCTAGTTTGTCCTTGATGATGTCCAATAGTTTATCTAAGTGTAAATCTGCATTTGTGAAGTTCATTGCGGATATCGAGAGATTATCCAATGTAATATTCATACTTGGATTAAGTTGACTCTTGAGCACAGCTTGCTTTAAAAGCAAATCTTTGATCGCTCTATGCAACACATCTTTCAGATATTCTGCATCGACGAGTCTGTTTTCCGGGAGTTCGTTATGCTCACACACCTTGAGGATAGTGTCCCAGAATTGGTTCACTTTACCAGATAGGATTTCTTGTTGGTTTATCCGATCTTGTTTGTAATCCCACAATTTGTCCCTGAGGTTGATCTCGCGTATCTGAATGCAAGCGATCACTATCATGGTGACAAAAATCAGTGCAATCAGTGTGTACAGGTATACCGGTTTAATATGGTGATAGTTGCAAGCCAACATCACCATAATCAAGAACAAGGATAAAATAGTTAAGATCAGGATTCTTACAGTCTTCCTGGAAGTAACAATTCGATCCTCGTCCGGAATTCGCTCATTTTCGATGGACTCGATTTCAGCGATTGATTCAGCCAAACTAACGTTGTTCTTCTTCTCCCAATGCTCCCTGATCTCGGGTGTGACCTGGTTGAGTAATTTCTTTGCGATATGAATGTTAATCATTTCAAATGCCTTTTAGAATAATGGGATTGTGTCCATCTACTAGCCTCATGAGCTAGGAGATACTTCATATATTCAAAATAGTTCGGCAGCTATTCTTCTCATATAATACACCAAAATAGGTGATTTGTCAAACACTCTATTTCTTCACATTTTTATAAAAAAGACCGATTTCTGTAATGTATAATTGATATATGTACAAAAAAATATTATCAATTGTTTCGGTTTTATTTGGAATTCCTTTTCTAGTCTCAGCACATGTAAAATGGTTTGCTCATCCGGTAAAAGAAGTAAGACCTTATGAATTAACAGACCTTCCGGTAATCATAGCTATTATAACCGTGATTGTAATCCTCATAATCGGTTATATCCTAGAAAAAAAACTAAAGATTCCAACATGGTTCCGTCGTATAGAAGAGAGGTGGGCACCGTATGTGATGTCTATTTCAAGTATTGGTTTTGGATTGTCTTTCCTTATATTCTCGTATAACGGTTTTATCTTTGCTCCGAATCTAATAGCAAATGGCCCGTTAGCCCTATTGCTTATTATCATACAAACTCTAGCGGGAATAATGATACTGGCAGGGTATTATGAGAGAATTGGAGGTTTACTTCTTGTGATTCTATTTATTCTTGGAATAAAGGAATACGGTTTTATGGAAATGATGGATACATTCGAAATGCTCGGTTTTAGTCTATTTGCAATGATTGTTGGAAGGCCAAAATGGAGAATAGTCGATACAGAAATATTCAAAGAATATACACACAAAATCCATCCTTATGGATTACCACTACTAAGAATTGGTACAGGACTTAATCTCTTTATTCTTGGCTTTTCTGAAAAGATAATGTCTCCTTCACTAACAGAGAATTTCTTGAGTTTGTATCATTGGAATTTCATGCATAATATCGGCTTTACTTGGTTTACTGATTATTGGTTTGCATTCTCAGCTGGTGTTGCAGAAGCATTGTTTGGACTATTTCTTATACTAGGTCTTGTTACAAGGACAACTATAATAGCACTAGCTGTATTTCTATTATCTACTTTGATAATGCTTGGACCTGTGGAGCTTATGGGTCATTTACCACATTTCTCTATCGCTATTGTGTTATTATTATTCGGTGCGGGATCTAGGTTAAAAATGAAATAGTTATCCACTTTATATAGACCTTGACAAATTGAAATTTTCGTGTATACTTATAAAATAACAATAAAAATATGAACAAATTATCTTATTCAATCGCAACATTAATAGTCGTTTTATCGGTATTTTCAATAAGTTTTTCTGCAGTAAATGCTTCAAATGAAGCAAAGGTAAATACAGTTAATTCTGTTTCAAAGTCTATAATTAAGACTGGATCAAATCAAAATATAACTTGGACAACTGAGAATTTCCCAGCTGGAGCAAGTATAAATATTAACCTTATAAAAAAGGTTTCAGATTCACCAGTAAGTTATGAACTAGTTAGACAAATTGCTACTAATACTGAGAATGATGGAAGTTTCAAATGGTCACCAAAAAGAGATGAATTAGGTGAAAATCTACAAATCGAAATCGGTTGTGGAAATCCTGAGAGTTTTACAGGTGGTTGTGTATCAAGTGTAGACAATAAGACTTTTGCAGTTGAAAAGAGTTTCAGTGCAAACCTTGCTAGTCTATGGGATGCAATCATGAGTATATTCTCAAGATAATATTAGAATCCATTCATAATTTGGGAAATAGTCTTATCGCATTTTGCGAATAACTCCTCAAGACTTCCATCATTTATGACTTCAAAATCTGCCATTGCTATGACTTTGGACAGATTTTGTTCGTTATGGTCTTTACTTTTATTTTCTTCCTCTTCAATTTTCCTGAATTCTTCAAAAGAAATATGATCATCTATACGACCACGCATTTGCGCCAATTTGTATCTTTGCTCAATTGGAGCGGTTATTGCAATTACAGTGCCACCCATTTTTTTAAAAGTTTTTACTTCATCTATTGCGCGTAGGCCGCTAATTATTACATTGTCTTTTGCTTCAGATAAAGCTATTTTGACTAAAATGTCACCACCACCCTCAGCTCGCATCTTATTTGCAACAATTTGAAGATTTTTTCTATCCAAGCCACCGAGATTGTTCTTTGTTACATAATCTCTTACCAGATTCCCACTTGAAATGTGCGTTAAATTGTATTTCTTTTCAACATAACTTGATACAGCATCTTTTCCTACTGCGAATGGTCCTACAAAAGAAATTTTCATATATATAATATTAACATATCTTTTTTCTCCATATCATCTTGATGAAAGAATATTAAAAAGGGATAATAATGTATATGAAAAAGAAAATACCATTTTATGTTTTGTTGGTTGCGATTATTGTTTGGATATTCTGTGTTTTGCCTAAAGATACAAACATTAAAAATATTGCCAAGTATAAATTGGAGGTAAATGGTAAAAATATTCCACTTATTGTTTCTGATACTGAAGCTTCGAGGGTTGCTGGTTTAAGCGGTAGGGCAAGTTTAGTAAAGGGAAGTGCTATGCTTTTTGTATTCGATGAACCAGATACATATGGTTTTTGGATGAAAGATATGAAATTTCCGATAGATATTATCTGGTTAGATGAAAATAATAAAATTGTATATATCGAAAAAAGTGTATCAATAGACAGTTATCCAGAACAATTCTTCCCACCAGAAAAAAGCCTATACGTAATTGAAGCAAATGCTGGTTTTTCTGATGAAAATAAACTTGAAGTGGGAAATATTTTAAAATTAACGAAGGGATAGTATTTACATTTTTAAATTTCTGTCTCTTATCTATAAAAAAAGTTATTTTCCCCTTTTTTAAACCTTGCTAAAAAGGTAAAATGTTTCCACTAGTAAAATAATATTATTAATTTATGAGCATATACATAACGAAGACTGATGGTACACGTGAATTGCATAATGCAGATAGAGTAAATCGTTCTATCGAAAGAGCTTGTGCGGGACTTGTTGATCCTATAGCTATGGTTACTCAAATAGCTACAGAGACATATCTAACTCTTTATAATGGTATTACCACTGATGAACTAGATCATGCAACTATAAATGCTGCAGTTCAAAATATTAAAGAGGATATACAATACGATAAAGTAGCAACTAGACTACTTCTAAAGACTGTTTATCGTAGAGTTGTGGGTGAATATGATAAAGAGAATCCAGCTGATTTGCAGAAGAAACATAGAGATGCTTTTATTCACTATATAAAATCTGGAATAGAACAAAATCGTCTTCACAAGGATATGGGATCAAGGTTTAATCTCGAAGAGTTGGCTGATTATATATCTTTGGATAGAGACGAGCTTTTCGTCTATGCTGGTCTTGATGGACTTATAAATAGATATTTCTTAAAGGACGATAAACAACATCCTCTAGAAACACCGCAATATTTTTTTATGAGAGTTGCTATGGGGCTTTGTTACAATGAGAAAAATCCAAATGAATATGCAAAGAAGTTCTATGACAAAATGTCTCGTCATCAGTATATAGCTGGTGGATCTACAAATCTCGGTTCAGGTACTACACGACCAGCGCTTTCAAACTGTTATCTAATGGAGATACATGATGATATGGGTCATATTGCAAAGTCTGTATCAGATGTTTTACTTCTATCAAAAGGTTCAGGAGGAATCGGAGCGTCTATTACAAAGTTGAGAGCAACAGGTTCTCCTTTGAAATCAAATTTCGGAGGTGTTTCTAGCGGTCCTACTCCTTTTGCAAAGATAATCGATACAGCTATTCGTGCAGTTATGAGAGGTGGAAAGAAAAAAGGAGCACTATGTTTCTATATGGAGAACTGGCACTACGATTTTCCAGAATTCCTAGATTGGAAACACAATGCGGGTGATGATTATATGAGAATGAGAACTGCCAATACTGCCGTTTTCCTATCAGATGAATTTATGTCTAGAGTCGAAAAGGATCAAGATTGGTATATGTTCGACCCTGCAGAAACAGGGGATTTAAATGAATTATATGGAAAAGAATTCAGTGTAAAATACGCTCACTATATAGAAAAAGCAGAAAGAGGGGAATTGGTAATGTTCAAAAAAGTTCCTGCAAAAGAACAATATAGACAGATTATTACATCTCTACAATCAACATCACACCCATGGCTTGTTTGGAAAGATACAATAAACAACCGTGCTTTGAATAACAATACAGGAACGATTCATATGTCGAACCTTTGTACAGAGATATGTCTACCTCAAGACAAAGACAATGTCGCAGTTTGTAATCTCGCTTCACTAAATCTAGCGGCTCACATAAAGAATAAAGAAGTGCACTGGGGAAGATTGGAAGAGAGTGTTCGACTTGCAGTTCGACAGTTGGATAACCTAATAGATATAAATATTCTACCGATTCCAGAAGCAGCAAAATCAGATCGAGAGAATCGTGCTATTGGTCTTGGAGTGATGGGATTTGCAGATACCATCGAACAACTAGGTATGTCTTATGACAGTGAACACGCTTGGGATTTTGCTGACAGAATATTTGAATTCGTAAGTTATATGGCTATAGACGAAAGTGCAAATCTTGCACAAGAAAGAGGATCATATAGTCATTTTACTGGTTCAGAATGGTCAAAAGGAAAAGTTCCAATAGATACTTTAAACAAGGTTGGCGATTCAAGAGGAATATCTGTAACTGTAGATAGTCAGAGCAAACACAGAGGATTGAATTGGCAGATTCTAAGAGAGAAAGTTAAAAAGGGAATTAGAAATGCTACTTTGATGGCTGTAGCTCCAAATGCAAATATCGGTCTAGTAGTAGGAACAACTCCAGGAATTGATGCTCGTTTTGCTCAAGTATTTTCTAGAAATAAGATTTCAGGAAAATATATGGATATAAACCATAACCTAGTTAAAGATCTTAAGAATATGGGAATCTGGGAAAAGGTTCGAGAAGCAATTATCGAGAATCAAGGAGATATTTCAAATATTCCAGGTATTCCACAACACATCAAAGATGTTTATAAAACATCATTCACAACATCACCTCTAGCTTATGTAGAAGTAGCTGCACGTGCACAGAAGTGGGTGGATCAAGCTCTTTCAAGAAATATGTATCTTGAGACAAGAGATATAGATGAAACTATGGATATTTACACAACTGCTTGGAAAAAAGGTTTGAAGTCAACGTATTATCTACATATGAAGCCTCGACATACAGCAGAACAAAGTACAACTAAAGTTAATAAAGCAGAAAAGATTGGAAAGAGAGGATTCGCAGCAGTAGCTTCAGCGACAAAAGAGGAGACTGTATCAGAAGTGAAGCAACCTATAGAGAGTCCACTTATTATACAAAGAGTAGAAGTTGCAAAGGTTGCTACACCAGTTTATCAAAGAGAAGAGATGAGAGATGAAGTAAGAGAAGCCTCGACAATACAACCAAGTATGCCTCTGATGTCATCAATGCCTGAAATTAAAAAAGTGGAAAGTATAAAAGAAGTTAAAAAAGATAGTTCTTTGTCTAGAGATGAGATTATGGCAAAGTTAAGTAACAATCCAAACTTCCAAGTCAAATCTCAGCCAAAAGTTTGCCCAATAGATCCAGCAGAAAGAGCACAATGTGATAGTTGTCAGTAATTATAAATTAATTAAATAAAATATTATGCTTATCGGAAAAGCCGCACCTGAAGATACAAGTTTACATCCAATCAAGTATAAGTGGGCATATGATTTGTACAATCAAGCTGTACGTAATACTTGGTTTCCTCACGAAATCACTCTAAAAGAGGATCTAGATGATTGGAAGAAAATGACTGATGATGAAAGACATGCAGTAGAGTTCCTAATGGCATTCTTTAACCCTGCCGAACTTATCGTGAATCGTTCTATTGCTCTAGGTATATATCCATATCTAAAGTCTCCAGAATGCCACCTATATCTAGCAAAACAAATGTGGGAAGAAGCCAACCACTGTGTTGCTTTTGAATATGTTCTTGAGACATTCCCATTTGATAGAGAAAAGGTATTCAATCACCATTTGAATGTTCCTTCAATGAAAGCAAAAGAGGATTATATAAACAACTATATGAGAAGAATGACCGAAACTTCTCTAGATGTTGAGACTGTTGAAGGTAAAAAGGATTTCATCCGAAATCTAGTTGCTACAAACATTGTGATGGAAGGAATTTGGTTCTATTCAGGATTCATGGTGGTACTATCATTCAGACAAAGAAAGCAACTTAGAAACTTTGGTTCTATGATCAACTGGGTTTTGCGAGATGAAAGTCTACACCTGCAATTTGGAATAAATTTGATCCACAATATTCTAGAAGAGAATCAAGATTTACTTTCCCCAGAGTTTGCTGATGAGATTAGAAATATAATCATAGAAGGTGTGAATCGAGAAGTAGATTACAATAAAGATCTATTCCCAAATGGTATTCTTGGTCTGAATGCTGACTATGTAAATCAATATGTAAAATATGTAGCAGATAGAAGACTAGAAGAGCTAGGTTTTCCAAAGTATTACAATGTAACAAATCCAGCAAAATGGATGAGTACAGCTACAGATGTGTATGAACTTGTAAACTTCTTTGAAGCACAGAATACAAGTTATGAAGTGGATTCACATTCACATGGAAAAAAGAAAGAATCAGCTCCAGCGAGTGTAGGAAGTGGGGAGTAAGTGGTAAATATTTTACAAACAAAAACCAGCTTCGTCGGCTGGTTTTTTGGTGTTCGATGATAATCATTTTTTTAGTCCAAATAGGAATTTTATGACGCCCCTTTTGAATTTACCCCTTGTCATCTTTCTATCTGGATTGAATTCTTCAGGTAAATTGTCGTCTGTGTACATTATGGTGTTGATTGCTTCCAGTACTTCCTCCTCAATACTACCATTTGAATTTGGCTGTCTTGGTAGAATACTTCGGCGTCTGTTTTTCTTTTTAAGTGGATACAGATTTATACAGACGATAACTTCTCTGTCTGTTAAGCCAATGGGTACTCGATTTGGACTAAAAAACATATGAAGCTTACCTGATTCTTCCTCGGTTAATTTTAATGAACTAACGTAATCAGACATTACACTACCTTGAGTGAAATTAAGTAGACTTTTTTTCATAAAAATCAAAGTTCTACTATGATATTAGTATTTTATTACTAATAGTCAACATTATTCCATATAATCCAAATCTGTGTTATAATATATCCACATATCAGACAATCGCTATTGTAAGCGGAAGCTTGCAAATAGAGGAAAGTCCGAGCACTGCCAATTCGCAAGAATAGGAGCAGGGTAGCGGGTAATGCCCGTCCACCGTGAGGTGCGAGGTGAGAACAGTGACGAATCCCTTTAGTGGGAGTGAAACGGCAAAATCCTTACTTCAGTGCAAGGCCGTGCCTATGCAAATAGGAGTGCCGCTTGAGGTTTATCGTAAGGTAAATCCCAGATAAATGATTGTCGTCAATATTATATTCACAAGAGTATGAAAAATTGATACAGAACTCGGCTTATCGATATGTCAAATCAAGAAACTTCCTTAACAGGGAGTTTTTTGTTTGTTATAATTGTCCCTATCGATTATTAATAAAGTATTAGTTCTTATTATGGATACAATAAATCAACCAAATCAATCTTCAGTAGACACTGTTCAAGCTCCTACTGAATCAAAAGGTCGTTTAGAAAGAATTTCTTTTATTGTTCGTCTACCAACGATAATTTTGGGTGTGCTGGCTTTCATTCCAACTTTATATGGCCCTATGGAAATGGAAAAAAATACCGTAATAACATTCGGTATTCTTATTTCAAGTCTACTTTATTTTCTATCTGCTTTTAAAAATAAGAGCCTATATATACCAAAGCACCCTATTTTCCTAGCTTCGTGTGGAATCGTGCTTTCACTTATTGTCTCAACAATGTTCAGTACAAACATTTGGAAATCTGTCTTTGGACAAGGTTTCGAACTTGGAACAGTTAGTATGATCCTGGTATTGTTTCTAGGAGCTTTCTTAACTTTAAATCTAACAAGAAACGAAAAAGATAGAATACTTTATGTTTATGGTTCTATCCTATTTTCATTCGCAATTATTTTTGTATTCCATGTAATTAGAATGTTCGGTGGAGCTGATGTTCTGGGATTTTCTATATTCAAAACAACAACTTCTACAATATTTGGAAAATGGAATGATCTATCTATACTTTCTGGTATCGTATTTATACTTTCATATCTTGGATTGAGGATGATTTCTTTGAAAAGATCATTCAAAATTCTACTTACAGTTGTATCTATACTTTCTTTCGTCTTCGCTGTGCTTGTAAATTCAAGTATTGTTTGGTCAATGTTCCTTCTGACTATGATTCTCTTGGCTATATATGAATATAGAAATAATACATCAAATGTAGCTGGTATTAGTGGAATGATAAAAAAGATTCCGGTGCTTACTTCTATAATAGTGATTGTTGTGGTTTTGGGATTGTGGAAAGGGGATGCTATTGTAAATCCTATAATAAGTAAACTTAATATTAGCCAAACAGAAGTCAATCTTCCTTGGCAATTGAGTCTTGATGTTGCTACAGATACAATAAAAGAATCACCATTCTTTGGTGCTGGTCCAAATAGATTTGGCAATCAATATTTGAAATTCAAACCACCTGTTGTTAATCCAACAATATTTTGGAATACAGAATTCGGTTCAGGATTTGGAACTATTCCAACTTTCGTAGTTACACAAGGTTTAGTTGGTATTGCTCTATGGTTAGTATTTATAGTTATATTTATCTATTCAGGATTCAAAGCACTAAAGAAGAAGTCAGACAATCTTTCTATATTCTTTACTACATCTACATTTTTCACTGCATTATTCCTATGGCTTGTAAATATAGTTTATCTTCCTTCTCATGCAGTATTACTATTAACTTTCATAATGACTGGTCTGTTCTTGGCATGTCTTGTAAATGAGGGTGAGGTTGTTCTTGTAGATGTTAGTAAGGATGAAGGAATAGTTAAAAAGTTAACTCCTCTTGTTCTAATAGTTATTTTCGCAATCTGTGTAATATGGACAGCAGTGTATACAAAGAAAGTTCTTGCTATTGGATATTTCCAAGGGGGTATAAGTGCTCTAAATCTTCCAAATGGACAGGGTATGGCAAAGGCACAAGATAATTTCAAAAAAGCACTAGCTTTGGATAAAAATGATACATACTATCAAGCTCTTTCAGAGATAAATATCTTGAAAATTTCTAATCTTGTACAACAAATTCAATCAAAACAAAATACAAGTCAAGAAATTCTAAAAGAAGTAGCTACACTAACAGAAGAAGCTCTAAAGTACACTAGAGAAGCAATCAATACTGATCCAACAAACTACTATAACTATATTTCTGAAGCGAGAATTTCTGAAGTTGCACTTACTCTTCAAGCTCCAAATGCTTATGAAAATATTAAAAATTCTTATGCAAACGCTTTGAAATATAATCCATATAGTCCATTGATTTATCTAAATATGGCAAGAGTTGATGCATCACAAAATAAAATGACTGAAGCTCAGAGAAATATAGGTTTGGCACTTCAACTGAAGCAAAATTATCTAGAGGCAATATTCTTACTTTCACAGATACAGGTAAGTCAGGGTCAAATAAAAGATGCTATCACTTCAGTACAAGTTGCAAGTCAGATAAACAATACAAATCCCCTGATCTTCTTTCAACTAGGTTTATTACAGTACAATGATAAAGACTATCAAGCAGCTATCGATGCATTAAATCAAGCAATTAAACTAGATAATCAATATGCAAATGCACAATATTTCCTTGGATTATCATATGCAAGATTAAATCAATTCCAAGATGCAATAATACAATTTGAAAATCTTACAAAGACAAATCCAGACAATCAAGAAGTAGCATTTATTCTATCAAATCTAAGAGCTGGCAAATCACCATTCCAAGACGCAAAACCACCAATAGATTCAAAACCTGAAAAGAGAAAGACACTTCCGATAAAGAGTAAGTAGCACATGGTCAAAAAATTCTTCGAGATGGTAGGCAAGGAAATAGTTGGTTTACACGAGGCTGCTTACCTCTTGGCTTTTTTTGCCTTTCTATCACAAATATTGGCTCTAGTTCGAGACAAACTTCTTGCATACAATTTCGGTGCAGGTCATATACTTGATATATACTATTCCGCTTTTAGAATTCCTGATCTTATATTCGTATCTGTAGCATCGATAGTGTCTGCTTCTGTTCTGGTCCCTTTCTTTATAGATCGATTCAATAATGATGGTGATAGAGGAAGAAGATTTATAGACAGTATATTCTCAGCTTTCTTCTTTGGAATCGTGGCTGTAAGTATTGCAACTTATTTCTTAATACCAAGCCTAACTTCAATTCTTTTTCCGGGTTTTGCAAATAGTGAATTTCTCCAGGATTTGATTCTATATTCAAGAATATTGTTACTTTCACCAATATTTCTTGGTCTATCGAATTTCCTATCAAGTATTACTCAAATGCATAAAAGATTTCTAATATATGCTTTGAGTCCAGTTCTCTATAATATCGGTATAATATTTGGAATTATTTTTCTTTATCCTGTATTTGGTATTAGTGGTCTGATCTGGGGAGTAGTACTGGGAGCATTCCTTCATATGGCGATTCAGATTCCTTTTATAATTCATAAAGATACTTTTCCAAGTTTAAGATTAAATTTTAATTGGAATGATATAAAAAAGGTAATCTTGATTTCTTTGCCTAGAACACTAACATTGTCATCAAATCAACTAGCATCTTTTTTCTTAGTCTCTCTGGCTTCATATATGAGTGGTGGTACCATATCAGTATTTAGTCTTGCTTTCAATCTACAATCAGTACCTATGACTATCATTGGTGTTAGTTATTCATCAGCTATTTTCCCAACACTATCAAAGTTTTTTGTAGAGAAAAATAGAAAAGAATTCCTACAACAAATGATTGATTCTGCAAGACATATAGTCTTTTGGTCTATACCCATCACTATATTGTTTATCGTTTTGCGTGCACAGATAGTAAGAACTATATACGGTGCAGGTCAATTCGATTGGGCAGATACAAGACTTACAGCAGCGGTTCTAGCGATATTTGTCATCTCTGTTATTGGTCAAAGTCTTATTCTGCTTTTTGTAAGAGCATATTATGCTGAGGGTAAGACAAAAAAACCACTTATAATAAATGTTTTTTCAGGTCTTTTAATTGTATTTTTTGGTTACGTTTTAACAAAAGCATTTTTTGCTTTTCCTATATTTAGATTCTTCCTTGAAGATTTATTTAAAGTTTCAGGACAAATTGGTACAAGTGTTCTAGTTCTTCCTTTGGCTTATTCGATTGGAGTCTTGGTAAATACATATTTGCATTGGCATATGTTTGAAAAAGATTATGAAGGCTTCTCTAAGCCTGTTGTCGCTACTCTTTTCCAGAGTTTTTCAGCATCAGTCATCATGGGTTATGTCGCTTTTATTTCACTTCGATTTTTTAATATCTTTTTCCCACTCACAAAAGCATGGAATGTGTTTTTTCAAGGATTTTTCGCTGGAATACTAGGTATTATTGTTGGAATTATCATTCTTATTATATTAAAAAACAAAGAAATCGAAGAAATTTGGAGAACACTACATCATAAATTCTGGAAATCAAATGTCGTTGTTCCAGATCAGGAAACTTTGTAAGCTACGATATTTCTGATACTATGTGTTTTACATGAATCCGAAGCAAATACGTAACTTCTCGATAATAGCCCACATAGACCACGGGAAATCAACTTTAGCAGATAGAATGCTCGAGCTTACAAATACTATTGAAAAAAGGAAGATGCAGGAGCAAGTACTTGATAGTATGGAGCTTGAACGCGAAAGAGGTATAACTATAAAGATGCAACCGGTTAGAATGAAGTGGAAAGACCATATATTTAACCTTATAGACACCCCAGGACATATAGACTTTTCATATGAAGTATCTAGAGCCCTAAAGGCTGTAGAAGGCTCTATTCTGCTTGTAGATGCTACTCAGGGAGTACAAGCGCAGACTCTTACAACTCTTGGTATGGCTCAAGAATCAGGGCTAAAAATAATCCCTGTAATATCAAAAATTGATTCACCTCTAGCGCGCATTCCTGAAGTTATAAAAGAAGTGTGTGAACTCCTAAACTGTGAGGAAAAAGATGTATTAAAAGTATCTGGTAAGACTGGTGAAGGAGTTACTGATCTTTTGGATGAAGTTATAAAACGTGTTCCAGCACCAAAAATTTCAGAAGATAGTAATACAAATGAATTCCGTTCTCTTGTTTTTGATTTTCAATATTCAAATCATAAAGGTGTAATAGTTTATATAAGAGTAATGAATGGATCTGTCAAAAGGCACGATCAATTGCTATTCAAAGTTTCAAATGAGAAATTCCAAAGTCTAGAAGTAGGCATCTTTGCTCCAGATGATACTCCAGTAGAAAGTCTAGGTGTTGGAGAGATCGGTTATATAGTTACAGGAATTAAACAACCAGGTATTGCATCAGTTGGAGATACTGTTGCTTCTATAAAAGATACAAATCCACCACTACATGGATATATGACTCCACGTCCAGTTGTATGGGCGTCTGTATATCCAGAAAGTCAGGATGACTTCAATGCACTCAGAATGGCTTTAGGAAGACTTAGACTTTCTGATTCATCTTTTACACATGAAGAGGAGGCTTCAGGAACACTAGGTAGAGGTTTTAGATGTGGATTCTTGGGAATGTTACATTTGGAAATAATTACCGAGAGACTTAGACGTGAATTTAATCTAAATCTAGTAGTTACAACTCCGAGTATTACTTACAATGTAGAATTAAAAAATGGAAAAACTATAACGATATATTCTCCAGCACTATTCCCAGAAGATCATGAAGTAAAAAGAGTGTTTGAGCCTTTGGTAAAAATGAAGATCATAGCGCCACCGGACTATCTTGGACCGATAATGCAAAGCATATTCAATCATGAAGGAGAAGTTTCTTCTACAGAAAATTTCGGAGAAAGTAGAAACGCCATAGTACTTGTTATGCCACTTAGAGAATTAATGAGAAACTTTTTTGATGAAATAAAGAGTGTTTCTTCAGGTTTTGCTTCAATATCATACGAAATAGCAGAAATGAGAGAAGCAGATGTTGCTAGACTAGATATCTTGGTTGCAGATGAACCTGTAATTGCCTTTACAAGAGTTGTATCTAAACGAAGATTGGAAGAAGAAGCGAAGTCTTCTGTTGAGAAGCTTCATAAAGTTTTACCAAGGCAAATGTTCACTGTAAAAATCCAAGGTAAAGCACAGGGTAGAATCATAGCATCAGAGACTCTGTCTGGTATGCAAAAGAATGTTACTCAGCATATGTATGGAGGAGATAGAACTAGAAAGATGAAACTTTGGGAAAAGCAAAAAGAAGGAAAGAAAAAGATGAAAGAAATAGGACGTGGAAATGTAAATATTCCACAAGATGTCTTTATAAAGATGATGCGTTCAGATTAGTAAGTCAACTAAATAAATTAATATTTAGGGATATAAGCCAATACCATACTTATAATAATAAGTACCCCAACTATAAACATGGCAATTCGAAGTGCCTTTTTTGTATTTTGATGAAATAACATAATAAAATATAGTATACTATAAGCAAATAAAACTCAATGCTTGATTTTCAAAGAAAGAAAAAAATAAGAAGAACTTTATATTCGCCTTTTGTTCTTATTGCACTAGCTATTGTCGTGATTATTTTATCTAGTGGGGTGTTTGGAGTGTATAAAAAAGCAAAGCTTAGCAAACAAAATCTAGAAAGGGAAAAGAAAGAATTAGAAAAGCTAGCAATAAGAGAAAAGACATTGGCATCATCTATAGATTATTTAAAGACAGATCAAGGTATTGAGGATGAAATACGAACTAAGTTTAGAGCATTAAAAGACGGAGAAAGGGTGGTAGTGATAATAGACAATCAATCAACAACAACAATACCAGAGAACAAACAAGCAAGTTCAACTAGTTTCTGGTACAATCTATTTCATTGGTAATAATAAATATGTTAAAATAAAAATATGAAAAATGTAACAATATATTCAACGCCGACTTGTCATTACTGCGCTTTAGCAAAAGCTTACTTCAAAGAACACAATATCTCATATACTGAACATGACGTTGCTTCTGATTTAGAACAAAGAAAGATCATGGTAGATAAGAGTGGACAACTAGGGGTTCCAGTAATTGATATTGAAGGTGATATTACTGTTGGTTTTGATGAAGCAAAGATTGCAGAAACTCTTGGTATAAAATAACAATATTGTGATATATTCATTGTACTGCCCTCGTAGTTCAATGGATAGAACAGGTCCGTCCTAAGGATCTGATGTCAGTTCGATTCTGGCCGAGGGCACAGAATATAACGTTTATTAAAAATATGCTTATACCGTGTTTTAATATATCTGATATAATTACTTTATGAATCCAGAAGACAAAGCTCTACTTGAAAGAATATATAAATTGACTGAAGAGAATAATACTATTCTCAAATCTATTCATAGAACAAATAAAATTGGTTTAGCAATAAAAGTCCTGTATTGGGTTGTAATACTAGGTCTATCTTTTGGAGCATTCTATTTTGTTCAACCATATATCAATTCTCTGACTGGAGTTTTGGATACAAAAGGAGGTACAAATAATACAGGTATAAGTCCATACAATAGTTATACTGAGAATATAATGGATTTGTTAAAATAATATATTCTGATATAGTAAATTGACTCAACCAAGTAGCTGTCTTGGTAGAAATGCATCACATATTTTGATATAGTAGATTTACCAACGCCAAGGTAGCTCAGTTGGTAGAGCATTCCCCTGAAGAGGGAAGGGTCACCA
>CAZVQB010000001.1:0-80004 GCA_964629235.1 uncultured Candidatus Saccharibacteria bacterium | reverse complement strand
GAGTTTAAGATCTAGGTAAATTCTCAATTACAAGGTAAAATATTACTATTATGAAAAATACACAAAAAGGTTCAACCGTGATCATTTTATTAGTTATAATTATATTATTACTTCTTGGTATCGGATTCTATCTTTATAAAAATCAAAAAGTTGAAAATAGTGTTGTCATAGATCAAGAAAGTATTAAGAATAATAATTCCCAAAAATTTGAAACGAGTGATTTTAGTATATCTTTCCCTAAAGACACGTTAGTTCAAGTACTATTTAGTCAAACACTTCCACCAAATTATCTAAAACAATACAATGGAATAAAATTTATTTTTGAGAATCGTGCTAATTTGATTGGTAAAAAAGGCTGTTATTATGGTGAATCAGGTCTCGAATCAGTTTGTACTGCAAATAAAGAAGAAGGAATTTCATTTATTGTTGTCGATGATTCTATTTCAAATCTAACTTCCAATTTAAGCGCTTCATCAAAATCAAATACGACAATATACGGTAAACAAGCAATAGCATGGAAAATTGGAGCAGAGGGAGATGGTATCGATTATTATTATATGTCTATGAACCAAAACAAAACTTTGGTTATATCAAGACAATATACATACAAGAATAGTTTTATTTTAAGTCAATTGTTTGATGAAATTGTTTCAACGTTGAAAATAAAATAATAAACAATTCTGCAGACTTTCAGTTAAAATTGTATTATCACGCAAGTATTGACACTATCACATATCCGTGCTAGTGTTTTTGCGGATGAGTAAGATCAAACAAATCAAAAAAAAGAACAATCTGAAACCCATTCGGCGCAGGAGGAAGGTGCCGAAAGGCAAAAAGCGAAATGGTCAGATGAGGATTCTTGTTGGTGATGAGAGTCAAATCTCGCCAGCCAGGATATATGGTGAAAGCCATTTTCCGGGAAAGAAAATTCCTGGATTCAAGGTCCTGGTGACTGAAGATCCGAAGAAAGCTTACCGTAAAATCGGAGCGAGGAAAGCAATCATCTATCACGCAGCGGCCTGACTTGGCATTCACGAAACTGGTAGCTCACAAAGAGTTACCAGTTTTCTTTTGTCTTCTCAAGATACCTGATTTATGGTAGTATAGATGGGAATGAATGCTCGTTCTTTTCGGTTGAAAAAGAGGGATATTCATAGCCCTCCGGTAAATCTTATGCCATTGATTATGTGGTTTCTCGCATTCTCGATTGCAGCACTATCATTGCAAGCCCTTTTTCAAGGGTTTCCAAAGTGATTTTTTACATCAAAAACCCCGGTACTTCACAGTATCGGGATTTTGTTATATCATACAAGGACTATGAGCTCTTACGACCATACAAAAATTGAAAAGAAGTGGCAGAAAATATGGGAATCAAAGAAACCAAATAAAGTAAAAGAAGATTTAAAAAAGAAAAAGTTTTTTGCATTGATAGAATTCCCATATCCATCAGGAGCAGGAATGCACGTGGGTCATATAAGAAGTAATACAGCAATGGATATAATCTCTCGAAAACGAAGGAGAGAGGGTTATAACGTTCTATATCCAATAGGCTGGGATGCTTTCGGTCTTCCAACAGAGAACTACGCAATTAAAACAGGTATTCATCCTTCTATCATAACAAAACAAAATACAGACAACTTTAGAAGACAATTGAAGTCTTTGGGATTTTCTTTTGATTGGAAAAGAGAGATAGATACTACAGATCCGAAATACTATAAATGGACTCAATGGATTTTTCTACAATTCCTTAAAAAAGGTTTGGCTTATAAGAACAGAATGACGATAAACTGGTGCCCTAAGGACCTTATCGGTCTTGCGAATGAAGAAGTAATAGATGGATGTTGTGAACGTTGTGGTACAAAGGTAGAAAAAAGAGAAAAAGAGCAATGGATGTTGGCTATAACAAAATACGCTGAGAGACTAGACAAAGATCTAGACGAAACAGATTTCCAAGAAAGAATAAAGATACAGCAGAGGAATTGGATAGGGAAAAGTGAAGGTGCTGAAATAGATTTTAGAATAAAGAATTCAGATAAAAATATAAAGGTATTTACAACAAGACCAGATACGCTTTTTGGTGTTACTTATCTCGTTCTTGCCCCAGAACATAGTTTGGTAAAAGAATTAATTTCTGAAGTTTCAAATAAAGAAGAAATAGAGACATATATAAAACAAGTAAAAGAAAAAACAGATATAGAAAGAACAGATGCGAAATCAGAAAAAACTGGAGTACAACTAAAAGGAATTAGTGTTATAAACCCTGCAAACAATGAAGAAGTTCCTCTATGGATTGCTGATTATGTATTAGCTGACTACGGAACAGGAGCAGTTATGGCTGTACCAGCACATGATGAGAGAGATAGACAATTCTCAGAAAAATATAATCTTCCAATAAAAGAAACAGTTCTATATGATAAAAAAGAAATAATTGAAAAGTACGGTAAATCAATAACCAAATTCAAACTCCGAGATTGGGTATTCTCAAGACAAAGATATTGGGGAGAACCAATACCAGTTATTCATTGTGAAAAATGCGGGATAGTTCCTGTACCAGAAAAGGACTTGCCAGTAAAACTTCCTAAAGTTGAAAACTATAAACCAACAGAAAATGGTGAATCTCCACTTGCTTCAATAGATAAATGGGTAAATACAAAATGTCCAAGTTGCAAAGGTAAAGCAAAACGAGAAACAGATACAATGCCAAACTGGGCAGGTAGTAGTTGGTATTATCTAAGATATACAGATCCAAAAAATAAAAAGGTTTTTGCTAGTGAAAAGAATTTAAAATATTGGACTCCAGTAGACTGGTATAACGGTGGAATGGAACACACAACTCTCCACTTACTATATTCAAGATTCTGGCATAAATTCCTCTTTGATCTAGGTCTAGTTCCAACCAGTGAGCCATATAAAAAGAGAACATCACATGGTTTGATTCTAGCAGAAGGTGGAGCGAAGATGTCGAAGTCAGTAGGAAACGTAGTAAATCCAGATGATATAGTAAAAGTTGTCGGAGCAGATACACTAAGAGTTCACGAAATGTTCATGGGACCATTTGATCAAGCTATAGCATGGGATACAAACTCAATAGCAGGATCAAGAAGGTTTATAGAAAGAGTTTGGAAGTTAAATGAAAAGATTGGATTGCAAACAAGTGAAGAGATAGAAGTAAGTGTTCACAAAACGATAAAGAAAGTAAGTGAGGATATCGAAGAGATGAGGTTCAATACAGCGATAAGTTCAATAATGATTCTATTGAATGATTTTGAAAAAGAGGGAAGTATATTGAAAGAACATTACAACATTCTGATTCAGCTTTTGGCACCGTTTGCACCACATGTCACAGAAGAACTATGGGTTATGATGAAAAATAAAGGATCTGTACATGCATCAGAATGGCCCAAATTTGACCCAAGTAAGCTAGTAGAAAGTAATGTTACGATAACTATACAAGTTAATGGAAAAGTGCGAGGTACGATGAAGGCAAAGATTGATACTCCAGATACAGAAATAGAAAAAATGGCTCTAGATATGGATGAAATAAAGAAGTGGACACTTGGAAATGTTCCTAAAAAAGTGATAGTAATCAAAAATAGGCTCATCAACATAGTAGTGTAATAAAACCAAATTTGACATATTATAAAGGATAATGTAGTATCAAACTTATAAATTAACAACAAATTGCATGCCTAACATACAATTCAAACCAAAACAAACAACAAAAAAGCTTTTAGCGGTTTTACCAGACCGTGCTCGTGAGGTCCTTATAAAAAGATATGGTTTAGGGAAAAGTACAGAGAAGATGACTCTAGATTCTATTGGTAAATTGTATGGTATTACTCGAGAAAGAGTTCGACAAATCGAAAACTATGCTCTAGCTAATATAAGAAAGTCAGATGCATATAAAGAAGAGAAAAATGCTTTTGCTGAAATAGAAGAATTGATCCATGCTTTGGGTGGAATTGTTGTTGAAGAAGATTTCCTAGGTCATGCTTCAAAAGATAAAGAATTACAAAATCACATTCATTTCCTTCTAGTTATCGGTGATACCTTCAAGAAGAGAAAAGAAGATAATGATTTTAAACATCGATGGCATGTGAACGAGGAACTTGCAAAGCAAGTAGAATCTTCTTTAAGCAAACTTTATAGTAGTCTATCAAACGATGATCTACTTCTTGAATCAGAAATTGTAAATAAATTCTTGGGACATCTAGAATCTGTTTCTGAAAAATATAAGAATCAAGAAATCGTTAAAAGATGGTTGTCTCTTTCAAAGACACTCGGCAAAAATGCTATGGGTGAATGGGGTGTTGCTAGTTCATCAAATATCAAAACAAAGGGTATGAGAGACTACGCTTTCCTTGTTATACGAAAACACGGTTCTCCAATACACTTCAAGGAAGTAGCAAAACAAATCACTGCAGTTTTTAAAAAGAAGGCTCATATCGCTACAACTCACAATGAACTTATTAAAGATAAGAGATTTGTTCTAGTAGGAAGAGGACTTTATGCTCTAAGAGAATGGGGATATATGTCAGGAGTTGTTAAAGATGTTATAAAGAATATTCTTGAAAAGAACGGGCCTTTAACTAAAGAAGAAATTATCGATAAGGTAATGAAAGAGAGGTATGTAAAGGAAAATACTATTATGGTTAATCTACAAAACCAAAAGCATTTCAAGAAGACAAAGGATGGTAAATACGATCTAATAGAAGTAAAGGTAGTCTCTTAGTTTTTCCATAGTCTATACAAAAGAAAACTGGTATAATATTTGGTATGATTTTTAGTTTGCTTCAAAATGAAGTCACATCAGCAATTACTCAAATATTGTTTCCACTATCACCAATAATCCTAGCTTGGATATTGTTCCTACTATTTAAACCTCTTTGGATAAACTATGTTCAATCATATTTTATAGCAAATCTAAAATATACACTGCTTGAAGTTAGATTACCAAAAGAAACTATCAAGTCTCCTTTATCAATGGAGCTTTTTCTTAATTCTCTTCACAATACTTCCGATGGAAGCAACTATGCCAAATTCTGGAATGGAGAAAAAAGACCAAGTTATTCACTAGAATTAATATCTGTTGAAGGCACTGTAAAGTTTTTGATTAGAACAGAGGATAGAAGAAAAAATGGAGTCATGTCTGTTCTGTACTCACAGTTTCCAGGTATAGAAGTTCATGAGGTCCCAGATTATACTCACGGAGTACATTTTGATCCAAATGAAACAAAACTTTGGGGAGGTGAACTTATATTTACCAAACCTGATCCTTATCCAATAAAAACTTATGTTGATTATGGACTTGATAAAGATCCAAAAGAAGAATACAAAGTAGATCCAATGACGCCATTCTTGGAATTTTTGGGTAATATAGGTTCAAATCAACAAGTCTGGGTCCAGTATGTTATACGTGCACATACCGCTGAACAAAAGAAATCTGGATTCCTTTGGAAAAAAACAGATAAATACAAGGATGAAGCTGCAAAGATCATAAATGAAATAATGGTGCGTGATCCAAAGACTCGTATTGTTGGTAAAAAAGATAAAGAGACTGGAAGAGTTATACCACCAACACTAACTGATGGAGAAAAAGAGATAATAAAAGCAATTGAAAGAAATATGGGAAAAATTTCTTTTGATGTTGGTATTAGAATAATTTATATTGCAAAGAAAGAAGTCTTCGATAAGCCAAATGGAATTGGGGGTATTATGTCTGGTTTCAAACATTTCTCAACTGAGAACTTTAATGGTTTCAAGCCAAATGGTAAAAAGTGGTCTCCAAAATTCAGTAATGTTCCTTGGGAAGATTATAAAAAGGTAAAGGAAAATAAATCAAATAGAAATGTTTTGGAAGCATATAAAAGAAGATCATTTTTCTATGAGCCGTTTGTAAGTACACCTGTTGTTATGAGTACAGAAGAGCTTGCTACTATTTACCATTTCCCTGGAAGTGTTGCAGCAACTCCTGGGCTTGTCCGTATTCCATCAAAGAAATCAGAAGCACCATCAAATCTACCTATTTAAATATGAAGAAAAATATTATTCTTGTAACGATTTCAATTATTATTCTTTCGGTGGTTGTTTTTTCTCAGGCTCCGGCTAGTTTTCCAAATAAGCCTTTTTCTTTTCCAGTATATAAAGGAAACTCGTTAAATAAAATAACTGATGATTTGTATTCAAAAAATATTATAAAATCAAAACTGCTTTTTAAAGCATCAAGTACTCTATTCTCATTCGGTAGCGGTCTAAAGGCGGGTTATTACAAATTTACAGTTAAAGAAAACGTTTTTGTTATTGCATATAGAATGGCAAAAGGACAGATACGACAACAAAAAATAAGAATTACAATTCCAGAAGGTACCAATGTTTCAGATATGGCTTTTATTTTATTAAAAAATCTTCCGGATTTTAATGCTCCACGTTTTGTATCTTTGGCGAAAAAAGACGAAGGATATTTGTACCCTGACACATACGATTTTTATGAAGGTACTTCACCTGAGGATATTATTTCTACAATGAAAGATAATTTTGATTCTAAAATTAAAAGTCTCGATTCAGAAATTAAAAGTTCAAAAAGAAGTTTAGCAGATATTATCACTATGGCTTCACTTATTGAGGAAGAAGTAAATAATGATATTGATAGAAAAATTGTATCAGGAATCTTATGGAAAAGACTTGATGAAAATATGCTTTTACAAGTTGATGCACCTTTTTATTATATTACTGATAAAGCAGGAGGAGTTAGTTATGATGATTTAAAAATTGACTCCCCGTACAATACTTATAAATATAAAGGATTACCTAAAGGTCCCATATCAAATCCCGGTATAAAGTCTATTGAAGCTGCACTTAGACCTACAAAGACTAACTATTATTACTATCTTTCAGGTAAAGACAGTGTTACCAGATATGCTACTACATACGATGGACATTTAAGAAACAAGAATATATATTTGAAGTAAGTGAATAAGTTAAAAAAGCCAAAGGTATATATAGGTATGTCAGGCGGAGTTGATAGCTCAGTCTCAGCTGCTTTATTAAAAAAGCAGGGCTTTGACGTTACTGGAGTCTTTATAAAAGTATGGCAACCTAGTTGGATAAACTGTACTTGGAAGGAAGACAGGCTAGATGCTATGAGAGTTGCTGCAAAACTCGAAATTCCTTTTATTACTCTTGATCTTGAAAAGGAATATAAAGAAGAAGTGGTGGACTATATGATAAATGAATATAAAAAGGGAAGAACTCCAAACCCTGATGTTATGTGTAATAGATATGTTAAGTTTGGCGGGTTTTTTGATTGGGCTATGAAAAATGGTGCGGACTATGTAGCTACAGGACATTATGCGCAGATTTCACAGTTATCTAGGAAGGTGGTATTGGATTCTGAAGTTTCTGCGAAAAAGATGGAAACAGACTCTTCAGGACACGCACTATCGCGTACTCGCGATGTGCTAGTTCTCGACGCCTTCGCGTCTCCGAAATGTCCTTCAGAATCTGTCCCATCTTTTTCTCTAGTCGCTGGCAATGACAAAAACAAAGATCAAACATATTTCCTCTGGACACTAACTCAGGAGCAATTATCAAAAACTCTTTTCCCAGTTGGAAACATTGAAAAGCCTGAAGTAAGGAAACTTGCAAAGAAATTTGATTTACCAAATGCAGAGAAGAAAGATAGTCAAGGACTTTGCTTTATAGGAAAAATAGATATTAAGGAATTTCTTTCGCATTATATAAAAGCAAAGAAAGGAGATGTTTTGAATAAAAATGGTGAAGTTATAGGAGAACATGATGGTGCTTTCTTTTTTACAATTGGAGAAAGGCATGGATTTAATATATTCAAAAAGACACCAAATGATGAACCGTATTATGTAATATCGAAAGATATTGATAAAAACACAATTACTGTTGCAAATAAAGACGTTGAAGGGAATCTACCAAACAATACAAATAAAATTCAATTGATAGACGTAAATTGGAATCAGGGAAGTGTTGAGTACGGTAAAAAACTTAAAGCTCGTGCAAGGTACAGAGAGGTTCTACAAGATATAATAATAAACGAGAATAATAAAGTAATTTTTGATAAACCACAATCAACCATTTCTTCAGGTCAATCGCTCGTAGTCTATGATGGAGAACAATGTTTAGGTGGAGGAATAATAGCTTGACTTTATTAGTAAAATGATGTAGTATATTTTCGGAATCAAAACGAAAGGGAATATATGTTTTTTATAATTCTTTGTGTAGTCTCCTCTCTGTTACTTGTCGGAATTATTGTTGTGTGTATCATGGATGATCGTAAGAAGGGAAAAGCAAGAGAAATAATCATTGATACGCTCAAAGCCGAAGCCGAGAAGATGAAATCAGGAGGGAGCGGGGCTTTGGAACTTCATGATCTAGACTACATACTCACTCAACACGATCTGGATATTGGTGCGGAGAAGGTTAGGAGATTGCTAGATGATTTGTGTGAAAGAAAAGAGATTACAAAAACTCCAGGAAGAACATACATCGACAGTACATCTCAAGATCCAGACACTTACGCAATCAACACAATCACACACCATAGCAGTTAAATGGTGTGAAATGCAAAGCACGTCACAATATGTGACGGCTTTTTTTTATTATGATATTATTTATTTATGAATCACCTTATAACAATCACCAAAGCGGATGGAAAGAAAGAATTATTTGAAGAACAGAAACTAATTGATTCATTGAGAAATGCCGGTGGTAGTGAAGAAATAATAGATGATATTCTTGGTCATATTGGTAGAGAAATATACGATGGAATGCCAACTAGTGAGATTTATTCAAGAGCATTCAAACTTCTAAGAAGTCACTCTATGCCTATGGCTATCAAGTACTCTTTACGAAGAGCACTTTCTGATCTTGGTCCGGATGGTTTTCCTTTTGAAAAATATGTAGCAAAAATATTTCAGGCTTGGGGTTATGAAACATTGACCGATCAAACAGTTCTTGGTGTGTGTGTGGCTCATGAAGTTGATGTTATAGCTTGGAACAAAGAAAAGTTGATGATGGTTGAAGCAAAATTTCACAATGAACTAGATTTAAAATCAGATCTAAAAGTTATTTTATACATTAAAGCTAGGTTCGATGATCTTAGGGGTAATATGTTTAAGTATGGTGGAATAGTTCGAAAACTAGATGAAGGATGGCTTATTACAAATACAAAGTTTACTGATCAAGCTATAAGATATGGGGAATGTAATGGTGTGAAGATGCTTGGCTGGAATTATCCAGCAAAAGGAAATCTTCAAGATATTATAGAAGAATTGAGACTGCACCCTTTTACCTGTCTTACAAATATTTCTAATGTAAATAAAAAAGCATTATTGAAAAAAGGTGTAGTTCTATGCACTGATATTTATAACAACCCAAAAGTTTTGGAAGAAATAGGTATGAAAGAACCAAACATTGAAGAGGTGATGAATGAAATAAAAGTTGTTTGCGGAATAAACTAGTTTGTTCTATATTAAGAATATGACCGCAAAATCTTTTTTAGACTATTTAAATATAAAGTATCACAAACTTCATACAGCTTTTGAAAATTCATTCTGGGATTTTCGTATGGGTATAAATACTGATGGAAGTAAAATGAATAAAGCTGAACAAGCTCGAGATAGCTTCCGTTCAAATAAAAAACTAAAAGAGCAAACTGAATCATACATTCCAAAAGCCAAGGGTGAGATCAAAAGAAGATTAAAAATCTGGAATGATTTTTTTAGTTTATATCAAATTCCTGATCATGCAGTTGCTATAAGAAAAAAGGTAGCTCAAATAGAAGAGAAAATACTAAATCAACAAGGTAGTAGAAAAGAAGGATATATCGATCCTGTATCAGGTAACTTCGTGGAATCATCTATGAATAAGATGAGGCTAACAATGAGATCAAATCCTGATGAAAATATCCGTAGAGCTTGTTTTGAGGCAATTGAGGCTATGCCTTTAGGTACTCTTGATGACTATATTGAAGTCATAAAATATAGGAATGAATATGCTAGAGCTTTGGGCTACGAAGATTTTTATGATTATAAAATTCACCTAGACGAAGGAATATCTAAAGATGAATTATTTAAAATTTTTGAAAAGATTTATGATAAAACAAAATTTGCTTTTGATAGTATCCGTAAATTGGAAATAGAAAAACCAGGTTTGAGGAAACCGTGGAATTTTGGATATATGATATCTGGAAATTTAGTAAAAGAAGAAGATCAATATTTCCAATTTGAAGATGTATTGTCATATTGGGGTAAAACTTTTTCGGCAATGGGAATAGATTATGCTGGCGGAGAATTGAAACTAGATTTATTGGATAGAAAAGGAAAATGGAATAATGGTTTTTGTCATTATCCAAAACTAATTTGCTATTCGGATAAAGGCAAAATTTTACCTGCATCATCAAACTTTACTTCGAATGCAATCCCATCAGAGCTAGGTTCTGGAATCAATGGAATAAATACAGTATTCCATGAAGCGGGTCACGCAGCTGACCGTTTGAATTCGATACAACAAGATGTTTGTTTGAACCACGAATATCCACCAAGTACAGTTTCTTGGTCTGAAACACATAGTATGTTTATGGACTCTATCTCTTCATCTATCGAATGGAGAATGAGATATGCAAAAAATAAGAATGGCGAAAGCTATCCATTTGAATTGTTTGAAAAAAGATTAAAATCTGTAATTGATATTATTCCACTTGAAATGATGGGAATTATTTCGGTTATGGATTTCGAAAGAAGAATATATGAATGTAAGGATCTTACAAGAGATTTTGTATTAAACACTGCAAAAGAAATAAATAAAAAATATTTTGACTACTCTGAACCATCACTGTCTTTATTGAATGTACCTCATATATATTCATGGGAAAGTTCCGCATATTATCACGGTTATGGATTGGCAGAAATTGCTGTATCACAATGGAGAGAATATTTCTTTAAAAAATACGGATATATAATAGATAATCCAAAAGTCGGCAAAGAAATGAAGAAAGTTTGGAAATATGGTTCTTTATATAAATCAAATAAATTCATTAAAATTGCTACCGGCAAAAGTCTTGATCCAGACTCATATATAAAGGATATTACAAGGACATATGAAAAAAGGGTATTAGATGCAAAGAAAAGAATATCAAATTTAAATAAAATTCCTTTAAATAATAAAAATATAAAGTTAAATGCAAAAATATCAATTGTTCATGGAAAAGAAAAGATAGCAGATAACAAAAAGAGTTTTGAAGATATGGATAATAAGTTTAAGGCTTGGATTAGAAGCTTAAAATAAAAGAAAGCACCGGTCGTAACGGTGCTTTTTGTTGTATTTGTTTCGTTTCATCTTAAGTCTGACTCAATATATTGAGGAAATCTATCGACTGGTACATCCGTTAGATCAATATCGTTATCTCGTGGCAATCCTAGTTCTTCACTGCCACCGAATCTCTCTGTATGTTTACCAAATATATTGCAAACATGTCCCGTATAGTAGTACATGTTTGCTTGCTTTTTGGTAAAACAAATAATAATAAGTGCTCTAGAATGCTCCGGAGCGAACCATTGTAGACAACCTACATAGAGATTTAAATTTCGATCGTATAAAAAACAATTCCAGACAAGTTGATTTTTGTTATTTGCTGCTGGGTACTGCGAGGCAGATACTGGACTCAACACTTTAAAGATTCGTAATGCCGTTATCGCAGAACCTTGAACATCACTACACTTTGCTTGAGCCTCGAGTTTCGACTTCAAGGTCGCAACGTAGTCTATATTTTCATCTGTGGCCATTGCTTTTATCACACAATCAACAAAATGCAACAATCCATCGATGTGACTTAACGCTGGCATTTTGCCATTAAATATTGATTTTGCTTTCATTTATACCCCTTTTCAATTTTAGTTTTCAATCTGATGATTCGTCTATTCGTGCAGACATCTATTAAAATATTAGCAAATGCTACATAATAGGCAATAGTTCAAAATAAATGGATTCCGTGATAAACTCTGTTTTATGAAATCAAGTGAAATAAGGTCAAAATTTCTTAATTTTTTTAAAGAAAGGGAACATGCTATTATCCCTTCAGCTTCTCTTGTAACTAGTGATGATAAAGGAGTTACAAATAGCACCCTTTTTAATACTGCAGGAATGCAACCGCTTGTTCCATATTTACTCGGTAAAGCTCATCCTGAAGGTAAAAGACTAGTAAATGTACAAAAGGTTCTAAGAACAGTTGATATTGATGATATTGGCGACAAGACTCATGCAACTTTTTTTGAAATGCTTGGGAACTGGTCTCTAGGTGATTATTTCAAAGAGGAAGCAATAAATTGGAGTTATAAATTTCTTACAGATAAAGAGCAAGGATTAGGTCTCGATCCAAAGAGACTTTATGTAACAGTTTTTGAAGGTGATGATATTGCACCTAGAGACGAAGAAGCTGCTTCAATTTGGAAAAAGATATTTGATGAAAATGGGATAGAAGGAAATAGAATATTTTATCTTCCAGCAAAGAACAATTGGTGGGAAGCGGGAGATAATGGTCCTTGTGGTCCTGATACGGAAATGTTCTATGATGTTTCAAATACTTTTAACGGTAAAGGATTAACTCATGAAGAATATATTAAAGCTGATGATGAAAGATATGTTATAGAAGTTTGGAATGATGTATTCATGCAATATGAAAAGAAAGATGGGAAGATTGTTGGTAAACTTCCAAAGCCATCAGTAGATACAGGTGCAGGACTTGAGAGACTTACAATGACACTACAGGGTGTTGATAATATTTATGATACAGATCTGTTGAAGCCTTTGATGGATTATATAAAAAATTCATCAAGAGATTGGAATCTAAAATCAGCTAGAATCATTTCAGATCATATACGATCATCAATACTTCTAATAGGTGACGGAGTAATACCTTCAAATACAGATAGAGGTTATATATTGAGAAGATTTCTAAGAAGAGCTATTGTAAATGCAAATAAAATAAAGTTGCAAGAATTTAGTCTAAAAAATCTAGTAGATATTGTCGTAAATAACTATAAAGAAGTATATCCGGTACTTGCTGAAAAGTCTGATTATATAAAGAATGAGATAAATACTGAAGAAGAAAAATTCAGAAAGACACTGGAGAAAGGATTAAAAGAATTTGAAAAGGGAACTGATGCTTTCGTATTATTTTCAAGTTATGGTTTCCCTCTTGAATTAACTTTAGAATTGGCAAAAGAAAAAGGACTTTCTGTTGATATAGAGAAATTCAATGAAGAATTCAAAAAACATCAAGATCTATCTCGTTCTGGAGCAGAACAAAAATTCAAAGGAGGTTTGGCAGATACAAGTGAAATGTCTATAAAGTACCATACAGCAACACATCTTTTACATCAGGCGCTTCACGATGTTTTGGGTGATGGAGTTGGACAAAAGGGTTCAAATATAACTCCAGAGAGACTAAGATTTGATTTTTCATATGATAAAAAAATGACTGATGAAGAAAAGAAAAAAGTTGAAGATATAATAAATGAAAAAATAAAACTTGGTTTGCCAGTACAAAATGTAGTCATGCCGAAAGCTGAAGCAGAGAAGACTGGAGCTAGGCATTTCTTCGGTGAAAAATATGGTGATGTGGTGTCAATATATTTTATCGGTAATGATTTAGAGACTGCATATTCAAAAGAATTCTGTGGAGGTCCTCATGTAAAGAATACAAGTGAGCTTGGAAAATTCAAAATTCAAAAGGAAGAAGCTAGTTCGCAAGGAGTAAGGAGGATAAAAGCAATTTTGACTTAATACTCAAATTAAGTTATATTTTTGTCGGATCTAAAAGGGAGGAATTCGTGGAAAATACTAAAAATAATAGTTCTGCAGGATGGACATTGAACAGTCTTGTACTCGGTTCGTTCTTGCTCTTCTTTGCACTTTTTGTAACACTCTTTGCTGGGACGATTGGTTTCGTGGTAAGTATGCCATTTTTAATGGATTATCTTACCAGGTTTTTCAGGAAAATAGTGGTCGTGTCATTCTCAGCGATTATGTTTGTTCTGATCGCATTATTTTACAAAAGATATTTCGATTTTTCGAATCTGGATATTCTTTTATGTTTCATTCTGGTTTGTATTCTTTTCTTTATCAAACACAAGATGAAGAGAGGACTTCCATCAATAGAAAAATAGAGAATCTTCTAACAAGATTAAAGACTCGCTAATGCGGGTCTTTTCTTTTGCATATTTCTCCATGCTATAATATAGCAATCATGTTTTCGCTTTTTTCCAATAAAAAAAAGGAAGTAAGAAGTATTATAATTGATATTCAAAGTGGTCTTGTCAGAGGCGCTTTGGTTGTTGATAAACCGAATGAACCCTCGACTATTACTTGTGTTGTAACCAAGTCTATATCTGGCAAATCGCAAATATTAAATTCTGAGCATTTAGTTAAGAAAATGCTAAAATTGATTGCTGAAGTAGCAGAACATCTCGCTAGAGATAATGGCAGAAATACAATATCTTATGTAAGTTATACACTCTCAGATCCTTGGATCAATTCAAAACTGAAAACTGTAAGGATTAATTATGAAAAAGAAACTGAAATCACTACAGATATTCTAGAAAATATTATAAAAGAAGAATTAAAAAACAATTCAGCAGTTGCTGATATTAGACCTGTAGAACAGAAAATATTTGAGGTGAGACTGAATGGCTATCCGGCAGTAATGTTTCAGGGTAAAAAGGCACATACTTTAGAAGTTTCTCTGTCTACTTCATTTGGCTCGAGTCAGTTTTTAGATAAGGTACACGATACGATAAACAAATATATTCATGTTAAGAAACATAGTATTCATTCGGCATTATTGATGCAATATATTGCTATGCAAGAGGTTTTGAAGAATAAGAATGAATATCTTTATATACATGTACATAGTGAATTGACCGACCTTATTGCTGTTAAAGATGGATTGTGTAAACATATAATATCTTTTCCTTTTGGAATTAAAACTGTTTTAAGAAAAGTAGCAAATGGATCAAATGAAAGTGTTGAAACAAGTGATTCTTTAATATCTCTATTTCAAGGTGATAAATTAAGTGAACAAGAAAAAGAAAATATGCAAAGAATCATTACCCCCTTGGTCCATGAATGGAGTGATTTGTGTATAAAATCTTTTGAGGGGGTTTTGGATATAACAAGTATTCCAAGAACTGTGTATTTATCTGCACACAGCCATTTTGATCTTTTTAAAGAAGCTTTGATATTTCAAAATAAATTAAACTTTGATGTAATAGCTTATGATTCAATATCTATTGGTAATCAAATAAAGTTTGGTAAGGGAGTTGAAGTTAGTAATATGATGAGGATATACACATTTGCTTTAAGAAAGGACAGAGTATGATATAATATTTACAAATTTGTATGGCAATAAAAACTGGAAAAAAAATTGTTCAAGATATTGTACCTGGGGATAGACGCTCTATCCGTAAGATCAATATAACTAAAGAGAAGAGACGACCTGTAGTAGAGGATGAAGAAGAGGAAGAAATAGAAGAGGAACAAGAACAAGAGGAGGTAAACGACGAAGTTGAGGAAAAAGAGGAAGAGGTTGAAGAAAAATCTCACCGAAGAAAAACAAAAATAAAGAAGCCTAGTTCTGGAGGAGGCTCTTATAAATATTTACTAACTTTTATAATTGTATTAGTTTCATTGGTTGTTATAGGTATTGCTCTGTCTTTATCATATTCTAAAGCAGTGGTTACCATTACTCCTAAAATTACAAATTTCGATATAAGCGGTACATTTACTGCTAAAAAATCACAATCAAATACAACAGAAGAATTTGGTTATGAGGTAATTTCTGTCACAGATATGCTAAGTCAAACTATTCCTGCAACTAAAGGTCCTTTAGTTCAGACAAAAGCAAAAGGGACAGCCATTATATACAATAATTATTCTGCAACAGCCCAGACTATAGTTGCCGGTACAAGACTTTCAAATACACAAGGGAATGTATACAGAACCTCATCAACTGTTGTGGTGCCTGGTAAAAAAACAACACCTGGTAGTGTATCTGTAGCAATCGTGGCTGATCAAGCTGGGGATAAGTACAATTTAAAAGTTGCTGATTTGAAAGGTGATTTTAAACTTCCTGGATATCAAGGTACACCAAAGTATGCAGGTTTCTATGCTAGATTAAAGACTGATGTGGTAGGTGGTTACTCTGGTAATAAAATGACTATAAATGAGGAATCAAAAAAGACAGCTATTAAAGATATGCAGGATAGTCTAAAGGAACAATTAATTTCAAAATTAAAGGAAAGTGTTACCCCAGATCATATACTTTATGATGGTGCTTACAATATTGAATACGAGGTATCAGAACCAGTGATGAAGACAAATGAAGATGCTGATCTTATAGTTAAAGGAATAGCTTATGGAGCGATATTTAATAGTGATACATTGATAAAATACATAGCAGGTAAAGAGATAAAAAAGTTCCCATCTGATACTTACAATATAACTGGTGATAAAGAATTAACATTTAATATTTCAAATATTAAGGATTTTTCAGCAAAAAAGGCGACTCCACTAATTTTCACTCTTAAGGGGCCAATATCTATAACTGGTACTTTCTCTGAAGAGAAGTTAAAGGATGAATTAAAAGGTATAAATTTGAAGGATAGTAATGCTATTTTTGCAAAGTATTCTGCAATAGCAAATGCTTATGCTTTAATCACACCTTTCTGGCTAAGGTCCTTCCCAAATTCTGTAGAAAAGATTACAATAGAGTATAAGCATTGACTTATTGTGGGTAGTTATAGTAGTATGTATAAACCGAAAATTAATGGTTTCTGAAATCAATCCAAAGATAAATAGTAGTCAAAAACAAAAGAGTACGACTACAGCATTTGGTGTTGTAACCGAAGCTTTACCAGATACCTTGTTTAAGGTTAAAATTGACGGAAAAGAGGAAACACAGCTTGCTTATTTAGCTGGAAAGATGCGAATGCATCGCATCAGAGTACTTATTGGCGATAAAGTCGAGCTTGAATTGGATCCTTATGGAGGTAGAGCACGTATTACAAAAAGATTTTAATCGCTAAAAGATTTCAATAATTAAAAGAAAATGAAGGTTAAAGCATCTGTAAAGAAAATTTGTCCAAAATGTAAAGTAGTTCGAAGAAAGGGCTACGTTTATGTTATATGCAAAGCTAATCCTAGACATAAGCAAAGACAAGGATAATTAATTATAATTTTATGAGAATACTTGGTATAACAATTCCAGATACAAAAAGACTAGACATTGCACTTACAGTTTTATATGGTGTTGGTAGATCACGTGCAGTATTTATTTTAGAAAAAGCCAAAATCCCTAAGGATATAAAGGCAAAGGATCTAACTGTAGATCAAGAAAATGAAATAAGAAAGGTTATCGAAACATTTAAAATCGAAGGAGACCTAAAGCGAGAAGTAGCTTCAAATATAAAGAGACACAAGGACATAAAGACCTACAGAGGAATGAGACATATGAGAAGACTACCAGCTAGAGGACAGAGAACGAAGACAAATTCAAGAACAATAAGAGGAAACATAAGAAAGACCATGGGTTCAGGACGAAAGAAGGAAGAAAAGAAATAATATCTAAATACTAACGAATAAAATGGTAAAGAAAAAAATTGAGACAACTGAAGCAGGAGCAAAAGAGAAAGCTGTAAAACAGCCGGCTACTTCTAGTAAGAAAAGACTAGACTCTGGTATTCTATATGTTCAATCAACTTACAATAACACTAAAGTTCTTCTAACTGATGAAGATGGAAATGCTGTTATCTGGTCATCTTGTGGTACTCTAGGATTTAAGGGTGCAAAAAAGGGTACACCATTTGCTGCTGCAAAAGTAGGAGAAACTCTTGCTCTAAAAGCAGAAACTCTAGGACTTAAAGATATTAAGGTTGTTGTTAAGGGTGTTGGTTCTGGAAGAGAGTCAGCAATCCGAGGCTTTATATCAAGAGGAGTAAATATTTCATCTATAAAGGACGAGACTCCAGTGCCTCATAATGGACCACAGGCAAAGAAGCCACGAAGAGTATAATAAATATAATATATAATTTTTTATGAAAATTGGACCAAGATATAAAATTGCAAGAAGACTAGGAGTGCCTGTATTCGAAAAGACACAGACACAAAAATTTGCTGTTCGAACAGAACAAAAGAGAGCAAATAGTAAATCTTCAAAACCTAGAACAAAAAGTGATTATGGACTTGGTCTATTGGAAAAGCAAAAAGCTAGATACAGTTACGGTGTAACAAGTAAGCAATTTGGTAATTATGTTGCAAAAGCTACTGAAGCAAAAGGAAATTCAAGTGAAATACTAGTTAGTCTACTTGAGAGTCGATTTGATAATATCGCATTCAGAGCTGGATTTGCTACTACTCGACAAGCCGCAAGACAAATGACTTCTCATGGTCACCTTACAATAAATGGTAAGATCGTAACAATTCCTTCATATCAAGTTAAAGTTGGAGACGTTATTGCTATAAGAGAAGGAAGTAAGAAGAAAGCTATTTTTTCAACACTAGGTGACAGACTAAAGACTGTTAAAGTTCCATCATGGTTAAAACTCAATGTAGAGAAGTATGAGATAAAGGTTGAGGGTATACCGAAAGTTCCGTCTACGGAGTTATTATTCAATGTAGGATCAGTTTTGGAATTTTATAGTCGTTAGTATTAATAAGTGAATGCAAATTAATTTTTAATAAAAAATATATGTCAAATCATTCAATAATTGTTCCATCAAAGCCAAAAATAATCCGAGAGGAGGGTTTTAGTGGTGTATATGAAATTGATGGTCTATACCCAGGATATGGACATACACTAGGAAATTCTCTTAGAAGAATTATCCTATCATCTCTACCAGGATCAGCAGTTACTCGAGTAAAGATAAAGGGAGTTGAACACGAATTTTCAACAATTGAAGGTGTAAAGGAAGATGTTATAACTCTACTTTTGAGTCTAAAGAAATTGAGAATCAGACTTATAACTGATGAACCACAAACAATCACTTTAAAAGCAAAGGGTATTAAAACTCTTACAGCAAAGGATATAGAAGTTCCTGGACAAGTGGAAATTCTAAACCCAGATCTACATATCGTTACTCTTACAGATAAGAGTTCAGATTTCGAAGCAGAAATAACTGTTGAAAAGGGTCTTGGTTATGTTTCAAAAGATGTATTAACAAAAGACAGAGTTGATATAGGTGTTATATCACTTGATGCTACTTTCACTCCTATTAAGAAAGTAAACTACGAAGTAGAGAATATGCGAGTTGGAGACCGAACAGATTTCAACAGACTAAGAATCTCTATCGAGACAGATGGAACTCTAACTGCGAAGGAAGCTTTGGAGAATTCAATTTCACTTATGATTATGCAACTTAAGTCTATTGTAGGATTTAAGGAAGAAGAAGTTATTGTTCCTGAGAAAGAAGAATCTTCAGATTCAAAAGAATCAGGAGTAAAGGAAGAGATGGATGTTGAATTCCTAAAGACAAGAATCGACGCTATCGGACTTTCTCCAAGAACAACAAAAGCTCTTACAAGTGCAAACATAAGAACAGTCGGTGGACTTGCAAGAAAGAAGGAAATTGATATCTTAGATATTGAAGGATTAGGAAGTAAGGGTATTCAAGAGATCAAGAAAGTGCTTTCACAATACGGTATAACATTAAAGTAAAAGAATAATTAAAGAATAAATTTATGAGACACCATTCAGTAAAACGAAAATTCGGACTAGAGAAAGATCAAAGAAACGCTTTGATGCGTTCTCTTGCGCGAAATCTTATAAATGAAAATAAAATCGAAACTACTCTTGCAAAAGCAAAAGAGCTACGACCTTATGTTGAAAAACTAGTTGCAAAGGCAAAGACCGGCACTATCGCTTCAAGAAGAGTTGTTATTTCTAAGCTAGGTGGAGAATCAGAAACAAAAGTTCTTTTTGATACAATAGCAAAGAAATATATGGACCGAAATGGGGGATATATAAGAATTATTAAGATGGCACCAAGAAAGCTTGACGCAGCCCCTATGGCCATGATTGAATTTGTATAATATAAAAAACATGAATCACACTATAGACGCACAAGGAAAGAAGTTAGGACGAGTTGCAAGTGAAGCAGCGAGTTTACTTAATGGAAAGAGAACTGTTTCTTATACTAGAAACAAAGCATCAGGAGTTAAGGTAAGTATCATAAATACAAGTAAAGCTGATTTTGATATCAAGAAGCTAAAAGAAAAAGAATATATTACTTTCACAGGCTTTAGAGGTGGTCTATATACAGAATCTCTAGAACATTTGATTGCTCGAAAGGGTACAAAGGAAGTTTTTGAAAGAGCGGTATACAGAATGCTTCCTTCAAATACTTTGAGAAAGCAAATAATGAAGAATTTAACTATTACAGAATAATATGGAAAAAAATACAACTACAAAGTCATCAGAGAGATATATTGAAGCGATCGGAAGACGAAAGACTGCTTCTGCTCGAGTACGAATCACACCATCTTCAAAGATGTCATATGACATAAATGGTAAGACTGTAGAAGAATATTTTCCTACAACAGAGTTAAGATCAACAGCTGTTGAATCTATGAAAGAATCAAAACTTACAGAAACAAAGTTCAAAGTTACTGTAGTTGCAAAGGGAGGAGGTATAAGTGGACAAGCAGATGCTATGAGACATGGTATTGCCCGAGCACTTATTGTTTATGATAAAGAGTTAAGAGGAAAACTAAAGAAAGCAGGACTTCTAAAGCGAGATCCAAGAGCAAAAGAAAGACGAAAGTTCGGTCTAAAGAAAGCTCGAAAGTCACCTCAGTGGAGTAAGAGATAATCTCAAGAAAAATCCGGGCAACCGGATTTTTTTTTATTTATTAATACTTTTCTTTTATCTAGATTTTATATATACTAAAACTATATGAAAGATGAAAATGATATAACAATTGAAAAAGATGAAAACCTAGACGATTCAGTTGTTGTTGAAGACAATGCAACTGAAACTGTTAAGGTTTTAAAAGAAAAATTAAAGAAAGCTATTGAAGAAAAACAAGAGTATCTAAACTCTTGGCAAAGAGACAAAGCTGACTTCATGAATGCAAGAAGAAGAGATCAAGAAGCTCAAAAAGACTTCGCTCGTTTTTCTAATGAAAGTCTAATATCTGAACTTATACCAGTACTTGATAGTTTCAATATGGCGATGGGGAACAAAGAGGTATGGGAAAAAGCAGATAAAAACTGGAGAGTCGGTGTTGAATATATAGCAAATCAACTAAAGAAAGTATTAGAAGAATTCGGTCTAAAAGAAATAGATCCTATAGGTAAGACTTTTGACCCTATGCGAGATGAGGCAATAGAGGATGGTAAGGCAAATGATATCGTTACAACAGTCGTCCAAAAAGGCTACGAGCTTCATGGTAAGGTTTTAAAGGCTCCAAAGGTGAAGATTGGGGAAGCTAAATAGTCTGGACAAGATTTAAATTAATTATATAATACTATTATGTTAGCTATTCCAACTAAACAACTGAATAGCATATTCGAAAGAATAATACGAGATAAAAATGGTATTTTAGTTCGTATTCGTTTTACTGTAGTTGAAAATAACGGGAAGTTTCAACCTGTTATTATTTCTGCTGAAGCTTTAGTTAAAAATAAAGAAGAAGTAGTTTTTCTTCCTCAAGAAATATCAAAGAAAGATATTGCTCTAGATACTACATCTAGTTTTATTTCTATTTTATCTCCTTATATAAATTTAGATTTTTTTATGAGTCAACCAACTAGGGCGCCTTCTATGTAAAAGAAAAGGCGACTACTCTCAATTGATTTCGTCGCTAAATTTATTATTCGCCGTACATATTTCCTCCTTTCTATTTGGTATTGATATGCCTTACATATTATACAATAAATTCTATGAGGAAGTAAAGTAATTAAAAAATAAACTAAATTAAAATATGAGTAAAATAATCGGAATTGATCTAGGTACTACCAACTCAGCCGTCGCAGTGATGGAAGCTGGTACACCTAAAATATTAGAAAACGCAGAAGGTGCTAGAACTACTCCTTCTATAGTTGCCATGTCAAAAGCTGGCGATAGAATGGTAGGTCTATTGGCAAAAAGACAAGGAGTTACAAATCCTAAAAATACTATTTATCAAATAAAAAGATTCATCGGTCACAACTTCGATGATCCAGCAGTTCAGAAAGACAGATCATCTGTACCTTTTGAAATTCAAAAGAGTGCAACTGGAGGAATTGAAGTGAAGATGGGAGATAAATGGTATAGACCAGAAGAGATATCAGCTATGATTCTTGCAAAGATGAAAGCTGATGCAGAATCAAGACTTGGAGAACCAGTAACTGAAGCTGTTATAACAGTACCTGCATACTTTAACGATGCACAAAGACAAGCAACAAAGGATGCGGGTAAGATCGCAGGTCTTGATGTAAAGAGAATTATAAACGAACCAACAGCAGCCGCTCTTGCTTATGGTTTCGATAAAAAGAAGAATGAAAAGATCGTAGTATTCGACTTCGGTGGAGGTACATTTGATATCTCTGTTCTTGAAGTTGGAGACGATGTAGTAGAAGTAAAATCAACAGATGGAGATGCACATCTTGGAGGTAAAGATATCGATCAAAAGATCATCGATTGGCTTGCTGAAGAGTTCAGGAAGCAAGAAGGAATAGATGTAAGAAAAGATGCATTGGCTCTACAGAGACTTGATGAAGCTGCAGAAAAAGCAAAGATTGAGCTTTCAACAGCAATGCAAACAGAAGTGAATATTCCATTCCTAACTTCAGGTGCAGATGGACCAAAACACCTTCTAGTTACAATGACTAGAGCGAAGCTCGAAGAGCTTACACGAGAGTTTATTGATAGAGCTATAACTATCACAAAGCGTGCTATGGACGCTTCACCATTTAAGATCCCGGAGATAAATGAAGTGATCTTGGTTGGAGGACAGACACGTATGCCTGCTATGCAAAAAGCAGTGAAAGATTTCTTCGGTAAAGATTTACACCTTGGTGTAAATCCAGACGAAGTGGTTGCGGTGGGAGCGGCTATCCAAGGAGGTATTCTTGGTGGTGATGTAAAAGGGGTTTTGCTACTAGATGTTACTCCACTTTCTTTAGCTATAGAAACTATGGGAGGAGTAGCAACAAAACTAATCGACAAGAACACTACAATTCCTACTCAGAAGTCCCAAGTATTCTCTACAGCAGCGGACAATCAGACATCAGTAGAAATTCACATAACACAAGGTGAAAGATCAATGTCAGCAGACAATAAGTCACTAGGACGATTTATACTAGACGGTATTGCACCAGCACCTAGAGGAATGCCACAAGTCGAAGTTACTTTTGACCTTGATGCAAACGGTATTCTTTCAGTTACAGCAAAAGACAAAGCAACTGGAAAAGCAAATAGTATAAAGATCACAGCAAGTTCAGGACTTTCAAAAGAAGAAGTAGAAAAAATGAAAAAGGAAGCCGAAATGCATGCAGCAGAAGATGCAAAGAAAAAGGAAATGGTTGAAGCAAAGAATATGGCAGAACAACTAATCCACACTTCAGAAAAATCATTGAAAGATGCAGGAGACAAAGTTCCAGCAGATCTAAGAAAGAGTATTGAAGATAAAATAGCAGATGTAAAAAGTGCAAAAGAAGGAACAGATAGTGCAAGATTAAAGACAACAACAGAAGCACTATCTTCAGAACTTTCAAAGATAGGTGAGATATTGTCAAAAGCTCAACAAGCTCAGACACCACCAGGTGATACAGGAGCAAATGGCGGAGCGGGCCCACAAGGTGCAGAAGGAGATGTGAAAGATGCGGAGTTTAAAGAGAAGAAGTAGAAAATAAATATAGTAAATAAAAAGAAGACCGGCTTTCCGTAAGGAGGCCGGTTTTCGTATTTAAAAAATACAAGCAATTATCAACTCATTTTTTCCCACCCATTTTCTATCAATTGATTAATCTGGTGTTGATTCAAATTTTGAACACCAAGAGATACATCAAACGAAGATTCTTGAGTTGACTCAACATAGCCAACATGGACTATCTTTGATTCATAATCCATTCCTAGAAGTAGTATGCTCATTCCCAATTGTGGAACGAATGAAAGAAGCCTCTTGCGGAGAAATTCCATTTCTTCTGTTTCAGATTTTACCCCAAGACTGATGAGACACTTGAATTCACTCATATATTACCTTATTTTTGATGAACTTTTAGTTTTTGTTTCAATTTGCTTATTTATTTATAACACAAGTAGAATATAAAGTCAATAATAAATCTAGTTAAAATCTCGCTATATTTCGGTTATTAGCTTTCAGGTATAAAAGAAAACCGACTTGTCCTTACGGAGGTCGGTTTTGCGTTTAAATCTAATCCTGATCTCAAATCATCTCATGTGCTAGGCCTAATTTGATGATATCTTCGGGATATAGATACACCTCAGCTTTCATTCTTTTTAGAACTTCTGAGGCCTTGAATTTGCCAGAAGTTCTTTCTTCAAGATAATCCGCATACCATCTCTGTGACACTCCTAGATTGTCTGACTTTCTTTGAAGCTCAGAGACTGAGAGGCGCTCGTAGCTATCTGGACTGAAACCAAGGTCGTGTAGAAAAAAGTCTGCATGTTTTGATACAAACCTCCTAATTCCTGATGCAAAAATTGGCACAGCCATGGAACCAACACCGCCAGAAGCAATTGTGGTCAAATTGATTTTGTAAAATTTGATCATATCGATGAACATGAAGGATGGATCACACATTCCTCCATAGGAACACACGATAAGCTTGATTTCCTTATTACGATCCTTTTTCCAATGGCCAAGCATCAATTCCATTGTTTTCGTCATTGTCTCGTAATTGATTTTCCCAAAGAGGGGCACAATTCTATCCGAATCTTGTTCGCTCATTTATTTATGTGGTTTTCTTATGCAGGTAACCTGGCCCTTTCTAGGCCAACCTGTTGTATTGTTGCGAAGAACTTTGGACATCCGTCCCGAATTCGTTTATTTACTTATAACACGAGTAGAATATAAAGTCAAAAATAAATCTAGTTAAATTCTCTCAATATTTCGGTTATTAGCTTTCAGGTATAAAAGAAAACCGACTTGTCCTTACGGAGGTCGGTTTTGCGAAAAATGTTACCAGGATGAATGTGGTCTTCCACCATCTTCCAGTACAATTTCCTTGAGTACAGAAATTGACTTTTCACCCACTCGCCTGTACTTCAGCAGGCAAGACTTAGGTATTAACATGAAATCTTCCATCGGTACGTCGCGAAAAGACACTTTGTTTTCGAGACCTGAGTCTGTGGGATAAATCTCCCACCCCTTTTTCATTACTGAACAAAATAGTGGCAGACCCCTTATCTTATAACTATGTGTCAACCTTTTCCTTCCAATGTATACACCAAGATTACAATTAAAAGGATTATTGTCATGAGTCACAAGTTTCTGACTCCTTGCATCCTCACACAATAGATCTCGGAGTTCGTTGATTTTGCTTTGTATGCTTTCAGACAAAGCCAAAATTCTTTTCGTTCGATCACTTTTATCCATAATATCAATATTTTTTGAGCAATCATTTACTCAAAATCTACTAAATACATATCACAAAATACAGTCTAGGTCAAGACCTACTCAACCCCAATTTCTGCTATTATTTGTCTCTATATGAAAGATTACTACAAGACTTTAGGCGTCGAAAAGAACGCATCAAAAGAGGATATAAAAAAAGCTTTTCGTAAGCTGGCTCATGAATATCACCCAGACAAAAATAATGGGAACGATACTAAATTCAAAGAGATAAACGAAGCGTATACGACTCTTTCTGACGATCAAAAGCGTCAAAATTATGACAGATTCGGTTCTGATGGTCCATCTGGTTTTAATCCAAATCAAGGAGGATTCAATGCTGATGGATTTGATTTCTCAGGATTCGCTCGACAATATCAGAGTCAAAACGGCCAAGCGTTTGAATTCGATCTAGGTGATATATTCGGAGAATTCTTCGGTGGAGGTGGAGGACGACGTCCGAGAAAGGGTGCAAATATTACAGTTGATATTCAAATATCATTTAAAGAATCAATTTTCGGAGTTGAAAAAGATGTAACAGTAAATAAGGAGAAACTATCTATAAAGATTCCACCAGGAATAGAAAATGGACAAGGACTCCGAGTATCAGGAAAGGGTGAAGAGGGTGCTGGAGGAAAAGGTGATCTAATAGTTCGAATATGGGTGACTGATCATGATGTTTTTAGAAAAGAGGGAATGAATCTAATAATGGAGCTTGATCTAAAGCTAACAACAGCATTGCTTGGAGCAACTATAGATCTCGATACTTTGGATGGAAAAATAGAATTAAAGATTCCAGCTGGAACAACACACAATGAAATACTTCGTGTAAGACAAAAGGGAGTTCCAGATGAAAGAGGAAGAAGAGGGGATTTGCTTATCGTTACTAGAGTAGATATGCCAAAGAAACTATCAAAAAGTGCTCAAAAACTGGTTGAAGAGTTAAAAAAGGAAGGTCTCTAGTCTTTATTAGATTTTTGTGTTATATTTCAATATATGAAAATATTTAGCTATATACGTAGTCATGCGGTTCTTTCGTCTGGTATTGCTATTGTAGCAGTCATTTCTATGATTGTTGCGGGTAGAATGGCAGGTAGAAATAAGGTAGTGGACAATAGTCAATCAAATATAAAAAAGGTATCACTAGTTAGTGTATCTGATTTTCGAAATAATCAATCAAAAGTCTCAGCAGATGGTATCGTCGAATCAGTATCACAAGTTGATCTAAAAAGTCAGATCTCAGCTCCAATATCTGTTGTGAATGTTTCTGTTGGAGACAGTGTTTCCGTTGGACAGACAATAGCGGTATTACAAAACGCTGATATAAAGGCTCAACTTGATCAAGCTAGAGCGGGTTTGCAATTGGCACAAGGTCAATATTCAAGTACAGGTGCTTCATTGGAATCAGCTAGAAAGAATTCTTTAGAAACTTTAAGAAGTAGTTATCTAACTGCTGATGAAATAATAAATATTAAAATCGCTCAATCTCTGTATGAAAGTACAGGAGGTAGTCCGACTTTATCTTCATTTATTTCTGATAGGAAATTAAGTGAGTCTATAAGAGACAAATATTTAGCACTTAAGAGTGGTTTTACAGATTGGAAAGCAAATATCGATTCTTTAACTATAAATTCAAAGAATTCTGAAGTTGAAGCTGTTATCTCTCTATCTCAAACAAATTTAAATAAAATAAACTCTCTTCTTGATGATATATCTCTATCATTAAACGATGCTGTGAAAGGTATAAAGGATCCTGGAACTTATGCTGTGTTTGCTAGTTGGCAATCAATGGTAAACGAAGCAAGAAGTTCAGCAAATACTGCAAATAAAAGCCTAACTTCTACAGAATCAGGACTTTCAAGTTCAGCGGCACAGATTTCTTCAGCTCAAGCTATAGTTAGAAATCTTGAAGCACAATTTGCAAAGACTATTATCACATCACCAATATCAGGCAAAATCGCTTCATTACCACTAAGAACTGGAGAATTGGCACAACCAGGACAACTTATCGCTACAGTGGTTGGTGGCGGAGGATTACAAATAAAAGCATATGCAAGTGGTGAGGATTTCTCAAGAATTAAAAATGGTGCAAAGGTTCTAATACAAGGTAAAATAACTGGAACAGTAGTGAATGTTGCACCAAGTGTAAATGTAATAAATAAAAAAGTTGAGGTTAAAATTTCAGTAGATGATTCAAATACAAATGAATTGGTGGTTGGTCAGAATGTAACTTTGTCTATCTCTACAGATGAACAATTGAATAATAAAAATAACAATTACAGTCTTCCAATACAAAATGTAAAAATTATTCCAGGTGATGCTTTCGTCTATACTCTAGATTCAGAATCAAAAATTGTTAAGAATCCAGTAGTACTTGGAAAAGTGCAAGGAGATTTCGTAGAGATAATAAGTGGAATAAATCCAGATATGATGATAGTAACTCCAGTCTATGAAATAGAAGAAGGTGAAAAGGTAGTTGTTCAATAAAAATATGGATAATAAAAATAATGAAAAATCTTCAGACAGTCGATATCTTGAACGTCTAGAGTTTCGACCTGAACTAAGGAATACTTGGTTAAACTTCTTTGTGACCAATTTTAGAGTGGTTGTCCTTTTGATTCTTATGATAACTGCTTGGGGACTATTTTCATTTTTTAGTTTGCCTAGAGAATCAAACCCAGAAATAAAGATTCCGATTGCAATAGTTTCTACCTTCTATCCTGGAGCATCACCTTCAGACGTAGAGGAATTTGTTACAAAAAAGATTGAAGCAAAACTTTCAGGACTAAAGGGGCTCAACAAACTTACTTCAAACTCATACAATTCACTTTCAACTATACAAGTCGAATTTAATGCAAATGAGAATCTAGAAGATGCTATAAGAAATCTTCGTGACAAAGTCTCAACAGTTAAAAAAGATATATCAACTGATGCTGAAGAACCTGTAGTAAGTGAAATATCACTAGACGATTCACCGATCTGGTCTATTTCTCTAACTGGTCCATACGATGGTTTTACATTAAGAAACTATATAGAAAAGATTAAAGATGAACTAGAGAAAAATCCCGGCGTTAGAGAAATCCAAATTTACGGAGGTGATGAACTTGATTATGAGATCGCATATCAAAGTGATCGTCTACTTTATTATGGAATAACAACTGATGATGCTAATAGATCTATACTTTCTTCAAATATTGCTATACCTTCTGGAAATTTTGAGAATAAAGGTTTGATTTTTCCAATTAGAGTTGATGGAAGAATGACTGAAGTTGATGATATAGCAAGAATTCCTGTAATGCATACGAGTGATGGTAGCACAGTACAGTTAAAAGATATTGCAAAAGTTACAGAAAAAGCAATTAAGAAAACTTCATATTCACGATTGTCTCAAGATGGGAGTGAAGCAAAGAACTCTATTTCTCTTTCTCTTATAAAAAGACAAGGTGCTTCAGTACTTGATACAGTAGACCAAGCAAAAGCAAAAGTTGATGAAATGCTAAAAACTTTTGCTCCAGGAATTACCTACAGTGTAAGTATGGATATGGCAAAAGAGGTGAGAGTTAGTTTCGACCAACTAAGTCATGACTTCCTTATAACTGTACTTCTTGTATCAATAATTCTTTTCCTGATTGTAGGATTGAAAGAAGCTTTCGTTGCGGGTTTGGCTATACCACTTGTATTCTTTGTGAGTTTCGGAGTTTTGCATGCCATAGGAATGACGCTAAACTTCCTCTCACTTTTCTCACTTATTCTTTCACTGGGACTTCTAGTTGATGATGCTATAGTGGTAGTTTCTGCTACAAAACAATATCTAAATACTGGTAAATTTACACCTGAAGAAGCAGTTCTTTTGGTTCTAAATGACTTTAAATGGGTTCTTACAACTACAACCCTTGCTACTGTTTGGGCTTTCCTACCTCTACTTTTTGCAACAGGAATCGTAGGACAATATCTAAAATCAATTCCAATAACGATTTCAATAACACTTACTGCATCACTTATCATCGCTCTGATGATAAATCACCCTCTTGCAGCTGTTCTTGAGAGAATCCGTTTAACAAAGAGATTCTTCTTTATCATAGAAGGATTACTTATTGTATTTGCTGGAGCAATGTTCTATAACGGAGGAATAATACAAATAATTCTTGGAATTATCGCTCTTATCATAGAAGGTTGGCTTATCTGGTGGTATGAAAAGGGAGGAGTAGAGAAGATGAAAGAGAATAATCGATTGATGAATCTAGAATGGAAAGATGAATCACTTATAAAAAAGAAATTGGCTTCACAAGGGGATAGAACACATGAGGATTTTACAAATCGTCTAATACACGGAATTGTCGATTTTCATAAATTTATTCCAATTTATGAAAAAACTTTGAGATACTATATTTTCGATAAAAAGAGAAGAAGAATGGTACTCGGTTTTGTAGGTCTACTTTTCTTTGGTTCTGTAATGCTAATTCCAACTGGAGTTATTAGAAATGAATTCTTCCCAATATCAGATCAAGATTATGTCTATATAGATATAAATACTCCGGTAGGATCAAGTCTAGATATAACTGATGCAAAGACCAAGCTTGTAGAAAAGGAATTGTCTATTTATCCTGATGTAACAAGTTATTCTACAATTATCGGACGTGCAAGTCCAAATTCAGGACAATTTGGTGGAGCTGGAACTGGATCATTTAATATGTCATCTATTAGTCTTACTTTGAAAGATAAAAAAGAGAGATCGATGAAATCTTATGAATTGGCAAATAAGATAAGAGACGATTTGGAAAGTAAGAATATTCCTGGAATAAAAATAAAAGTTTCAACACCTGCAGGAGGTCCACCAGCTGGAGCTGCTTTTGAAGCACATATAGGAGGTGACGATTTAGTGGTTTTAACAAAAATTATGAATGATCTCCGTGCACCTCTTTCTACAATCCCTGGTGTTATAAATATAGATACTTCTATCAAGGATTCAGTTCCAGAATATACTTTTACTCTTGATCAACAAGCTTTGGAAAGAAATTATCTAAGTTCTGCTTATGTAGGTACAGTTCTAAGAACTGCAATATCGGATATTGAAATTGCAAAAGTGATAAAGGGTGAAAAAGAAATAAAGCTTATAACTACTTTTGATAAAGATAGTCTGCCGGATTTGGAATCAATTCAAAATCTTCAAATACTCAATACTCTCAAGCAACCAGTTTTCTTAAAAGATGTTGCAAAAATAGAATTGAAACCTGCTGTAAATGTGATTACACGTATCGATCAAAAGAGAACTGTGGTACTTTCAGCTGGCGCAGATTCAAGTACAAATGGACCAACGATACTTGCTCAGTTTAAAGAAAAAATAAAAGACTATGTCGTTCCTGCTGGATATACTATAAGTTATGGAGGAGAGAATGAACAGAACGCCGAGTCATTTTTATCTATAGTAAAAGCAATGGTAATAGCAATACTTCTTATCGTTGCTACTCTAGTTATACAATTCAATTCATTCAGAAAATCACTTATCGTACTTGTTCCGATACCACTTGCTTTGATTGGAGTGTTCCTTGGAATGGCAGTGTTTGATGTATCTATCGGACTTCCTGCACTTATCGGTATATTGGCGCTATTCGGTATTGTGGTTAAAAACTCTATCATTCTAGTAGATAAAATAAATCTTAATCTAAAGAGTGGAATCGATTTTGAAGATGCAATCATAGATGCTGGTAAATCAAGACTTGAAGCGATATTTATTACATCTATATGTACAATATTCGGTATATTGCCGGTTACACTCTCAGATGAATTCTGGCAAGCACTTGGAAGTTCTGTGATATTTGGTTTGACACTTTCATCATTCCTAACATTGTTCCTTGTCCCTGCATTTTATTTGATTCTTATGAAAGAGAAGACGGATTAGTAAAGTTTTGTTATTATATAGATATGTCAAAAAAGATATTACTTTCTGGAGTAAAGCCAACAGGTAGACCTCATATTGGTAATTATTTCGGAGCAATGAAACAGTTCACTGATTTACAATCTCAATATGATTGCCGTTTTATGATTGCCAATTATCATGCTTTGAACTTCATTCAAAATGGTGATGAGATGAGAAAAAATACTTTAGATCTAGCTCTAGACTATCTCGCTATAGGTTTGGATCCTGAGAAGTCTCTAATATTTAAACAGTCTGATATAAATGCGCACACAGAGCTAACTTGGATATTCGATACTATTACAACAATGCCATATCTTATGAGAGCTCATGCTTTCAAGGACGCTGAAGCAAAAGACAAAGAGATTTCGGTTGGTACATTCAACTATCCGATTCTAATGGCTTCAGATATTCTGCTTTATGATGCAGATATTGTTCCAGTTGGGCAAGACCAAAAACAACATATTGAATACACTAGAGATATAGCACAGAAGTTCAACAATACTTTCGGTGAAGTATTTAAACTTCCAGATCCATACATCATGCAAAGTGTCGCTATTATTCCTGGAACAGATGGACAAAAGATGTCTAAGAGTTACGGTAATACTATTCCACTTTTCTCTACTCGCGAAGAGATTACTAAAGCAGTGATGGGAATTGTAACTGATTCAAGCGGAGAAATCCCGATGAATGTTTATAATATTCACAAACTATTTAGAACAGAAGCAGATTTGAAAAAGATATATGATGAGAATAAGGGCAAGTATAAGATTCTAAAAGAAGCATTGATAGAAGATCTAGATGCTTTTATAAAACCACTTAGAGAGAGAAGAGAGATGTTAGCAAAAGATATTGATAAAGTTGAAGAGATACTAGAAGATGGTGCAATAAAAGCGAGAGAGATAGCGGATGAAAAGCTTTTTGCAGCAAAGACAGCAATTGGTGTAATATAAAAATTATGAAAAGAACATATATAAAAGATTTGAAGGAATATGTAGGGAAAGAGGTAAGTATATCTGGATGGATTGATATTAGACGAGATCAAGGCAAACTAATTTTCCTTGATTTTAGAGATATTACTGGAAAAATCCAAGGTGTGATATTACCAAATGCTAAAGATGCACACGCTGTAGGTTCAACTGTTCGACCAGAATGGGTTGTTAAAGTTATTGGAAAAGTAAATCCTAGACCAGAGAAAAATATTCAAAAAGACAAATTGAATGGCGATATAGAGCTTGAGATTTTGACTATTGAAGTTTTGAATGAGGCAATGACACCTCCTTTCGATCTACATACTGATGGAAAAGAAATCAATGAAGAAATTAGATTGAAATATAGATATCTAGATCTTAGAAGAGAAAGACTACAAAAGAATATTATAATGCGAGATAAGATTATTTCTTTTTTCCGTGATTATATGCATAAAGATGGCTTTATTGAGATCGAAACTCCGATTCTTATGAAAGGAACTCCAGAAGGTTCAAGAGAATATCTTGTACCTTCACGTATAGATAAAGGTAGTTTCTATGCACTTCCACAATCTCCACAACAATTCAAACAATTATCTATGGTTGCAGGTTTTGAAAAATATTTCCAAATTGCAAGATGCATGAGAGATGAAGATCTAAGAGGAGATAGACAACCAGAGTTCACTCAGCTTGATTATGAAATGTCATTTGTAAATCAAGAGGATATATTGTCATATACAGAACCAATGTTTATAGAATTAGTGAAGACTCTTTTTCCTGAAAAGAAAATTTCTTCAATACCTTTTCCAAGAATTACATACAAAGAATCAATGGAGAAATATGGTTCTGATAAACCAGATCTGAGAAAGGACAAAAACGATGTGAATGAACTAGCCTTTGCTTGGATAGTAGATTTCCCAATGTTTGAGAGAACAGATGATGGTCACCTGCAAGCAGCACATCACCCATTTTGTTCTATAAAAGATGAGGATATGGATAAATTTATGAAGGGTGAAGATCTTATGTCTATTCGAGCGAATTCATATGACTTGGTTTTGAATGGATATGAATTGAGTTCTGGAAGTATAAGAATTCATAAATCAGATGTACAGAAACAAGTATTTAAACTATTGAATATTAGTGATGAAGAACAACAGATAAAATTCGCACATATGCTAGAGGCATTCAAGTATGGTGCACCACCACACGGAGGATTTGCTCCTGGAATCGATAGAATCGTAATGTTACTTATGGGTGAGCCTAATATCCGTGAAGTTATTGCTTTCCCCAAAACAGGTGAGGGAAGAGACCTTATGATGAATGCACCGTCACCGGCGGGTAAGAAGCAATTGAAGGAGTTGGGAATTAGTTTGGAGAACTAGTAATTGCAGTTTAATATACACTATTTGACACAGTAGTACATATCTGGTATTTTTTGGTAAATAGTTCTGTATAAATATAACTCAATATTCTGTTATGGCTATCATTTCTGCATTGCCTGAAACAACGACTTACCTCCGCAGGTTGGAGAGCGGTCTCGTCATTCCAGCTACTACTGGTACTCGAACGTTCTACACACAACGTGACATGTTTCCTGGATTTTTCGATTCAAAATTCAGCAAATTAGGTACTAACGTCCCCACTATTGCTACAGGCCCAGCATCCTCAGCTCTATATGAGATTACGATAGCTAAAGGATATAGAGAGCTATTGGGCTCTTTTAACACTTCACTGGAACTTCTGCTTTGGAAAAGTCAGGATCAAATCCTGACTTGGATAGAGAGCTATCCTCAACATATTCACCCTAGTGGATATTCATCATACTTTCCATTCATTGTTTTTGGAAAATTTTTCGTTGCAGTTGTTGATATACATAATAATAAACTAGGAGTAAATCTCGACCACTTCCACAGCGATCATTTCATGGATATTGGATGTCTGGATCGCATGGTTTTACCCGAGTGATTTGAGTTTTTTAACTCTTAACCCCTTTGATTCTTTACGAATTGGAGGGGTTTTTGTTTTGTCTATTTTATTTCTGCTATAATATCTCCATGTCTCAATCTTTTATTATTAAATCCGAAGTATTCGAAGGTCCTCTAGATCTCCTTCTTTCTTTGGTTGAAAAAAGAAAACTTTTTATAAATGACATCGCTCTTGCAAAAGTCACGGATGATTTTATAAATCACATACAAAATTTTGAGAAATTACCTATGGAAGACTCAGCTTCTTTTATTCTAATTGCTTCTACTCTACTTTTGATAAAATCAAAATCTCTATTGCCAGCTTTAACTTTGACTGAAGAAGAAGAGGTTGAGATTCACGATTTGGAAACAAGACTAAAAATCTATCAAAGAATAAAGGATGCAAGTGTACATATAAAAGATATTTTTGGAAAAGAAATAATATTTCAAAGATCTCAAACTCCGAAGATTGACCCTATTTTTTCTCCACATGAATCAATGAATCTTTTATCGCTTGCTCAATCTATAAAAGATATGATTCACGCTCTTCCGAAAAAAGAAAATATTCCAAAAGCTGTTGTTAGAAAAGTTATAAGTCTCGAAGAAACAATAGATAATTTAACAAAAAGAATAACTACTGGTCTAAGAATGAAATTCAGTGATTTTGCTAGTGTTCATAAAGAAGAAAAGGTGAATATTATTGTAAGTTTCTTAGCTATGCTTGAACTTGTAAAACAGGGAGTTATACATGTAACTCAAGAGAATCATTTTGGGGATATCAACATGGAAACAAAAGAAGTCGGTGTTCCGAGGTATAATTAAACTATGTCACTACCACTTGAATCACAAATTGAAGCACTATTATTCTGGAAAGCAGAAACCCTTTCTATTAAAAAAATAGCGAATATTCTGAATAAGGATATTGAAGATATAAAAAAAGCAATCCAAATTCTAAAAGAATCTCTAAAGGGTAGAGGTATCACTTTGATTGAATGGGAAGAGGACATTACTCTTGGAACTGCCAAAGAAGTCTCTGAACATATAGAGACCTTAAATAAAGAGGAATTGTCAAAAGATTTAGGTAAGGCTGGACTTGAAACATTATCAATTATCCTTTATCAAGGACCAATATCTCGCGTAGATATAGACTATATAAGAGGTGTTAATTCACAATTTATTATAAGAAATCTACTTATAAGAGGTCTTATTGAAAAAGTAGACAATCCACTAGATCAAAGAAGTTTCTTGTATAAACCAAGTCTTGAACTATTGGCATTCCTGGGTATTTCAAATGTTACTGATCTACCAGATTTTGAATCAGTTAGAAAAGACATTGAATCTTTCAAAAAAGCTGAAGAAAATTCTTCAAAAGATAAAGAACAAATAAAGAGTAATGAATAAACTTAAGATCGACAAGATATATCTGGCATCAGTTACTCTACTTACCGTAGTTGGCTTTTTTATTTTTAGTTCTGCGTCACTAGGTCTACTTGCTCGTAATGGTGCAAGCTTCCAATCAGTAGCTATGAGTCAGAGCGCTGGACTTATTTTAGGTATTATTTCCTTTTATATAATGTCTAAAATAAATTATAAAATTTTAAGAAAAAATGCTTTTTATATTTTAATAGGTGCTATATGTATAAATCTACTTTTATTTGTTCCAGGTTTATCCTTTGATCATGGAGGTGCTTCAAGATGGATAAACCTTGGTTTTACAACATTTCAACCATCTGAATTTCTTAAAATCGCTTTTATCATTTATTTTGCAGCATGGCTCTCTGGATTAAAAGAAAAGATTGGAGAATTCAAATTTGGTGTTGTTCCCTATATGGTTGTTGTTGGAATACTAGGTACACTACTTATGATTCAATCAGATACTGATACATTTGTTGTTATTGCTACAACTGGTCTAATAATGCTTTTTATAGCTGGTGGGAGAATAAAACATATTCTAATGCTATTTGGTTTAGGTATAATTTTACTTGCGACATTGGTCTTGGTTAGACCATATATAATGCAAAGAGTTATGACATTTTTCAATCATGGTGTAGATTCTCAAGGTGCAGGCTATCAAATACAACAGTCTTTGATAGCGATCGGTTCTGGAAAAATATTCGGAAGAGGTTTTGGTCAAAGTGTTCAGAAATTCAACTATTTGCCTGAACCGATAGGAGATTCAATATTTGCCGTTGGAGCTGAAGAGTTCGGTTTCATCGGGAGCATTGTTCTCATCGGATTATTTTTGTTCTTTTTTATAAAATCTATGAAAATATCTGTAAGATCACCTGATTATTTTGGTGGACTAACTGCAATTGGAATTGCTATACTTATCCTTATAGAGTCGTTTATGAATATTTCATCAATGCTTGGACTTATACCGCTATCGGGAATGCCACTTTTATTTGTAAGTCATGGAGGTACGGCATTGATAATTACTCTGGCAGCGACGGGTATCATAGCGAATATTTCAAAATATCAGGTAAATCAATAAAATAAAAAAATGAAAATACTATTTGCAGGAGGTGGAACAGGAGGACATTTTTATCCAATTATTGCCGTTGCTCAAGCAATAAATGATAAAGTAAAAGAAAAAAAACTTATTCCACCGAAGTTGTATTTTATGTCTCCAACAAAATACAATGCTCGAGCTCTTTTTGATAATGAAATTGAATTTATCCCAGTGCCTGCAGGGAAGATAAGAAGATATTTTTCTTTTTTAAATTTTACAGATATTTTTAAGACTATTTATGGAGTTTTGATTGCAATTGTCAAACTTTACAGTATATATCCTGATGTGGTGTTTGCAAAAGGTGGTTATGCAAGTTTCCCAGCATTATTTGCTGCGCGATTGCTACAGATTCCAGTTATTATTCACGAATCTGATAGCACTCCAGGAAGGGTAAATAAGTGGGCAGCAAAATTTGCGAAAAAGATCGCAGTCTCATATCCAGAAGTCTCTGATTCATTCTCAAAACAAAAGAAAGAAGGCAAGGTTGCATTCACAGGTAACCCGATACGAAAAGAGATTATGCAACCGCTTACACAAGGTGCTGCAGAATTTCTTAATCTTGAAGAGAATATACCAACGATATTCGTTATGGGTGGATCACAAGGTTCACAACTTATTAATGACGTGATTATCGATAGTGCAAATGAATTAGTAAAAAATTATCAAATTATACATCAAACAGGTCGTAACAATTTTGAATTAGTAAAAGAGACCATATCAATCGTCTTAAAAGACAATCCTCTAGCATCTAGATATCATCCTTTCGACTATATGAATGATTTACAGATTAGAATGTCTGCTGGTATTTCAGGTCTTGTTATATCAAGAGCTGGTTCAACAATATTTGAAATTGCTGCGTGGGGAGTGCCTTCTATCATAGTACCTTTATCAAAAGAGGTAAGTCATGATCAAGTAAAAAACGCTTTCGCTTATGCAAGTAGCGGTTCTTGTGTTGTAGTCGAAGAACACAATTTAAGTTCACACATTCTAATATCAGAAATTGATAGAATTTTAAATAATCAGAGATTAAAAGAAAGGATGAGTCAAGAGGCAAAAGCCTTCAGTCGCCTGGATGCAGCACAAAAAATATCAGAAGCAATACTAGAAATTGCCTTGAAACATGAGTAGTGGTTGTGGTATAATAGCCTCATAAGTAATTATCAGCGCAGCAAATAAAATTATGCAACCAGAATCAAATGGAGTAAAAACATGGCAATGGGTAGTTACAGTGATTGTAATTATCGCTTTGATCCTAGTAGGTTATTATATGTTTAAAGGAAGTGATGTTAAGACTGTAATGGATGATACACAGACAACAGAAGATGTATCATCAACTGATGCAAAGAATACAAATCGAGTTGTTGTAACAGATCAATTTCCAGGTAATATAGTTTATTTATCTTCAGTTCAACTATCAAACCCAGGTTTCGTAGTTATCAAGAAGGATAAATCAGGAACACCAGGAGATATAATCGGTTCTCAATACTTTGATAAGGGTATAAACCCAGGAAAGGTAACTCTAAAGAGTTCAACTACTGAGGGCTCATTGTATTACGCTGTAATCTATGCTGATACAGATGGAAATAAAGTTTTTGATTCAGCAAAAGATATGCCTGTAAAAGATGCTTCAGGAAATGATATAATGAAGACATTCCGTGCAAGTACAAGTGTTACAGAGATAAAGGGATAATAAAAATTCTTCAAAACAAAAAAGTACCGTAAAAGGTACTTTTTTGCTATAATAGTCTCCAATGAAAAATAATAAAGTTATAACTAGATTTCCTCCAAGTCCTACAGGTTTTTTACATATTGGACGAGCAAGAACAGCACTTTTTAACTATCTTTTTGCAAAGAAGAATGATGGTAAAATGGTTTTTCGTTTGGAAGATACAGATAGAACTAGATCAAAAAAAGAATATGAAGATTCAATGATTGAAAGTTTAAAATGGCTAGGTATTTCTTGGGACAATGAAGTTATTGAAAGGCAAAGTGAAAGAACTGAAATCTATAAAAAATATCTAAGAAAATTGGTTGATGAGAATAAAGCCTATTTATCAAAAGAAAAAATAGAGGAAGGTGAAAAAGCAGGACAAGAAAATGAAGTAGTCCGTTTTAAAAATCCAAATACAAAGATTACTTTTACTGATCTTATAAGAGGTGATATTACATTCGATACTACTGAACTTGGTGATTTTATTATTGCTAGAAATATTGATGAACCTTTATATCATCTAACTGTGGTAGTAGATGACTTTGAAATGGGAATTACTCATATAATTCGCGGTGATGATGGAATTTCCAATACCCCTAGACAAATCCTCATTCAGCAAGGAATAGGGGCTCCAAAGCCAATTTATGCCCATTTACCACTGATTTTAGCCCCAGATAAGTCAAAGCTATCGGGTCGTCATGGTGCTGTAAGTGTTACTGAATATGAGAAGAATGGCTATCTACCTCAAGCGCTTATAAACTATCTTGCTTTACTTGGTTGGAATCCGGGAACAGAACAAGAGATTTTTAGTATTGAAGAATTGATACAAGCTTTTGATATTTCAAAAATACAAAAAGCTGGAGCAGTTTTTAATATTGAAAAACTAAATTGGTTCAACAAACAATACATTTCAAAAATGTCTGATATAGAATTTTCTGTTTATGCAAAGAATTTTATTTCAAAAGATATTCCAAATAAAATACTACCCTTAATAAAAGAAAAAATTAGTTATTTTGGAGAAATAGAAGCACTATTAAATGGTGAATTGTCTTTTGTAGATGGAGTTGGTAGTTATGATAAGGAATCACTAAAGTGGAAACAAGAAAAAGACTTGGTGAATACAAAAGAGTATTTAAAGATGATAATAGAAAAGTTAAACAGTATCGATGACTTCTCAAAAGAAAGTGTAAAAAATATTCTATGGCCTTTAGCTGAAGAAAAAGGCAAAGGTAATATCTTATGGCCAATGAGATTTGCATTGTCAGGAAAAGAAAAGTCGCCAGACCCATTTATAATTTCAGAAATTCTAGGCAAACAAGAGACGATAAAGAGACTCAAATTTGCTTATGAACTACTTTAAAATATTAATATTTTCTATAGCGTTTCTAATACCATGTGCCTCAATAGTAAAGGCGCAGTCAATTGATGAATTAAAAAGTAAAATATCAGATAGAAACGAAGCAATAAATAGACTTGAGCAAGAGATAAAACAATATCAAACTGATATCGAGGCATTAGGTAAAGAGAAAGATAGTTTGAGTAATACAGTAAAATCTCTCGATATTTCAAAAAAGAAACTTGAAGCTGATACAAAAATAACTGAAAACAAAATCGCAGCAAAGAATCTTGAAATAAAAGAATTGTCATTCCAAATCGGTGATAAAAGTGATCGTATAGTTGATGCAAGAAGAATTATATCAAGATCTTTTTTTGATATAAATCAAATGAATTCAGCTTCAACAATTGAAAGTTTATTGGGTAAGAATACTTTTTCAGATTTTTGGAAAGATACAGATGAGCTAGTTACTTTGCAAACAAATATGCAGGATAAAATAAAAGAGTTAGAGGATTTAAAAACAAATCTTGAGGAAAATAAAAAATTAACTGAAAAGAAAAAATCTGAATTGGTAATTTTGACAAATAACCTTAAAGATCAAACAAAGATAGTTGCTGAAACGGTAAAAGAAAAAAATTCTATTTTAACTGAGACAAAAAATACTGAAGCAAACTATAAAAAGATACTAGCAGCTAGAGAAGCACAGAAAAAACTTTATGAAAGAGAAGTTTTTGAATTCGAATCCGCTTTGAAGATTGCAATTGATCCAAGTAGTATACCAAGTGTTGGAAAAGGAATATTAAAATGGCCTTTAGATAATGTGAGAATCACACAATATTTCGGCAATACAGAATTTGCAACAAAAAATCCTCAAGTCTATAAAGGTAGCGGCCACAATGGTATAGATTTTGGAACGCCCATAGGAACACCAGTGAAGGCGGCCATGGAAGGTGTTGTACTAGGAGCTGGTAATACAAGCATCGGACGATGTCTTTCTTATGGTAAATGGATAATGATAAAACACCCAAATGGCCTCACAACTCTTTATGGTCACTTATCACTAATATCTGTTGTAAAAGGCCAACAAGTTTCAGTAGGGGAGAAGATTGGTTATAGTGGAAATACCGGTAATTCTACTGGCCCTCACCTTCATTTCGGAGTGTATGCTTCAGAAGGAGTTCGAATCGGTACTATACCAACAAGTATAAATTGTAGAAATGTTGTACTACCACTTTCTGATACAAAGGCTTACCTAAACCCATTATCTTATCTATAATTTCTAATATATAATTTAACGATGAAATCCTACGAATTTATAGAATTAAAAGAGGAAGATTTTGACCCAAATACTATTGTGCAAGGTACGCCCTTTACCCAAGCAATTTTCTATGGAAAATGGCAAGAAAAAATGAATCGAGAAGTAAAAAGGTTTATAGTTAAAAAAAATAATAAAAAAATTGCATATTTTCAAATAATAAAATACAAGTTATTTTTTAATAAATCATATTTCTATATACCATACGGCCCTATAACTACAGATATTACTGAAGATTTCTTGAAAGCTCTGAAGGATTTTATTTCAAAGTTATCTAAAGAAAATAATATTGTTTTTACAAGATTTGATTTTACACCTAGTATTCCAGAAAATACTATACAAAAGTTTTTTAAAAAATCTCCAAAATATAGTTATTATTCAGCGTATTTCCAACCGAGACTTGAATGGTTTTTAAAACTCGATAAAAGTTTGGATGAAATACTTATGAATATGCACGAGAAAACTAGATATTCTATTCGTCTATCAGAGCGAAAAGATATTAAAGTCGAAATAATAAATAAGGATTTCCAAAAATACTTCGATAATTTCTATGAATTAATGAATGTAACAGCAAAAAGAAACGGTTTTAGTATTCATGATAAACAATATTATCAGATCATCTTTAATGACTTACCGAAGATTCAAAATTCCTTTTTGTCAGTTGCAAGTTTTTATGGAAAAGTTCTTGCAATAGATCTTGTTATTCCATTTGGTGGCATAGCAAACTATGTTTTTGGCGCTTCAAGTAATGAAGAAAGGAATAGAATGCCAGCATATCTCGCTCAATGGAAAGCTATCATTGAATCAAAAAGAATTGGCTGTACTCATTACAATTTTGGTGCTATAACAGATGAAAAGATGAGTAAATCAGGCTGGGAGGGTATAACAGCATTTAAAAAGAAATTCGGAGGAGAGGAGGTTATTCACTCTGTTTTTTATGATCATATTGAACAGACATTCTGGTACAATCTATATAATTTTAGAAAAATAATTAAAAGAATAAAATTATGAAAAATAAAATTAAAAAAATTATTCCATATAAAATTTTTGATATTTACTACTATTCATCAGCAATTCTAAGTGCTTTGATCTATAGTTTCCCTTCAAAAAAAATGATCGTAATAGGTGTTACGGGTACAAAAGGGAAGACCTCTACAATAAACTTTATTTGGTCATGTTTAACTGCTGGAGGATATAAAACTGGAATAATAAGTACAGCAAATATAAGAATCGGTGAGACAGAGAGTATGAATAAATATCATATGACTATGCCTGGAAGATTTGTAATACAAAGCCTAATGTCAGATATGGCAAAACAAGGATGTAGATTCTGCATTATCGAGACTACATCAGAAGGTATAAAACAGCACAGAAATATAGGTATTAGTTACGATATCTTAGTGTTTACAAACCTTTTCCCAGAACATTTACCATCTCACGATAATAGTTTTGAAAAATATAAACAGACAAAGGGGATTATTTTTAAAGATTTGATTTCAAGTTTTAGAAAAATAGTCGCCGGCGATGAAGTTAAGAAAGTAATTATCACAAATAGTGATAGCGATCATGCTGAATATTATTCTAGCTTTAAATCTGATGAAAAAATTTCTTTTTCAATAAATAAAAATTCAGATTATAAAGCAGAAAATATTTCAAATACAAAAACAGGAGTAAAATTTGATGTAAATGGGGAAGAGTATGAAACAAAAATTCTAGGTAAATTCAATATTTACAATGCCCTACCGGCGATTGCGATTTCGAAGCTCTTTAATATAGATAAAACTGATATAAGAAAAGGTCTAAAACACCTTGAACTTATACCAGGAAGAATGGAAATAATAAATGAAGGCCAAGATTTTACAGTAGTTGTGGATTATGCTCATGAAAAAGAAAGTATGACTAATCTATTACAAACCGCAGTTTCTATTCGCAAACCTGGTTCAAAGATAATCGTTCTTCTGGGTGCTGAAGGTGGGGGTCGCGATAAAGCAAAAAGACCTCTTATGGGCGAAATTTCAGCCAAACTGGCTGATTATGTGATAGTTGCGAACGTTGATCCTTATGAAGATGATCCTAAAGAGATTATTGAAGATATCGCCGTTGTCGCGGAGAAATTCGGTAAAATTAGAAATAAAGACTTATTTACAATTGAAGATCGTAAAACAGCAATTGAAAAAGCTTTTAATCTCGCAAAGACTGATGATATTGTCCTTATAACTGGCAAAGGAGCTGAACAATCAATGATTATTGATGGCAAATCAATCCCCTGGGACGATAGAAAAGTTGTCAGATCTATTCTTAATTGCAAATAAAAAATAAGTGATATAATACTCGCATATTATGATCAAGTGGCTAATAATTGCTTTAATAGGTCTCATCATACTAGGTAACCTTGGTTTTGACGTTAAAAAGGCTCTAGAAAACACTGCAGCTCAAAATAACATTAATTTCGCTAAAGAACTTACAGTTATTGTTTGGAATAAATATTTAAAAATTCCAGCAGAATTTATTTGGAAAGAAGTATTTATAAAATATGTATGGAGTCCAACACTAAAGAAATTAGATGAAAAGATGCAGGGAACAGTAAAAGAAGAATTAAGCACCAACCATAAGGTGCTTTTTTCTATATATCGGGGCAGTATTTTAGCCCTATACATTGCGTAAAAGATATATTGTGCGACGTTGTATATAGAGGAGAAAAGGTCTGGAAACCTATCACCCATTGATACTTAGTATGCATTAAATTATTTAATAAATATATTTCTATAGATAAAATAATCTACAAATATTTTATATTTAATACATTTTTATTTACTTATTCTCTACCCTGCATGTCATGTGCCTTTTATTAAAAAATGAATCGGGGAAGACTGGGTCTAATTTTGAGCTAAATTCCCTGCCCTGGTGTGCAACAATATATCTTGCACTAGATAATAAAAAATAACTATGGTAGTTTATGTTCAGAAGGAATAATATGCCACGAATTAAAATATCGACCGTGCAGAAATATCCGATTTTGCCACGGCATCTCTCAACTAGTTGCGAACCTAAGGGTTTCGATAAACTAATGCCGATAAGATTCCATCGATTAGTGATCTGGTCTCTTATTCGGTACTGGCAACTCATCGGTTGTTGGAGAGAAATTTCAATCACTGATTTCATCTCTTTTTCCGGAAGTGATCATGGTAAATTCTTGATAAGTGGTATCAGTAGAAAATCACTTTTGAGAATCATCGACTGGAGAGGAGTCTTACCGAAAAAACTGGTCAATATCAAAGGTAAGAACGGTAGCATCATCCTTAGTCCAACACGGACCTTGATCTCAATGTACTTTCTGCATAATGATTCAACAGAATCACCTACACGATTCCAAGATTAAAACAAAACCAGCTACTTCAGTAGAGTAGCTGGTTTTTATTTTTTCTGATCAAAAATAAAACACTGCATATATGATTGTGCAGATAATACAAAGCATGATGATACCAATAGCTGTGTCGGGATTCAATGGAGCCAATATTCTAGATAATTTGATTTTCACAATTACCTCCTTTCTATATCCATGATAACCCACAAAACAAAAACCGGCTAGGCCGGCTTTTGTTTATATTTATTTAACTGCAACTGCATTCCCCCAACATGGTGATGATGCACTCCATGGTTCAGCTCCATACTTTGAGTAAAGATACTTAGCATAAGCTATGTTACCGTCTACTGTGTGTATGTCTAAACCAAGTTTCTTTGCAGTTTCTAGATGGTACTTTTCATTTATTTGCATAACACCTACGTCTGCACTGTTTACCTTACCTCTGATAACCTTACCGTCTTTATCGAATTGTCTAAATGTTGATTCACATCTAGCGATTTCAACAAGGATAGGTGTATCAGCAAAGTGTTCTCTTAGATATTTTTCAAGTGCTGCTCTATCCATACTATCTATAGCTGCAGCAGTATTTTTCGAAGTAGTAGCTGTTAATGGTTGAAAATTTACAGCATTTACCGAATAACTACCTGCTCCGTACATTGAGGACATAAGAAACATGATACCTGTTGTAAGTTCAATCATATAATTTAAAACGAGACTATATTGATATGAATCAACGTAATCTCGTTATTGCTATATATATTAGCATTTATTGTCTAAAATGTCAATAGCTAAAATAGGCCTATGGGCTTGCATTAAATACCCATATTGGTATATACTGTTCCCACTATGGCAACCAAGAAATCAGGTGGATCGACCGCAAACGGTAGAGATTCTAATCCCAAATACCTGGGAGTTAAGGTAAATCACGGTGAATCAGTCACTGTAGGCTCAATTATCGTGCGACAAAGAGGTACAGACGTTATCCCAGGCAAGAATATAGGTATGGGTAAGGATCATACCCTATTTGCTTTAAAGGACGGTAAGGTAGAGTTTGGAACAAAGAGAAAGACGCATTTCGATAATACTATTAAAAGAAAGAAAATCGTAAATGTAATATAAACAGCAAAAAACCGAGATAATCGGTTTTTTGTTTTTACTCACTTTTTGATATTTTGTCTATATCCCCTATTACTTTGCCTGTACGTCTAGATTGAACTTCGCACTCTTATTCTCTACTTTAACCTCAATAACATGCATTCCTAACTCTTTGATTGGTTTATCAAGAACCATATGCTCTGCATCAATCTGGATTCTAGTTTGTTTTTGGATTTCAGGGATGATCTCTGCTTTATGAATTCCAGCAAAAAGGTGGCCCTTGTCATTTGCCTTTTCAAGCATAGTGATTGTAACCCCATCAAGATCCTTTAAATTCTTTACTAGAAGTTCGTGTCTTATCTTTCTTTCTCCTTCATCTCGAGCCTTTTCAATATCAATTCTCTTCAATGCATCTGGAGTAGCTGCAATAGCTAGACCCTTTGGGATAAGTAGATTGTGTGCATATCCTTCGCTTATCTCTTTAACATCAAATTTCTTTCCAACCTTGGCAACATCTTTCAATAATATTATTTTCATATGATTATACTAAACTTATTTAGTTAAAATTTCAATAGCTTTTTGAGTCTGAACATCGTTCTTGGTTTCGATATCTTTTGGTGTTACAGGAATTACGAAGTCTGGGTTCAAACCATCGTGTGATAGGTTGTGCCCACTTGGAGTTAACCATCTAGCAACAGTTACTTTCAATGAAGTTTCTGGAGTAATCTCTATAAGTTCTTGTACAGAACCTTTTCCGAATGTCTTTGTACCAACAAGCTTCGCAACTCCTTGTTCTTGCAGTGCTCCAGCAAGGATTTCTGCTGCTGATGCTGAACCACCATCTACCAGAACTGCGACTTTATAACCTCCAGTAAAATATGTATTCATTACATCGTAACCCTTACTTCGGAAAACCCTATTCTCCCCTTTTCCGCCAAAATCTTCTGTAACGATCACTTTGCCTGCTGGTAAGAACCAGCTAGCTATGTCCCAAGCGGCATCTAGATATCCTCCTGGATTCCCTCTCAGGTCAATAATTAATTTATTTTTACCAGATTGTAGGAATTCTCTAAGAGCATCTCTAAATAGATTTGGAGACTGGCTAGTGAAGCTGAATAGCTTTATAATAAATATATCAGACTTAACTTCTGTTTCTATAGTTGGTATATCTATCACATCACGAACTATTGATTTCTCTATTGGGCCAGTAACTCCTTCTCTCATAAATACAATCTTTACTTTTGTTCCTCTTGCGCCTCGAATAAGCTTTACTGCTTGATCAACAGGCTGATCCGCTACAACTTTATCATCTATTTTTATGATTTTATCTCCTGCTTTTACTCCGGCTTTTTCTGCGGGGCTGTTCTTTATAGGGGTTACAACAGTCAGAAACTTATCTTTAATAGCGATTTCCATTCCTACACCTTCAAAGTTACCGCTTATATCACTCTTAAATGATTTACTCTCTTCAGGTGGGAAGAAAACTGTATATGGATCACCTTGTGAACTTGCTAGACCTGATATTGCTCCCCAAATCCTCTTTTGTGTATCTGTAGTTGTTGCCTCTACATATTTATCATTTATTATTCCCCAGACTTTCCAAAATGGTTCTAGTTGTTCATTCTTAATATTTACTCCTTCAGGTGCAAGACTAAGTAGTGCCTGATTTTTGCCTTTATTCTGACCATAAATGTTCCCTATAAAGAATATAATGACGATTAATAGTATTCCAATTGCTGTATAAGATATTTTAGAAAATTTTTCTTTGTTCATAAATTATCTCTGAATTATCGCAAACAATTTGATTTCATACAATATGAAAGCTATACTACAACATATGTTAATCCATATCCAAAATACTTTATCAGGTAAAAAGGAGGAATTTAAACCTATTGTCGAAGGAAAAGTTGGAATCTATAGTTGTGGCCCTACTGTCTATGACACTGCGCATATAGGTAATCTTCGAACAAATGTTTTATACGATATTGTAAGAAGAGTTTTTGAATACAATAACTATTTCGTAACTCAAGTAATGAATATTACTGATGTTGATGATAAGACGATTAAGAAAAGTATTAATCAAAAAACTAGTTTAGAACAAATAACAAGACATTATGAAACTCTGTTCTTGGCAGATTTACACTCTCTAAATATTCTAACTCCTCACAAACTCCTTCGAGCAACCGACTATATAAAGGATATGATAGAGATGATCTCTATTTTACTTGAAAAAGACATTGCTTATGTTTCAAAAGATGGAATTTATTTTAGTATCGGGAAATTCCCAGAATATGGAAAATTGGCAAAACTAAAAATAGATCCTTTAGATTCTTCAAATTTAAAAGAAAGAATTTCAAATGATGAATATGAAAAAGAAAATCCTAGAGACTTTGCTCTATGGAAATTCTATACTGAAACTGACGGCGATGTTGTATACGAAGCACCCTTTGGCAAAGGGCGTCCAGGTTGGCATATAGAATGTTCCGCTATGTCTACTAGGGCCTTGGGTCCAACTTTCGATATCCATATCGGTGGAATCGATCTTATTTTCCCTCATCATACAAATGAAATTGCTCAATCAGAATGTGCAACTGATAAAACCTTTGTGAAGTATTGGATTCATGGTGCATTCATGAATGTAAATGATGATAAAATGGCAAAATCAAAAGGCAATTTCTTAAAACTTGCTGATCTGGAAGAATCAGGAATCTCCCCTATTGCTTTTAGATATTGGCTTTTAACTTCTCATTATCGATCACAAGTTAACTTTACTTTGGAAGCTGTAAAAGCCGCACAAACTGCTTTCATTCGTTTCGTAGAGACATTCTTAAGACTTGGTGAGGTACAGCATGAACATATCCACGCTAGTGCTAATCCTAGAGACTATAAAGCTGAATTTAATACTAAAATAAATGATGATTTTAATATGCCTGAAGCACTAGCCTTGGCTTGGGAACTTATAAAAGACCATTCTCTTGAATCTAAAGAAAAAATATCTTTGCTTTTAGATTTTGATAGAGTATTTGGTTTTGGATTGAAATCTATTCTTGAAATGAAAAAAGGAGAAAAAGATAGTATCCCAAAAGAGATAATTGCTCTAGCCGAAACTCGTGAACAAGCAAGGAAAAATAAAAAATGGGAAATGGCCGATGCACTTCGACTTGAAATTGAAAATAGAGGTTATTCTCTAAAAGATACTGATGATGGTTTTGTTCTAAATAAAAAGTAATTCACACTTTGTTCACTGTTTATTCTATTTTCTATCGTGTCTATATTTTTTGCATGATACAATGTCTGCATGAGTTCGAATCCGACTTCATCACCATATTTCAAAGCAAAAGATTTAAGAGTTCCACCACAAAGTCTTGAAGCCGAAAAAGCTTTGCTTGGATCCATCATGATCCGACCTGAAGTAATGCACGACATTACAGATATCATATCTGAGAAAGTTTTCTATTCTGATAGACACAAGCTTATATGGGTAACTATGATGGAGCTTTTTGGTAAAAGTACACCAATTGATCTACTCTCTCTTTCTGCGAGACTCAGAGATAAGGATTTATTGGAACAAGCAGGTGGAATGCCATATCTTACAGAACTTGTGCATGGAGTACCTTCTTCCACAAATGCAAAGCATTATGCTGAAATTGTGCAAAAGAAGCATATAATGCGTGAATTGATAAATGCCTCAGAGTTTGTTGGTAACCTCGGTTTCGATGAAGAAATGGATATAGAAGAGACTCTTGATAAAGCAGAAAAGAAAATATTTGAAGTTACAAACTATACAGGAACCCACAAGTTCATCGCCCTAAAAGACACACTTGTTGAAGCATGGGAAAGAATAGATAAATTGCATGCAACTAAAGATGAAATGCGTGGAATCCCTACCGGCTTCCCTGCTATAGACAATAAACTCGCTGGATTCCAAAAGTCTGACCTCATAATCCTTGCTGCACGACCTTCAATGGGTAAAACTTCTCTCGCTCTAGACTTTGCACGTCTCGCAGCTATCAAGCACAATGTTCCTGTAGGTATATTCTCTCTTGAAATGAGTTCGCAACAACTAGTCGATCGTATGCTTTCTGCTGAATCACAAGTTGATTCTTGGAAGATTCGTACAGGACAAAATCTAAATGTTGAACATGACTTCAAAGCAATTCGAGATGCTATGGATAGACTCTCTACTGCACCTATTTACATTGACGATCAACCTGCAAACAATATTCTAAAAATGCGTGCTGTAGCAAGAAGGTTAAAAAGTGAAAAAGGCTTAGGACTTATCATCGTTGATTACCTACAGCTTATGGTTCCAACTCAAAGTAGGAATTCTGATAACGTTGTTCAGCAAGTAACTGAGATCTCTAGATCATTAAAGCAACTCGCTCGCGAACTAGAAGTTCCAGTTATTGCCCTATCCCAGCTAAGTCGAGCAGTTGAACAAAGAGGCGGCGAGCCTAGACTTTCTGATCTTCGAGATTCAGGGTCTATCGAACAGGATGCTGATGTTGTTATGTTCATTCATCGTGAGGATAAACACAATAAAGATACTTCACAAGCAAGACCAAATATTGCAAAAATTATGATTGAAAAACACAGAAATGGACCAACCGGCTATGCTGAACTATACTTTGATGATAAGAAAACATCATTCATGAGTATTGAAAAGAGTGATTTTGGTGATTTCGATAATAACGGTCAGCAAGGCAATGGATCCGATTTCTAAACTAACAGAATATTTTAAAGAATTCCCTGGTATAGGCCCAAGACAAGCAAAACGCTTTGTTTATTTTCTTTTAACCAAAAATCCTAGTTATCTTGAAGAAATATCTAGGCTTATTTTATCTATAAAGAAAAGTATTCGGGTCTGCCCTCTTTGCTTCAGATTTTATCAGGATGAAAATAGAAGCTCATGTAGTATTTGTTCAAATCAAAATCGAGATCAAAATCAATTAATGATCGTATCAAGAGACATAGACTTTGAAGCAATTGAAAAAAGTAAATTTTATAATGGGTATTACTTTATCCTTGGAGGCACTATTCCGATACTTGATAAAGAACCTGAGAGAAAAGTCAGATTGAATGAACTTTTTAATAGACTAAGTACTACTAGCTTTAGTGAAATCATTTTGTCTTTAAATGCAAATGCTGAAGGTGAACACACTGCAGACTTTATAAAAGATTATTTAAAAAATAAATTCCCAGATCGGAATATAACAATCAGTGTACTTGGTCGCGGGCTTTCTACAGGAACTGAACTTGAATATTCAGATGCGGATACAATAAAGAATGCTTTGAAGAATAGAGAGAGGGTTTAAAAGAAAAACCCTTTCGGGTCTTTCTTTTACTTTATTTTAATCCTTCAATCTTAACTTGGAAATATGGTTGCTTATGACCATTTTTCTTGAAGTATTTACTCTTTTGCTTGTACTTTATAACGTTTACCTTCGCTAGTCTTCCAATCTTTGTAATAGTTCCTGTAACTTTTGCCTTCTCAATATAAGGTGTACCTATTGTAGTGTCAGATCCATTATCTACTAGTAATACCTTATCGAAAACGATTTTATCGCCTTCTTTGTGTTCGCCTAGGATTTTCTCAATCTTGATTTCATCCCCAGCTTTTACTTTATATTGCTTTCCTCCTGTTTGTATTACTGCAAATTCCATAGTGGAGTTATATTACACTATCTCGTCTGGTTGGTCAATCACTTTTGTCTCCAATCCAGGATTTTGTCCGGTAATTCGTAAAATATCCTTATCTACCTTCTTTAATTCTTTACCTGAATTGTTGTAATGATTCACTACTGTACCAAGCGAAGCGCCGAGCTTTTCGTGGTATTCTTCATACTTTTTTAAATGATTTCCAAGGTCATCTACACGCTTTATTATATCTTTTGCTGTCTCCTCTATCTGTAATGCTTTTAAACCCTGTAAAACCGTCTGTAAATAGGCCAAAAACGACGTTGGCGAGACTATTATCACCTTATACTTATTGGCTGCTCTCTGGATGAGATTATCGGTTTCTTCTGTTACCGCCCCTATCTTATTTATCAATAGATCATAGTATATTGCTTCATGTGGAATAAACATAAAAGCGAATTCCATTGTACCTTCAGATGGACGTACGTATTTTGCTGTTTCTTGTATTCGAAGTTTTAGATCATTTACAAAAGCTTTTTCCAATCTTTCCTTTTCTACCGGATCTCTTTCATTTACCAATTTATTATAATTTTCCAGAGAAAACTTTGAATCGATTGGTATGATTTTATCTTTAACAAAGACCGCAGCGTCGACGATTTCACCGTTTGAAAAAGCATATTGCATTTTGTATTGAGTTGGAGCAAGTACATTGTTTAAAAGAGTTTCAAGATAATATTCACCAAGTATTCCACGATGCTTCGGATTCTTTAATATATCTTGCAAAGATTGCAACTGATCTGCGAAAGATACTACTTGCCTATTCGTCTCATCAAGTTTTGTTAGACCCGCAGTAACTTCACGAATCATCTTTGTTGATTCTGATAGTTGCATCTGCATAGATTCACGCATATCTCTATGACCTCTACCGATTTTTTCATCTACGGTGCGGTTCAATTCATTTATTTGTTCCAAAATAAGTTTCAAACCTATATCATCCTTTTCTTCTTTTGGAGAAAGACGTCTGTAGTTTAAAAACATTATAAAAATCGCAACCGCAACCAAGATAATTAGTATTATGATAAGGATATTCATATGTGATATTATACAGTATATGACACAAAACATAACATTACATGAAAAAATAAAAGGACAAATAGTCGAAGCTATGCGAGCAAAAGACGCTATTACCCTAGAAACACTTCGAGGTCTCACTTCCCTTTTCTCTTATGAATTGATTACTAAAAAAAGTTCAGAACAATATATAGATGATGAAAGCGCTTTAACTTTAATAAAAAGAAGTGTAAAGCAAAGAAAAGATTCTATTGAACAATTCGAAAAAGGTGGTAGAAGTGATTTGGCGAAAAAGGAAAAAGAAGAATTGGCTATACTTGAAAAATATCTTCCAGAGACAATGAGTAAAGACGATATAAAAAAGATAGTTCAAGCAAAGATCGAGAAAGAAGGTAAACCAGATTCAAAAAAGCTTGGTGGTTTTATAGGTGGACTTATGAAAGAGTTAAAGGGAAAAGCGGATGGTGCTCATGTAAAAGAAGTCGTGGAGGAGTTGGTAAAGTAGTTGACAATGCTGCCCTTGTGATGTAAAGATTATCCTGAAACAGCACAAAATGGAGGTTAATATGGATGGACAGTATTTAATTGTCAGAAAGGTGGTTCGAGAGCAATTACTAAAAGCGCTCATGAGTAGTGACGACAATACAACATTGGAGGTCGTAGTCATTGAGAGAGGTTGCAGGGAAAAATCTCAGACCTTCAACTTGGTAGTAAATACAGTGACCAGAACCAAGCATTCCAAAGATATTGGATTTGATGGTTATGTCAAATCAACCGGTCAGCGTTTTACGGCGGTCATACACAGTAGGAAGGTTGGGAATAATTTCGGAATGTTTACATTCGCTCTCCCTATTCACCAGCAGGTCTCGACCTCAGTACGAAGAAGTACTATCGAGTCAGCCTAATACAACATTCGAAGACCCGCCTTACATATATTGTAAGCGGGTTTTTCTTTTACTTATTTAATAGAATTTATCTTGCTTAAATTTAATTTTTATGCTTTAATGGACTCTCAACTTTATACGAATTTTTAATAGCTTTTTAGTATTTGGCCTTTATGGATATAAGAAATATTGCAATCATTGCGCACGTGGACCACGGTAAGACAACTCTTACTGACGCAATCATGACACAATGCGGTCATGGTGAAGATGGAACAATGGACTCAAACGCTCTAGAACAAGAGCGAGGTATTACTATTTATGCAAAAAATACATCAATAGAATACAAGGGTACAAAGATCAATATCGTGGACACTCCAGGACACGCCGACTTCGGATCAGAAGTGGAGCGAGTTCTACGATCTATTGATACAGTTTTACTTGTAGTTGATGCACAAGAGGGCCCAATGCCACAAACTCGATTCGTATTAAAGAAATCTCTAGAACTTGGTATAAAGCCAATCGTAATTATAAATAAAATAGACAAGCCAGCTGCAAATCCTGACAATTGTCATGAGATGGTGCTTGAACTATTCATGGAACTTGGTGCAAATGATGCTCAATTGAACTTCCCTACTATATACGCTATAGGTCGTGAAGGAGTTGCTATGAAGAAGCTTGATGATCCAAGAAAAGATCTGACTCCTCTTCTTGATATGATTCTTGAACATGTTCCACCAGCAAACAAAGATCGAAGTGCTGCAGACCCACTTACAGCGCAAGTATTTAACCTAGGATATGACAACTTCCTTGGCCGTCTTGCTATTGCTCGTGTTTACGATGGAACAATAAAAACTGGACAAACTGTATTTGAAAAGAAAATTGATGGAAGTGTAAATAGTGGTAGAGTAACAAAATTATTTACTTTCGAAGGAAAAAAGAGAGTTGAAATACAAGAAGCTAGTGCTGGTGACATCGTAACTATCGCTGGATTCCCACAAATCTATATTGGAGAAACAATAACAGATAAAGCTGAAACTCCAGCTCTTCCTGCTATTAAAATTGATGAGCCTACAATCTCTCTAAACTTCTTGGTAAACTCATCACCTTTTGCAGGACGTGAGGGTAAATTCGTAACAGGTAGACAAATCCGAGAAAGACTGGAAAAGGAACTTGAGATAAACGTAGGTCTAAAGGTGGATTTCTCATCAAATGAATACTATAGAGTATTTGGACGAGGTGAACTTCATATCGCTGTTCTGCTAGAAAATATGAGACGAGAAGGATATGAACTACAAGTATCTCAACCACAAGTAATCGTAAAGGAAATCGACGGAGTTAAGAGTGAGCCTTTCGAAGAGCTTACTATCGATATCCCTGATGAATTCACAGGAGCTATTATAGAAAAATTAGGGCAAAGAAAAGCGACTATGGTTGATATGAAATCAAAAGATGGTCAAACACGTATGCTTTTTGAAATTCCTACACGAGGTTTACTAGGATACAGAAGTGCTTTCGTTATAGACACAAAGGGTGAAGGAATTCTTGCTAGTAGATTTATTGGATTCAAGGAATATGCAGGAGAAATTGAGAAGCATACTACAGGATCTATGACATCTATGATGACAGGTAAGGCTTTAGCTTTTGCTCTATGGAATCTACAAGAAAGAGGAAGAATATTTATTGAACCAACAACAGACGTATACGAAGGAATGGTTGTTGGAGATGTATCTAAGGGTGAAGATATGGATGTAAATCCATGTAAGGGTAAAGCTCTGACAAACATGAGATCATCAGGTAATGATGAACATATCATGCTTACTCCGGCTTGGAAGATCGATGTCGAAAGAGGTCTTGAAACAATGCGAGAAGATGAATATCTAGAAATCACTCCCCTATCAGTAAGACTGAGAAAGAAATTCTTAACTGAAACAGATAGAGCGAAAGCGAGAAGAAAAGAATAATGAAAAAGGCCGAAAGGCCTTTTTTGTTGACAGAAATAAATTATATATGTAGTATAAAAAAAGATTTTGCAATGAAAGGAAAATCTTGAAAATTTCTACAGAAAAACTATCGACCATTATAAATTTGGTATCCTTTATACAAGGAAAACGCGTCTCAGACTCAATGGAACCTGTTTTCGTGGGGTTCATCATGAACTCGCTGGTAATTTCTCTAAATGGAATACGTTTGAGGAATTTGCATACGACGGTGATTTCGACTTTGGCGATGAAATGTATAGGAGTATCGTCCGTACACTCAATGAGAACAAGGATTGCAAAATGGGTGTAGTTACTCTCGATTTCGAAGAAACAATCGGTTGGGAGTCAACTGATTCGATTGAACACTACAACCTTGGTCATCTCGAAAGTTTTAATCCTAACAATCGAAGTGTCGGATTGAGAGTTGCAAAACATCTTATTGATATCAAAGCACCGAGAACCTCACTGGTTTCTATTGTTTACGGTATTTTTAATGATAGTCATAACATTTTTGCATCGATTCTTACTATTTATCCTGGAAAATACATTGGTCCTTTGAGAGACCCTAGTGGTGGTGATCATGAAGACATTACCAAACGTGAAGGTAGGGTTTTCTTTGATTGGAATCACCCTGGAGAATAGCAATTCACCCGCACGACAGTCGTGCGGGTGTTTTTTATTTGAAGAGCTCTTGGAATTCTTCGTACGCCATTTGATAATTAAAACCTGGGGTCTTTTCTTGTAAACGGCCGTGCTTATCTTTATCGTATTTTGAAGTATTTTTTAATTGTACAAAACAAACTGCTGAATACCGGCCGGTTTTTGCAGTAGTCTGAGTTGCTACAACTCTATGACACAATGCCTTTAACTTCCCTTTTGTTCTTAGTTGTAACTGCATCGAGGGTATTATAACGGTCTCACCAGACGACACTGGCATATCTTCCCAATCGCCTCTAAAACTTAATGCCTGCAATCCTGGCTGGCTTTCATACAAATGAAAAGTAAAACCACTTTGATCAACATGTGCAGAAGCTGTTTCTTCTCCATCTTTTCTATTACCGAAATAGTGAATGAACCTTACAAAGAACGAGTCTTTACTGTCTCTTACTTCATTATGAAATCCTTGTATGTCGTATACTTGTTCAAGATAGAGTGCAAAGTCAAATACAGTAGATTTCATAATATCAACAAGCGATACTGCACTCTTTAAGAAATCTAGAACAACTGGTTCTTTGATTTTACTTGTATTTTCAACTAACCATTTTTCTCCAGCTATAGTTATATCAAAATTCTCCTTTCGATCAGCATTTTTCCCTATTCCATCTTTAAGTTCATACCCCACCCCGTCTGAATTGTTGCTATACACAAGACTACTTTTTACATCTTCAGGCAATTCACAAAATTTCTCCCAAAGCGTATTCGTTTCTTCTACAGCTTTTCTGAGGTTAGACGGATACTCTAAAGTTATATGACCCTTAGTGGCTATTTCATTTTTTATATTTCTCATAATATTTATTAAAGACTTAATGAGTCCGATAGTATTATTTACTTTTCATAAAAAATAAAAAAGAGAGTGTCTATTCGGTAGACAATGTATCATTTTTATTATTCTCTATATTGTCACTTTGAATTTCTTCTTTAAAAAAGATTGGCAAATTTTTAATTTTATTATTTTTAATTGATTTTAGAACGATATTTATACTTCGTATTGAATCGAATTCACCAGATTCGTTTTCAATTGCTTGATTTATTGAAACCCACATATTATGACCAAAATCAGAATCGACCAACAACTCGCCAGTATATCTTCTTGAATACATTATAGGGAAAAGTAAATCTGAAAATAATTCTCCATTTTTATACATGATTCTACGTTCTGTTCCAATATGTTTAAATTTCGCATCCAACCCTGTTTCTTGTTTAAACTTTCTTTTTGCTGCGTCCTCTATAAGCTCTCCCTTTAAAACAACACCTCCCATTACTCCAACCTTACCGAATGATGGATTTGATTTTCTAATTTGGTTTAATATTTCAATTTTTCCATTTCTGACTCTAGAAACAATAGTTATAACATTTACTTTAAAGAGGCTCGAGATTACATTGTTATTCGGATATGGGTCTGCTACATATCTGATTCCTCTTTCTGAAAGCGAATAACCTTTTGGATTTTTTATTATTAGCTCTTTTTTAACTAAATGTTGCAAATGATAGTTAAAAAGATCATTTGGAATATCTCTTGGTTGAAGCTCGCTATATCTAAGGGACTTAGAATTCTTCAACTTTGAAATGATATTGTTTTGTATAGACGAAAGACTGCTTATCATTACGCTAGGTTATATCAAGTGGTGACATTATTCAAGTATCGATCTTGTTACAAATCTACCCTCTCCTAGCTTTATCTATAACCGCCACATCGATTTTACTCATAGTCATCATTGCTTTAAAGGCCCGTTCAGCTTCACTACCACCTATTGCCAACGCTTCAATTAGAGTTCTCGGTGTTATCTGCCAAGATATACCGTATTTATCCTTGCACCAACCGCATTCACTCTCTTTTCCTCCATTTGATACTATTGCATTCCAATATCTATCAGTCTCCTCTTGATTGTCAGTAGCTATTTGAAAAGAAAAGGCTTCGCTGTGTGGAAAAATCGGTCCACCATTTAAACCAATACAAGGAATTCCGCAAACGGTAAAATCTACCGTGAGTACATCACCTTTCTTTCCACCTGGGAAATCATCTGGCGCACGAAAAATTGCATTTACTTTACTATCAGGAAAAACAGAAGCATAAAAATTTGCTGCTTCTTCTGCATCTTTATCAAACCATAAACAAATTGTATTTTTGGGTATTGTATTCATATTGCTATTCTATAATGCTTTAAAATATAAACAAAATAAAAAAACCGCCCCGTGTATAAAACACGAGGCGAGATTTACATTTTGATCACTTGGTCCATGGCTTCAATTTTTAAAGCAATAGTTCTTGCTTTATGAAGACAAAGTTCCCCATCTATTATGAAGTTATCATTAAGTCTGAAGTATAATCTTGCGCAATGTCTGTAAATACGCACAGCTTGTTGGGGATTATCTTCTTCTGAAACTTTGGCTTCAGTTACAGCACGCGCCAACTCAAATTTCGCGCTCATCCTATCACCATCTTTTATAAGGATTTCTGCAAGTCCAACATTTAGCAATCCTCTTGTATGTGGTTTTTCAGGATTTTTCTTAAGTGCTAAATATATACAAGATTTCGCCTCTTTATATTGAAAGGTACAACGTAGTATACTCTGTCGAATATCAAGCTGATCAACTGTCATGGTGTCGTAACCAATAAGCTTCACTACCTGGTTCGAATAGCGAAGCATATTTATATAACATCCAAGCACTAATGGAAACCATGTTAAAAACCAAATCACAGTCAGCACTGGAAATAAGAAAAATTTCCAATCATCTCTGAAGATGTTTTTGAAATGTGCTATTCCAGTTCCAACTATACTATAATAGCAACTAGACAGTGCGGAATAGGCTTCGGCACGTTCAAGAATATTTGCTGACCATACCTTCATTTTAAAGTCATTCGTTGATTTGAAATATAACTGCAGTTTGGCCAAAAACGAAACCTTGTTCCAACTGAGTTCACTTGTCGTCATTGTAAGTTTTTCTATGGGTTTATGTCTGAAGAACTAAAAATTCATACATAAAATACCATATTAAAACACACTAGTCAAAGTGTGTTTATATTTTTTATTGTGAAACTACATTATGATCTTTCTACAACCCTTTTTAATTCCAAAAGCGCTTTTGGCCATGTTTCTTCAAACATAGTTTTAAATTCATCATTTGCTACTTCCATATCAATATTTAATTCTGTACCACCGCCCTTATCTATAAATGTATAATTCTCGAAAGCAGGGGTCCATTTTTTAACATCTTCACTTGTTGTATCTTCAATGCCATCCATCACGAAACCTAAATGTTCAACAGAAATAAATTCATATTTACGATTCTCTTTTATTCTACTAACCATACCTCCCTCTTTTTTACCTGTCTCATCTGGGCCTAAGAAAAGCATCTTTGATCCTTCACTCCAGTCTCCCTTGTAATACGAACCTTCATGAAAAGGTTTCGTCCATTCTCTGTATGTTGTGTCATTTAACATAATATCCCACACCTTTTCCTTTTTAGCGTTTATTTGTATTGAAAAATGAATTTTTTGCATGCGGTAATTATAACAGAAAAACCACCTCAGTTTATGCGGGGTGGTTTAATTCTATCGCATTTTAAGTAAGTATTAATCGCTTTACTTCTTTTGAGAATGTCACGATATTCGCGACAATGAATATCGATATGAGCTACAGAAGTGGTAATGCTGGATAAATACTAAACATGGTATTGAGCAACTCGTTCACACCGTTACGATACCAGCTCCAGTAAAGCAAAGGGTTGAGATCGGTTGCAATGAACATACCAACAAGAACATACAACATCCCGATAGCAGTAAGAGCTTTTTTCATTTGGTGAATCCTTTAGAATATGGTTTCTATTTTTATTATATTGCAAAAATGTTTAATAAGCTAGAACCTAGTTCGAAATCCAAATCTTCTTCCCTTCTGAAGTTTTCCAGTCAGTGAATCGATACCACGTAGGAGTAAAAATAATGTAAACTGCTTCAGGATCTTTTACTTTACCTTCTTTGCTTGGAAATTTTTTAAGATAAGTGTCTATAAAGAAATCGTTTTCTGAATCTTTAACAATACGTGCAATTCCGTCCATTTGTAGAGTCTTCATATTATTCTCATCAGTACCGATAACAAGTGTCGCCCGCGCAGAACTATTTTTTAAAAGTGGTTCACTTTTTCTACAATTGATGCCAGTCTCGATGTAAAATTGAAATGGATTTTCTGCATGTGCAAAGTGTACAGTTGCAGCATGAGGTGAGCCGTCCAACATCTCAATTGCAAAAACTCCAATTCGTTGGGTCTTAAGATATTCAAGAATTTCTGAAGGTAAATTTTTCATATTTAGAGTATAACTTATTTGCTGACTGTATAGTACGAAGTTTAAACCAATTTTAGCTCTAAAGAAAGAGCGGCGTGGTCAGAAACCTCGTCTGGTAATACTGTAAAATTATTCACATCGACATCAGGAGAAACAAAAATATAATCTGCAAATTTACCAGGTCTTTTGTACAGACTGGTACGAGTTGAAACTATTGAATATTCTTCTATGAGATTTTTCATATCTTTTGCCAAAATCCTAACACTTTCAGTATCAGGATTTAGGTTAAAATCTCCTACCAATATTTTCTTACCTTCTGCTTTATTAACAAACTCCTTTATCAAGTTTGATTGTGCAATTCTTTCTGGAGTATCTGTTTTACCTTTTCCATTCCATAATCCGTGTACGTTCATAACAGTAAATAGTTCATTTTTAAAACTAAATTTAACCCATTGAAGATTTCTTGAATGATGTCCATCTGTTACTAATTTACTATCAGAACGATGGATGAAAATTTCACCCTCCTCCAAAAGAAGAATCTCCTTTTTAATAAAAATAGCCAAACCGTATACTCCTTGTAGAACTGGTCGAAAGAAACCATTGTGATTAGGTAGTAATTCTTTAAGTTCACTAAATATATTAAAAGAATCTTCCGGATAATGCCTCTTCATTATTTCTTCGGCATTGTCATATATTTCCTGAAAACAAAATATATCTGTATTGTTGTACTTCTTTACAAAGTCAATAAAAGGTTCCTTTACTCGACCACCCCAAGTATTTAGAGAAATTATTTTCATTCCGTTTTACTAACTTAGTTTTAACAATTGGGAAACCTTCTCGGAAAATAATAGATTTGCTTCCCTTGCCTCTTCCAAAGCGTTCGGATACATCGGCATATTTTCAATATTTTTTACATCAAAATTATTAGCAACAACTAATGGGTGTTTAAAACTAAAAAATTTAGAAGAAAATGGTTGCATGACGATGACCCTGCGCCCTAGTAAGGTTGCCCAATAAGCACCATGATAACTATTAGTAACGACAAGTTCTGCACTACCTAAAAACTCTATAATCTCCTCGAAAGAATCCCCATTTTTCATTTTTGGGAAATCCTGATTCATTCTTCTTAGTGGAAAGTTTTTATGTTCATAAATTGCAATTTTATTTTTTATTTCATATTTTTTATCAAATGCATCATGCATACAACTAGAACAAGGAACCCAATCCATTTCTGAAACACTGTCTCTAACACCCAGCAGATCAAATTCTTTTTTGTAATCATAAGAATTAAACAGTACATCTGAAACTCCATGAATGTTATGTCCTACCCCCCAACCAACTAGCATTTTCGTATCAGCTCCTAATAAAGTCTTCATATATTCTTTAAAATATTCTTGTTCTAGAAAGCCACCCCCGCCAAATATGACAATCTTATCTTTTATATATTTAGCCAACTCTTCTCTGGGTAATTCAGTGAAATCTAAAGTTTCAACATCTTTCAAAAAATCAAAATATTTTGTTGGAGTAGAAAACTTATCTCCAGTATTTGTGGTATTTTTCCTATATATATTTACTATATCTGACATAACTCATATAATAGTTAAAATATCTTAAAAAAACAATCAATATAAATTATATGGACCACACAAAAATAGAATTAGCAAAAGAATATGCAACAAAAAAATTCGAAGAAATCAGCAAAAAGAATCACTTTCTAGATGTATTTCAAATTTTAAGAGATGAATTTGAAGTCCAAGATGAAACTGTCTTAATAGCTGGATTACTGCACGATACGCTCGAAGACACTTCAGCAACATATGAAGAAATAACCGAAAATTTTTCAAGAGAAGTAGCAGATATGGTTCAAGAAGTATCTCACCCTAAAAACTATAACGAACAACAAAAACTTAAATATTACGAAGGGATCAAAACCATATCTAATGGCGGTAAATTAATAAAGATGGCTGATTTTACCTCCCATATGAGAAATTTTATAAAAATATACGCAAGAAATGAACAGCATCTGTTTCCTAAGTTCGTTAATAACGACAAATATATTACTAGCATTAGAACATTTCTTGAACACTGCGAAGGACTAGCTGGGAAAGATCAACTATACGATTTAACAAAAAAGTTAGAATCTTATTTTTAATAAAATTGACACATAACTATATTAGTTATATAGTTATGGAAGACACCTAACCAGAAAGGAGTATGAAATGGATCAGAAAAATCCAAACTTGTTCATTGTGATCGAAGGTATTTCTGGTAGCGGCAAGACGGAAGTTTCCAAGATGTTGGCTCAACAACTACCAGCCAAGTACTACGCCACTCCCCCCGCACCATTCAGTAAGATGCGGGAAGAGGCTGATCTCAGGCTTTCGCTAGGATCCAGATTTTTGTTTTATCTCTCTTCGGTGGCACATGCCTCCTGGGAGATTAGCAGGACCCTGGAAACCCAAAGCGTTGTCTGTGATAAGTACATCTGGTCGACTATATGCTATCACACAGTGTATGGGCTCGATATCAAGGAAACTTTCGAGCACCTTTGTCGCATGCCGGACTATGTTTTCCTGATAGTTTGTGACGAAGAAAAGCGACAACAACGACTTTACAGCCGTGGTGGACCAGTCAAGGACATGGAGAAATTCAATCTTCGACAAGAGATGGAGCGTCGGTGCCTTGTGGAATTTAAAAAACGAATACAACACCATATTGACGATACCGTCGATGGTCCTCAAAACGCCGTCAACGAAATACTCAAGATCATCAAGAGGGGGTAGAAAGATTCTACCCCCTCTTTTCTTTAATATAAAAAATTCCCATACGAAATCCCACAATTCTAACTACAATACAAAAAACTTCAAAAAGTTTGAGTGTGACTAATTTATGAAAAAATATCTTTAAAAATTTATTACTGAAAAATATCTCATTCTTATCATAGAAATTAGAAGTACCATTTTCTTTAACCATAATATAGTCTGATATTCCTTGCCAAAATAATCTTTTAATCATAAAAAATCTGGTAAATCTATCTATTTTTACAATTGTAGATACTCGAGCTTCATCTGAATACCATATAGACTGTGTGGGTAATCTAATAATAAATTCAGTATCTCCATTGGATAATAGATTATTGCCTTTACGATCCAGTTCTGAATTAAATAGACCAAATTTATCAAAGACCTCCTTTTTGAAAGACATATTTGCACCAATCAAATAATATGGCAATTTTAGTATTCCAGAATTTTCTGGAAAATTCGGAGGAAACAAAAACCTTTTGAAATAATCAGATAACCAATTTGGCAATTTCAGATTATACTCACCCAACGAGACGGAGCCACCAACACATAAAACACCTCTATTGTTATATCCATTATATATTCCTTTAGACCAATCCTTAGAAACAGTTACATCGTCATCTAGAAAAGCAAATATAAATCCACTAGCATTAGAAATTCCACAATTTCTAGCATTATTTAAACCTAATAAAGGCTCTTTAATTATTTTTATTTCTGCACTTTGAGTTTCAAATGAACTTCCATCTAAAGCACACCCATTGTCTATGATTAAGATTTCATTAATATATTTTAGATTACTTTCAACTAGGAGGGTGTCGAGAAGTAGTCCCAGATGAATGTCTCTATCTTTATGTTGGTATGTTGGAATAATAACACTTATATCTTTCATATAATTTCTTTTAATGTATTGCTAACTTCTTCTATAGACATACTTGTTGTATCGACATAATCAACTTTTATGTTAATAAATTTGGATATTTCTTTTTTATAAAATTCGCGCATATGATTTAAAAATTCTTCATCAAACCAATTAGAGTAATCGGGGTTATTAGCAAATCGCCTTCTCCTTTCTAGACTCCTTTTATTCTCAACATCTAAGAAAATTAATTTTGTAGGGAAAGTGATATCTTCTTTAATCTTATTATAAAACTCTATCAACTTTGAGTATTCATCATTTTTAAGTTTTTTCGACCTAGCATAACAATATGCCAAGGTAGTTAAAAATGTTCGATCAATTACAATTTCCTTATTTTCTTTTGCAATTTGATTAATAAGATCACTTTTTTCTTTTTCAGCAGACAAAAACATTTTAGTTGTTTCCAAATTATCTCTCTCTAAAATCTTTCTATTTTTAATCTCTAGTTGTGGTAAGAATTTTATATTACCATTATTTTTTACATAACTATTTATAAAAGTAGTCTTACCTGCACCAGGCATACCTTCCAAAGCAACTATTTTTTTAAGAGTATAATCTTTAATATAATTATTTTCTATAACACAATATGAAAAATCTTTTGGTAGACTAGGATTCTTAATCTGTTTAAATCTTTGCTTGGCAACAGCTTCTTGGAGCCATACCGGTTCTTTAGTTTTCAATATACTATGGTTACCAAATTTTTCTACATTTCTTTCTTTTAAAATATTTTTATAAGTCTTAATTGTTCTTTTAGCAACAATTTTCCAATCATAAAATTTCTTAATAATCTTATGTCCTCTTTTAGATACATTTTTTAATTTCCTCTTATCATTAACTAAATCTAGAATAATGTCTGCGTATTTTGAGACATCGTCTTCAACAATAAAAGCTTCTTTTTGGTTAAAGCCATTTGTAGCAATCGACGTAGTTATAACAGGGATACCAGCAGCTAAATAATTCAATAATTTAATACGCATACCAGTTCCTTCAAAAATGGGGGCCAGAGCAAAAGTTGCATTCTTAAACAAATCATTAAGATTAGGAACTGTGCCTATGAAAGTAAAATTTTTATCAGTTAATTCTTTTTGAATATCCGGAGGACAATCACCTCCAACAGTAAATTTAAAACCTTGATCTTTTAATTTTGGATATACTTTTTCCTTTATAATCCTAACCGCATCCTCATTGGGTTTGAAATATAGATTCCCCAGAAAAACAATATTTCTGGATTTAAAATCTGAAACAAAGTATTTAATCTCATTAATATCTACCCCGCTAGGAATAACCGATACTTTATCAGCATCTATATTTAAATACTTAATCAAAGACGGTTTATCTTGCTCACTCAGACATATTAAATGATCAATATTTTTACCAACTTCATATTCTATTTTCTCTATCTCAGATAGCCTCTCATTATCTGCGCCTAATCTTTTCGCCAAACTTCTTACCACATAATGCATCTCGCTAACCAATTTAGCGCCAGTAAGTTTTGATAATTTAATTCCCTGTAAGAGAATTGGTTCAAGATTATCAAATTGAATAATGTTTACTCCTTCCTTAATCAAAATTGATGCTATTAATTCAAGATTATTGTAGTAATTATCTATCGGAAAAACGTATGTCTTAAAGGGCTCTTTTTTTATTAAAGAGATATTAGACCAACCTCTATACCCATGAAATATAGTCAGGTCAATACCTTGTTTTGATAAATACCTAGATAAATAGTGAAATCGGTTAGAAGCACCATCATATGATGGTATAAAATCTCCATCAACAAAAACTGCTAGCTTAATTTTCTTTTTCATAGATATTATTAACTATATTAAAAATTTCATGAATGTCTATATCGTCACTCTCACCCTCAATCTCTTCGCATTTTTTCTTACCATTCATACACATACCAAATTGTTTATAGAATTTTTTGCAATTTCTCATGTGGAGACTTTGTACAAAATGAAATTTTTCAGTTACACCTCCCCACATTCTAGGAGAGGTGGTTAGATAAATACCTATAGACTCGACTCCGACAGCATCAGCCAAATGTATTAATCCAGAATCAACTGAGATTAACAATTTGGCCTTTTGTAGAGTAGATATCAAATCTAATAAATTACTATCAACCAAAAGATTAATTTTACCTTTCACGATTTGGCTTAAGTTATCAAATACTTTTCGTGTATATTCCTTTTCCTTTTCATCATAACCGTCATAAACATAAACCTTCTTACCATAAAAAACCATTGATGAGATAACTTCAGACCATTTATTGATATTCCATAATTTAAAATCGCCTCTTGAGTGCATATTTATAAAAATAGCATCGGAATCATCAGATACTGGGAAAATAGTTTTCAGTATAAATTCATTGTATTTAATTTCACCACCGAGGGTATTTTCAAATATCTTTAAAACCACAGACCGAGCGTTATGGTTGCTCTCAAAAAAAGAAATATTTTCACTATCATAAAAATTTAAATCTAGATTATTAGATTCTGCATGATCTTTGAATTTGAAGTAGCCTTTTTCAAAATCTCTACCGATAAATCTCAAATTTATTATTTTTTTTATATTATTTTCAGATAAAAAGTTTAATATATAATTATAGTTTTCTTCTGGAAACTTTCTAAATTCTTCAGTAACGAATTTGATATTTTTTGGTAAGTCTAGTTTTTCTAATATGTCTTTATCAGAAAAAAATAAGTTTGTCGCACAATAAAATAGATTTCGTGGATTGCCTTCTGCAACAGACCTAATAATTGGATAGTAAATAACTCCATCGCCCAAACCATCAAAAGTAGAAATCAAATAATTATGCTGATGGTTGTTTAATTTCATATGCTCTTTTAATTATATAATCACCTATCTCACCCCAATCAAAATATTTTTTATAGTCATCTTTTGTGCACTCAATAATCTCTGTAACACAACCTGCAGGATCAGAAATAAAAAAACCATCAGGTTCAACTCTTGCAAAATATCTTAGTTGATAAAAATCTTTTTGAATTCCTCGAGTATCAATCACCTTTTGATAACCAATTAACTTATATTCTAAGACTTTCATCCTTGATTCTTCCATAATTTCTCGGATTAAAGTTTCATTTGGATCTTCCCCCTCTTCAACACTACCTCCAATTAGCCCGTATTGCTGTTTAGGATTTTTTATATTATTAACAACTAGAAATTTGTCTTTATAAAAAGCTACAGCGTAGGATTGCTTTATTCTGTCTTTTGGTAAATGGTCAAAATTATCTGAATCGTAGTATTTGAAAACATATTTAACACCAGCGTTTCCTATATATTCATTAGTAAATAATGGTTTATTCATTACCCATGATATTATCAGAAAATAGTATTTTTACTAGCACGAGTATGAAATAAAAATTTAAGTCTGCATAGCTTAGCAACTAGCTCTAATTGCATCATCAATATAATCTCGATATTACTCACAAAAGATCAAACAACGCTCAACACACGAGCAAGTTCTGTTTAGCTAACATCTTTTTTGATCCTAAATTTTTTGATATTTTCTCCCAGCTTTTTGACACCATCTTTCATATAAAGATTATGGCATATTTTGTTGCAATATAAAACAACAAAAACGCCTTTCAAATTTAAGAGGTGTTTTTGTTTGTAAACTAGCTATCTTTGAGCTAGCTCATGTTGGCTGCGGGACTTGGAATCGAACCAAGATTCACGGCTTCAAAGGCCGCTGTACTACCATTATACGATCCCGCAATACTATTAAAATACATTAAAAACGAGATAAACTCAAGTATACAAAATCCCCGAGTACATGTACTCGGGGATTGAACGATGAACTCTTCAAACACTACTTGTGTTCACCTCCTTCCTCAGAACTCTTCCTCATATGACGTCTGATTCCGACAGGAAGAGTATATCCCTTCTTCCGCCTGTTTTTGCGCATTGAATCGGTTTGACCGATTCGGTGATGCAATACGGTACCTTTATTCATAGGTTTGAGTCATTAACTAGCCAAAATCTAGATTATCACAACCCAAATCTGATTTCAAATAAAATTGTGGAAAAAAGACCCTGTACGTATAGTACGTACAGGGCTGTTTGGCGACTCTTATGTGCCTTGTCGAATGACCCTGTGTTTCCAGTGGTCATTGATCACGACTGCGTTGTTCGGTGGGGGTGTCGAAATCTCGATCAACCTCACGACTCTCTCCGGCTTTCCTCCGATACGCCGAGCAATGATAATATGCTTCATAATATTTAAGGAACCCGTCCACAGAATAGTATCACGCTATAAAACTATGTCAACAATAGCTATTTCTAGAGGCAAAGTCTCAATATAAGAATAGGAAGTCAAATCATAAGCCTTCAACAATTCTCTTAGCATACTTAATCCTACTTTACTTTTTTCATCTTTTGAAATCTTTTCCAAAATAACCCAATCATCTTCTGATACACTCTGTTTCAACGATTCAACTGATGATATAGAATTTACATTCTTTAGAATTAAAATTATTCTAATTTTTTCTAGAATCAATGAAATAAATGTCTTTATTGAAATATTTGCTTCTTTTACTTTTAATATTATTGAAAAAGCTTGATCCTTATCACCATAAGCTAGCGAAGATATAAAATTATTTACCAACTCCCCTCTTGGAGCTCCAGTTATCTCTTCAACTTCCTTCATTGAAATCTTTTTATCAGAAGATGAACTTATAACTTTTTGTAATATTCCCAAAGTATCTCTAAAAGATCCATCTCCAAGTAAACCGATAAGATCAGCAACACCAGTATCTATAGTGAATCCTTCTTTCTTAGCTATTTTATTTACCAAAGTCTTTAATACTTCCCTATTCGGCTTTTTAAAACTAAAAATCTGACATCGAGAAAGAACCGTCTCAGGAATTTTATCAGTCTCAGTTGTAGCTAGGATAAAAATCGCATGTGCTGGAGGTTCTTCCAAAGTCTTTAACAAAGCATTGAATGCTTCTTTTGTAAGCATGTGTACTTCATCTATGATATAGACTTTATATTTTGATTCAAAAGGTAGAACACTTACACCATCACGAATCTCTCGTATATCGTCTATACCGCGATTTGAAGCTGCATCCATCTCATATACATCATTGTCACTTACACCAAGTGCACGAGCGAATATACGAGCAATAGAGGTCTTACCCGTGCCTCTACTACCAGAAAAAAGATATGCGTGAGCGATCTTATCAAGTTTAATAGAATTCTCTAAAACAGATATTATATGATCTTGCCCAACAACGTCAGACCAATTGTATGGTCTGTATTTCCTATATAAAACTGAAGAGGATTTTGGATTTGTAGAATTTTTGTCTGACATAACTGAAATATAATACATCAATTATATCATAAATAAAAAAGCACCCTCCACTTGGAGGGTGCGATAGAGACGATGAGCACTAATCTTCATCAACAAAACTTTATTTTTAAAAAACAGGCTATTTTTTAAGCTAAAGCAGGCTAGCGCTATGTATTTGCCAATACATCCATTATCTCATCTAGTTGAGAACTATATCCTTTGTTTTCTCTATCATCAGCCTGAGTAGTTGGCACTACTCATAGTTTGTCGCGAGGCTTCCAAGAAGCCGTCGAACCAAACCTTCACGAGGTGGCGAGGGGAACGCAGGGGAACACGAATCGGCGGGAGAGAACGTGACACGATGGCGGGGAGCCATGATATGCCACGCAGTATTGATTTGTTTTCACCTATTGTCCTTTGTTAAGGATTCTCGGTTGACGATCAATAGCTATCGAGCTAACTGAACCAGAGGTACAGCATCACATAGACGATGTGATGATTAATCTTCTAAAAGATTACACCCGCATTAAATATTTTTCAAGTATTCTTTAACTACTTTATCCACATCTTGTATATTTTCTGTCTCCATGAGTTTTACTCGCAATTCTTTTGCCCCATCCCACCCTGAAACATAAGCTTTAAAATGTTTTTTCATTATTGCAAAATTCTTCACATCACCTAGTTTTTTATCAAAAGCTTTTGCATGTTCAAGCATCACGTTTAATCGATCTTTGGGTGAAATGTCTGCCAAAACTTTTCCAGAAAAAAACCAAGGATTCCCGAATATTCCACGGCCAACCATAACACCATCACAACCTGTTTCTTCTATTAACTTTTTACCATGCTCGATACTCAATACATCTCCATTCCCTATTATCAATGTCTTTGGTGAAATCTCATCTCTTAATTTAACAATTTTATTCATAAGCTCCCAATGTGCAGGAACATCTGACATTTCTTTTCTTGTTCTTAGATGAACTGTTAAAGCTGGTAACTTTTGTTCCAAAAGAAATCTAATCCAAGTATCAATCTCAACTTTGTTATAACCAATTCTTGTCTTAATAGATATTGGAATATTCGGTGCACCTGCTCTTGCTGCTTCCAAAACTTTTTTTGCATTTTCTGGATCTTTTATATGACCAGCACCTGAACCCTGTTTCTCTACTGCTCTATCAGGACAACCCATGTTTATATCTACACCATCAAAACCAAGACTCTCGACTAGCTTCGCAGCTTCAAACATCTTGTCTGGATGACCAGTAAAAAGTTGAGCAACTATTGGTCTCTCATTCTCAGAATATTCTAGATCACGCAAAAGCATTTTCTTACCAGGAGAACATAGCCCATCTGCTGATACGAATTCAGTCCACATAACGTCTGGTTTGCCGTATTTTGCAAACATTGAGCGGAATGCTGTATCTGTCACATTTGCCATAGGAGCTATGACAAATATGGGTTTTTTGAGCTTTTCCCATAGATTTGAACTCTGTTTATTAACACTTTTTGACATGTATTGAATACTACTACCTCAAAGCCTCTTCTAGCAAATCCAATATATCACTATCTCTATTTGAACTACCAAGTAAAATTATTCCATAAAGCTTATTTGCTTTACCTAATTTGAACAATGCAACACTTGTTCTATTCGCCTCAAAAGTATATCCATTTTTTCCACCAGCATATGATGATAAGTTTAGGAAATGAGTCGGGTTTGTCCAAGTATGGAATCGTATTGATTTTGATTTCTGAGCAGTAATTTTAAAAATATCTGGTTCATTTTCTATAATCCATTTTATTATTATAGAAATATCTTTTGATGTTGAAACATTTTTATTTGAAAGCCCAGACGGGTCATCAAAATACGTTCTATATGCTCCAATACTATTTACCCAATTATTCATTTCTTTAATGAATTCTTTTCTGCCCTTTTTATATGAACCTGCTAAAGCTTCAGATGCATCATTACTTGATACCATAAGTAGTGGGTACATTAATTCGCTAACTTTTAATTTTTCGCCTTCCTTAAGCCATGCTTCATTACCATAAGTAAGTAGAGCTCTACTAGTTATAGTAATTGTTTCATCTTGATTAAGGAGTTTTTTCACCACGACTGCTGTTACAAGCTTAGTGATTGAAGCGATCGGCAAAGCCTTTTCAGGATTCTTTTCAAGCAAAATCGCGTTTCGATCTAGATCGATTACTACATAAGATTTCGCTGAAATTTTCCGTGCAGTAGTTGTTCTTGCTAAAGAGGTTTTTGCACTTTCTATAACTTCTTTACCATTATCAGCAGAATAGATAAAAACACGGGAAAATCTAGATACAAAAGATGGATCTTGATCGGCTTCTTCAAGAATTGCTGTATGTGGTATCGTAGCCAATGCCAACTGAGATTCATTAACTGTTTTTGAATTAGATACTTTTATTGTATTTTTACCAAAATTTTTTGATAAATAGTCCTGCAAGAAAATAAAAGCGAAAGCAATAATAGCTCCGCAAATACAAGCTTTTAACATCGAGTAGTAGACTTTTATCATTCCTTATTATTCTTAATATGGTAGAAAATGTTGTTACCAAAACGTAGATTGATATACTCAAAATTCGGTATTAAATCCGAACCTATTTTTTTATTTAGCGAATTTTTCCAAAAAACAGAGAGATTTGAAACTACTTTATCTAGACTAGTCCTATCGTCAAAATAGACGACAGCAGTACTTTGGTCTACATTTTTTATATACAATTCATAGCTACCATCCTCACTCAAAAGCAATCCTGTAGCTATTATACCTGAATTTTCTACATTTTTAACAAAGTTTTGTAATTGAATGAATTTATCTTGATTTATTTCATTACTTGAATAATATTTAAAATAAATCTTATCAGAACTAGTAGCCACTTTTTCAAAAATTATTCCTTGCTTATCAGCAAAAGAGCAGTGTTCCCCTTCTTCATCTTCTCTAAATCCATCACAAATCATAACCTCAGGTTGCCTTTCAGTAATTTCTATTTCTAAGCCTGTTATTCCTTTATTCTTTATTTCTATAGTATTGATCTTTTTAAAATCGTCTACAATTTTATTTTTTATTTTTTCTTTAGATAAAAAGAAATAGCTATCTTTAGGAATAAAGAAAAAATAATTCCCAGAAATCATATCGAGAACATCATTTTTTATCTCTTCTGATTCGATGTTTAATGTATCATTTACACTAATATTTGTGATTCTTAAAAATGATAGTTTAAAAGAAAAAAGAATAGCAAGTATTACAATAAGCGAAGCGATAGAATAAATAGTGATAGTTAATATTCTTTGCTTTTTTTTCTTTTGTAAATACTTTGCTGATTGTAAGGTACTCAAACGTCCTATCTTCATGAAGAAAATATTATTTTATAAACTCTTTGCCAAAATATTTGTGTAGAACTTCAGGAATTTTTATTGATCCATCCGCTTGTTGATAATTCTCGACAAGAGAAACAAGGATTCTTGGAGTTGGAATAGCTGTACAGTTCAATGAATGAGCATAGCGCAATTTACCATCTTTGTCCTTGTATCTTGTATTGAATCTTCGAGTCTGAAAATCATGAAAATATGATGCTGAAGAAATCTCTCTATATTTATTCTCCTTTGGAACCCAAAGTTCTACGTCGTATTTCTTTACTTGCCCCAAACCAAGATCGCCTCCACAGTTTAGAACTGTATGATACGGAATACCTAGTGACTCTATGAATTCCTCAGTATTTCTATTCAATTCTTCATGCAAAGCAACACTTGTCTCATGGCTCGCTTCAGATAGGATCAACTGTTCAAGTTTGTAGAATTCATGAACTCGAATAAGGCCTTTTACATCTTTACTATGCGCGCCCGCTTCTCTTCTATAACACGGAGAAAAACCCAGGTATCGTATTGGTAGACTATTTGAATCAAGGACTTCATCACTATGCATTGCCATAAGAGCAACTTCTGCAGTTCCTGATAGAACATCGCCATCTTGAGTTGTATAGAAATCTTCCATATCTCCAGGAAGATGTCCTGTACCGTATAGATTTATTTTTCTAACTATTGATGGAGCTATAACTGGTATGAACTTTTTACTAGAAAAGAAATCCATAGCATAGTTCCAAATTGCAAAAGAAAGTCTTGCTCCTTCACCAGTAAGGAAATATCCTCGGAAACCATGAACTTTTGTACCACGTTCAATATCAAGCATTTTTAGCTTTTCCATTATTTCAACATGGTCTTTTGGTTCAAAGTTAAAAACTGGCTTTTCACCCCAAACTTTTACCTCTTTATTATCTGCATCACTATCACCCTCTGGAACAGTCATATCTGGAACGTTAGGTACTCGTAGCATTGCTTCATGCCATGTTTTCATCATTTCCTTTAGAGACTCTTCGTCTTTTTGCAAAGATTCCTTTACAACTTTCATACTATCAATCATCTTTTGTCTATCTTCTGGAGAAGCAGATGGAATCTTTTCACTTATAGCATTTTGTTCAGCTCTCTTTTTTTCAATCTGTGAAAGAAGTTCTTTTCTTTTATCATCAAGCGAAATCAATTCATCGATATTAATATCAACATGTTTCTTCTTGGCACCAAGTTGTACAATCTCTTTATTTTCTCGAATGAATTTAATATCTAACATAAAAGACATAATAACAGAAAATGTCTATACTGGAAAGTCTATAAAAAACAAAGAAATTATATAAAAGAAAGTCAATGTATATCATGTGGAAATATGAAGAAATCATAATTGAAAATTACAAAAATTTTATTTGGATTTCATAAGTCTTTGCTACATTGTATTTATGAATGATTATGAAATACGAATATTAAAAGGTGATGAAATCCCTTTTCAACTTACCCAAATACCTGAACCTCCCCAAAGACTTTATATTAAAGGTAGCCTACCGAATAAGAATTCAAAAATAGTCTGTATTGTTGGTTCACGTAGACATTCAAGTTATGGTGAACAAGCTGTCAGAGAGCTTATTTTGGGCTTAAAAGGATACAATATATGTATAGTGTCAGGATTGGCTATAGGTATAGATGGTATAGCTCATAGATCAGCTATAGAAGCAGGTTTACAGACTATAGCTTTCCCAGGATCGGGTTTGGACGAGAGTGTTCTTTATCCAGACAAACATAGAGATTTGGCAAAAGAAATACTGTATTCTGGTGGAGGTCTTATATCAGAATATGACAACACTATGCCAGCTTTTGAATGGACATTCCCTAGACGTAACAGGCTCATGGCTGGAATATCTGAATCCGTAATAATAATAGAAGCAAAAATAAAATCAGGTACACTTATAACCTCAAGACTCGCTCTTGATTATAATAAAAATGTAGGCGCTTTACCTGGTGAGATAACTTCGCCACTGTCTATTGAAACAAATAAATTGATACGAGAAGGGGCAATACCGATAACATGTTCAGAAGATATACTGGAGATGCTTGGAATAAAATCATCGGAGTCAAAACCAATACAAAAAGAATTATTAATAAATTTAAACAGTGAAGAGAGAATGATTGTGGAGTTTTTACAAATAGAAGCTTTGAATCATGAATCACTAATATTAAAAACTGGTTTAAAAGCACAGATAGTAAATGAGACTATATCCATTCTTGAAATAAATGGAATGATAAAAGAAATTGGAGGTAAGTTTAGGATAAATTGATAGATTTTATTCTCAACTCTTGCCTTCTCTCTTTATAATCTGGCACCGCTCTTGCGACCAAATCCCAGAAATTTTTTGAATGATTGAATTCACCAAGATGACAAAGTTCGTGCACAACAACATAATCAACAAGATTCTCTGGTAGCAAAGAAAGTTTATAGTTAAAATTTAAATTTCCACTTTTTGAGCAACTTCCCCATCTAGTGCTTTGATTTCTTACTGTGACTTTATTGTATTTAAAATTATAAGATTTATTAAAATGCTCCAATTTATTTCTGACCAATTTTAGAGCTTGGTTTTTATATTTTAAATATTCACTTTTACTTCCTTTTTTATTTTTTATCCTTATTCGCCTTCTCACTACCCTTACCCTGACTTTAAAGTATTTTTTTACTAAATTATCTAGATTGTAACCTCGCATATACAAAGTCTAACACGACACTTGCTTTGTTTAATAACAATGATAGGCTTATTTTAGATCGTTTAATACATATGAGACCAAGGAGGAAAAGGTTTAAACATGGACATAAACGAAACTACAACAAAAAATGGAGGTCGCGTAGATTAGAAAAAATCTTTAGACCAGACGATATAACGAAGCATCATCGGAGGCCGAAAAGACTTGGCGGATCAAATAATGGAAATAATATTTCCTATGTACTGAGGTTTAAACATGAAGCATGGCATGCGCTTTTTGATTCATTGGGTGCGCCAGAAATCTTTGATAAATTTGTCAGATACTGGGACAGCTTTGGTGAGAGTATTGCTAGCCTCGGACATGTATTCGGTAGAATCAATAAGAAAAAGTCTGCATGGATTATACTATTTGGCGATTTGAATGAACACCAAATTGTATCTGAAATAAACGACGTCTGGCTTGACCCAACGTATCGTATTACCGCCAAATTCCCTAATCTCAGTAATGCCAAGTTGGTAAGAGTGAGGGATGGCAAAGTTATAAGAGATACAGCAGTCAGAACCACATCAAACAGTCAAACTTTTGAAATACGAGTTCGAATCCAGAGTGTAGCTTAGCTTTTGCGAAGCGAACTCTTTTGTACTAGGAATCTCATATTCCTGGTACTTTTTTATATAAAAAGCAAATCTCTATCCAAATCATCAACGTCAGTTCCCTTTTTATCTTCACTCAAGGCTCTGTGAGTTGAAGCAAGATGAACTATTCTTTTTCCATATTTATTTTCCAATAGATCAATCTGTTTATGGATCAATTCAAATTTATTTGCTCTATCAAACCCTCCAAAAAGATCTGATTGTTTTGACTCGCTTGGGGTAAGACCAGATAAAGTAATACCGGTAGTTCTATACATGACCCTTGAATCATATAATTCATCAAAATATTTTAATATTAAAGACATGATTATCTCTGGGGTATTGGAACGCACGGTGAGTGGAACTTTCTTACTTTTATAAACAAAATCTCTAGTTTTAATAAAGAAATATATTTCTTTTGGAACCAAATCATAATACCTAGCTTTAGCACAAGCATCTTCTACATGTTTTGATAATTGAGATATTAGAAATGTTTTATCATTTGTAAAAGGATGAAAGGATCTTGTTTTTTGAATAGATGAATATTCTAATTTTGGTTTAGAATTCACATCCATAAGTGACACACCGTTCAATTCATTCCAAATAACTTCATACGGTTCTGATAGATTTTCTCTTATCCATTCGACTTTCTTTGAAGTGAAATCAAGAGCATTTCTTATACCTTTTTTTCTTAAGAATTCCGTAGTCTGTCGTCCGATCCCCCAAATCTTTTCTATAGAGGTATTCAAAAGAAAATCATTTTGCTTTCCTTGTTCAATAATCGTAAAACCATTCGGCTTTACCCATTTTGAAGCAAGCTTTGCAAGAACTTTTGTATTAGCCAAACCGATCGATATAGATAGACCAAGCTCTTCATTTATTTCTTTTTTGATCTTTAAAGCGATCTCTCTGTAAGTCATTTTTAATGGACGATCAAGACCAGTAAGATCTGCAAAGCATTCATCTATACTATATTCTTCTACATCATCTGCATATCTTCGAACAATATTAAACATTTTTAGAGAATATTCTGCATATGATCTATAGTCTCCGGGCATAATAATCACTTTCGGAAAATTCTTTTTAAGCATAAAGATCGGCAATCCTCTAGTTACACCTAGAGCTTTGGCTTCATAAGATAGAGCAGTTACAATACCCTTTTCTTCTCCAGTTACGACCGGTAGGCCTTTTAATTTAGGATTTTTGGCGATTTCTACAGCAACGAAAAAAGCATCACCATCCATATGTAATATAGTCTTGTTTTTCACAACTATATTATACAGTGAACGATTGTTTACTTAAAGAAAAATGTGAATAATTTATTTTTATTAAAATTAGATACGATATAACCAAAAGAAACAAATATAGCACCGAGAACATCCATAAGCATATCCTTTTGAGCATCCCATATATCACCTTGTGAACCGAGGAAAGCGGCTCCTGCACTTCCGCCTTCCGTAGCTGCGTAATACCATTCAATCCATTCATAAAATACCGCTACGAATGCAATAGCGAAGATCGCATACGATATTGAGACTGATTTTTTATTTACCAATTTCTTCATATTCAAATACTCAATAATAGGCAAAGCGTAGAAGCCTACAGAGAAATGTCCTACTCTATCAAACATATTTCTTTCAAAACCAAAGAGATTGTTGAACCAATCAAAAGGCACATGCTCGAAAGTATAATGTCCGCCGATAGTGTGAAGGAAAGGCAAAATAAACATCAAAGCATAAGCAGTATTTGAAAATCTAACTTTTCTCCAATATAAAATAACAATAAAAACAACTAGAGCGAGAATTGGCCCATTTTCTACATACCAAACAGCTCTATCAAAAGGATTTATGCCAGCTACTATGAACTCTATTGAATAAATAAATAATAAAAAGTGTGGAAAATATTTTTTAATCATATAAATAATTAAATATATTATAGCACCTATATTTATTTTGAAGCTTTAGCTTTTGCTTTCTTAACCTTAGAAAATATTACTGGTTTTTCTTCAACCTCAACTTTATTCTCTTTTTCTACATTTGCCTTCGGAGTTTCTTTATTCATCTTTTCAGCAAGATTTTGAATTGTATTTGTAAGCTTATCAAGCTTTACGTTCATAGAATCAATTTGCTTTTTCAAGTCCTCAATCATAGGTTTATCACTTTGATTAGAATTAAAGTTTTGTCTTGAAGTAAATTTATTATCATTTTGATTAAATTGCCCGGACTCTTTTCTAAAGTCCTTTCTACCCGATCTCTCACCACCCATAGCAGCTCTTCCAGCAAAACAGTCTCTACAGTAAACAGGCTTATCACCGTTAGGTCTAAAAGGAACTTCACATGTCTTCTTACAACTAGCGCAAATAGCACTATGCATAGTCATAGGTCTTGAATCATTATTACGAAATCCTCCCTTTCGGAAATTTCTGTCTGAATCACCTCTATTCCCTCTATCGAATTTTTTCATTTTGTTATTATTAGATTTCTTGTATTAAATATTGAAATGATACAATATCATAAAAATATTATTTTGTCTAGGATTTTATTATTTTTACCTCGGATGTTAGTCTTGTATGAGAATTCGCACATTTTATGAGAACTAAAAGATTGAAGCGTAGGGAAAGGAAAAAACACTCAAAAACATCTCAATGTAAGGCCACAAAGAGAATTAAGAAAGGAAAAAAGACAAAACCGATGTCAGTTAAAAAGAAAAAGGCTAATAAAAAACCTACTGAAAAATCTTCACAAGATGGAGCTATTGGACTCGTAGGACTTTCTTCTGACGGTTGGAATATTTGGGTTGATTGACACCTTACAATAATCAATGTAATCTGTTTTTGGAGAAAATTTATGGAATACTATTACAATCGTCAGACCGGAAACCCAATCACGACACCAGCAGGGTGTGCGACTGTCAGTGACAGGATCAAAATGAGAAAGGATCAAAAAAAGTTGGCGAGGGATAGGTATCCTGGTAGTAAGTTCGAATATAGGGATGGAACTTTGTTTTTCGCAGGAACTCAAGAAAGAGTACCTGGATCAATCATGATTCAAAAACCTAAGAGGGTTCAAGAACATCGAGGTAGGATGTAACAATTCAACCTTGGAAGGAGGTATTATGGCTACATGGTATTCAAGCAAAGGCGACTGTGCTGAAATTCAAGAGAGACATAAAAAACGAAAGGAGGAGAGACGGAGAGCTGAATTGAAGTATCCTGGAAAAAGAATTGGATACAAAGATGGAGTACTGATCTTTCTAGACTCAGGTCAACCAGTGTCAAAATCACAGGTTATCACAGAACCCGACGAAAATGGTGTTTCAAGTGGATGGATATATTAATCCACCCAAACACTACAGGCCCGCATGCATGCATGCGGGCCTTTTACCAACATAAAATTTGCCACTATTCCCATTCTCATGTAATACTAATGAACATATGAAATTACTTATTGTTGAGTCACCAGCAAAAGCTAAAACTATTTCCAAATATTTGGACGGTGCATATACAGTAAAAGCTTCAGTCGGACACATAAGAGATCTGCCAAAGAGTAATAAAAAAGCTATTGATATTGAAGGTGGCTTTATTCCCCATTATGAAATTTCTCCAGGAAAGGAGAAGGTAGTTTCGGAGATCATGGATTTGGCAAAAAGAGCTGATGAAGTAATACTCGCAACCGACCCCGACCGAGAAGGAGAAGCTATTGCTTGGCATATTGCAGAGGCAACAAAACTTAAGAATCCAAAAAGAGTTGTATTTCACGAAATAACAAGAGACGCAGTTATAGAAGCAATGAAGCATCCACGAGGAATAGATGAGAACTTACGTATGGCCCAAGAAGCAAGAAGAGTTCTTGATAGACTTGTTGG